>JBFHLI010000131.1:0-9619 GCA_041594935.1 Gammaproteobacteria bacterium | reverse complement strand
TCGCCGAAGGACGCTCTCGGCATCGCCCTCAAGGGATTTTGCATGGGTGCCGCCGACGTCGTACCCGGGGTCAGTGGCGGCACGATGGCGCTCATCCTCGGCATCTATCAGAGGCTTCTTGAGGCGATTCGTTCGTTTGACCTTGCGCTCGTGCGCCTATTGCTGCGCGCCGAGCTTCGCCAGGCTGCCGCACACGTCGATCTCGGGTTCGTGCTGCTCCTTTGCTCGGGCATCTTCACCGCATTGATGTTCTTCACCCGGGTGGTGCCGCTGCCGGAGCTGATCCGGACTCACCCAGAACCCATTTTCGCGCTCTTCTTTGGCCTCATTGTTGCCTCCGTCGGCGTGCTCCTGCGCACATTAGGTCGGTTGGGCGGCAGCGACAAAGCGCTCCTGGCGGCCGGAGTGATCGTGGGGTGGCTGGTGGTGAGCCTGGTACCGGTCAACACCCCGCAGGCGCCCTGGTTCATAGTGCTATCGGGAGCGCTCGCGATAAGCGCCCTGATCCTACCGGGGATCTCCGGGTCGTTCGTGCTGCTGCTGATGAAGAAGTACGCGTACATCTTCGACGCGCTTGGGAGGCTCGACTTTGCGATCATCGTGCCGTTTGGGGTGGGTGCGATTGTTGGACTGATGGCGTTCAGTCGATTCCTGGTGTGGTTGCTGCACCACCACTACCGGCCCACCCTGTCCACGATCATCGGAATCCTGATCGGCTCGCTTTGGTTGATCTGGCCTTTTCAACAACGTACCTACGAGATCGTGCGGGGAAAAACGCGACTGATCTCAAGCACCCCCGTGTGGCCGTCGGAGCTAAGCTCACAGGTCGTGCTGGCCCTCGGATTGATCTTGATCGGACTGGCGACGGTCATTGCCCTCAATGTGCTGGCCAGCCGAGGTCGCGGCTCTGATTCCGATACCGTAACCACCCGGTGAGTTCCGAGTCGACCGATGCCAGAACTCCCCGAAGTCGAGACCACCCGCCGGGGTATTGCGGGCTCGGTGATCGGGCAGTGCATCGCAGAGGTGATCGTGCGCAACCCGATGCTGCGTTGGCCGGTGCCAAGAGACCTCGAACGCAGTCTCGCCGGAGCCCGCGTTCACGCCGTCGAGCGACGCGCCAAGTACCTGTTGCTCCGGATCGGGGACGGCACGCTGATAATCCACCTTGGGATGTCGGGTAGCCTCAAGCTGGTCGACCCCGACGCCTTGCCCGAGACTCACGATCACCTGGACATCGTGCTCGACGACCGGCACGCGTTGAGGCTGCGTGACCCACGGCGCTTCGGGGCGGTCCTCTGGACCACCCGGGATCCGGCGCAACACCCCCTGCTGTGTCGACTGGGACCCGAGCCGCTGGGTGAAGAATTCGACGGAGGTTATCTGCATGAACGGTCCCGGGGACGCCGGCGTGCCGTCAAGAATTTCGTCATGGACAGCCGCGTCGTTGCCGGCGTTGGCAACATCTACGCGAACGAGGCTCTTCACCTGGCTGGGATTCATCCTGCCCGCCCCGCCGGACGCATCTCGCGGGCTCGCCACGAGCAACTTGCGGGCGCGATCCGCACTACGTTGTCAGCCGCAATCGGCAGCGGTGGCACCACCCTGCGGGATTTCGTCGGCAGCGCCGGTGAGCCGGGTGCGTTCGGCGAAAAGCTGCACGTCTACGGTCGGGCGGGGCTTCGGTGTGGCCAGTGCGCCGGGCTCATTCGGTCACGGAGCATCGGGCAACGCTCGTCTTTCTATTGCCCGGTCTGCCAACGCTGAAGCTGCCGGGCAGCGCAAAGGAGAAGATCCAGCTAGACATCATGATTTGACCTTCGACTCGCGAGTCAGATGCAGATACTTTTGATACAGCTGCTCGCGGGTCTCGCGGTAATCCGGGTTAAGCGGAATACAGTCGACGGGACAAACCTCGACGCACTGCGAGGTCTCGAAGTGCCCCACGCACTCCGTGCAGAGAGCGGGGTCGATGACGTAGATCTCTTCGCCCTGAGAGATGGCGTCATTCGGGCACTCGGGCTCGCACACATCACAATTGATGCACTCGTCGGTAATCATCAATGCCATGATGCCTACTCCGTCGGCGGCTGCCCTTCCCGACCCTGGCGAAGGCGCTCGGTCAAAGCCGCCCGGACAGTGGGATGCACGAAAGGACTTACGTTACCACCGAGACTGGCGATTTCACGTACCAGGCTCGATGAGATGTAGCTGTAGCCTTCCTCGGGGGTCAAGAACACCGTTTCGACCTCGGGGGCTAGCTTGCGATTCATGCTCGCGAGCTGAAACTCATGCTCGAAGTCCGATACGGCGCGCAAACCTCGCAGCAGCAAACCGGCGCCTTGGCGCTTGGCAAAGTTGACCAACAGGTCGTCGAACCCGAGTACCGAGACATTCGGGAAGCTCCCAAGCACGGTTTTCGCCATGGAGATTCGCTCTTGCGGCGAGAAGCAAGGAGTCTTCGGCACGTTCGCCGCCACCGCCACGATCACGTGGTCGAAAATTTTCGTAGCCCGATGCACCAAGTCCTCGTGGCCATTGGTGATCGGATCGAACGTCCCCGGGTAGATCACGCTTGTAGTCATCTCATATCTCTCCAGCCACTGGTCACTGGTCGGGCTCACCGCACCGCGCGAGCATATAGCGAACGCGCCCTGCCCTTCCTTCCCGATCAATCCGCCAACCATGCGGCATGCTTGGTGCCATGGTTGCGAGCGCCTGCTCGAGGTATACCAACGCCCCGGGACATAGCCATTGCCCGGCCTGAAGCCGGGCGCATACCTCACTCATCATCTCAAAGCCGAAAGGCGGGTCCAAGAACACGATATCAAAAGGAGTGCCGGGCTGCTCCAGACACAACAGGGCGTCACTCTTGATGACCCGAACCACATTCGCACCGAGCCGGTGCGATTGCTCTCCCAAGCTGTGCACAAGCTGTGGCTCTCGCTCCACCATGACCACCTCTGCCGCACCTCGCGACGCGGCCTCGAATCCAAGGGCGCCGCTGCCGGCAAACAGGTCGAGGCAACGTGAGCCCTCTATCGTCGGGCTGAGCCAGTTGAACAACGTCTCCCGAACGCGGTCGGCGGTCGGGCGCAAGGCCAAAGTATCCGGGACCGGCAGCCGACGACCCCGCCAGCGTCCGCCGATGATGCGCACCGTCCCGGGTCGTCTATTTCCCATTCAGACCCCACCGGGTACGCAAGCGGGCGGGGTCGTCGTTGCGCGAGCTCGCAAGCGACGTCGAGCGCAGCAACCGATGCCGCCCGAATCCGCCTCGGACTCGCACCGCCCCCCAGACCGTCGGCGTTCCTTGATTACGGAAGTGATGGGATAATCGTGTATCAGTCACTGCCAAACAACCCTAACACATGTGTCCATTAGAGAAGGAAGACATGGCGGGCAAGATTGCGGGGCGGAATCGCAAACCAACTATGTGGCGTCGGCTCGGGCGGGCGCTGAAGATTGGTCTTACCTACGACCTCAACGATATTTTCCGAAGCCACAAGGCGGTAGACGGTGATCTGCTCGACGAGATCGAGGCGCTGTTGCTGAGCGCCGACGTCGGGGTCGAAGGCACCGAGCGCCTTGTCTCCGGGTTGACAAAGCGCCTTGCTCGCCGGCAATTAAAGGACGGGCAGGCGGTACGGGCGGCCCTGCGGGAGGACATGCTCGAAATTCTGCTGCCCGTCAGTGTCCCGCTTCAGATCCCGACCGACCGAGGTTCAACATTCGTGATTTTGATGGTCGGGGTCAATGGGTCTGGCAAGACTACGACCATTGCCAAGATGGCAAGTCGCTTGCGCAAGCAGGGCTATAGTGTCTTGCTCGGAGCGGGTGACACGTTCAGGGCGGCCGCGGTCGAGCAGCTGCGAGCGTGGGGTGAGCGGATAGGAGTGCCCGTCGTGTCTCAACACCCGGGGGCTGATTCCGCGTCCGTGCTGTTCGACGCGCTACAGGCCGCCCGCGCGCGCGGTGTCGACGTGCTCATTGCCGATACAGCTGGGCGCCTTCACACGCACGGAGGCTTGATGGACGAGCTGAAGAAGGTCAAGCGGGTACTCTCCAAGCAGGACGACGAGTCGCCTCACGAGACGTTGCTCGTGCTCGATGCGGGTACGGGGCAGAACGCGCTCGTCCAGGCACAACAGTTTCACGAGGCGGTGAACGTTACCGGAATCGCCTTGAGCAAGCTCGACGGTACCGCCAAGGGAGGAATGGTGTTCGCCGTCGCCGAGAAGCTACGACTTCCCATTCGTTTCGTCGGGGTCGGCGAAGGCATTGATGATTTGCGGCAATTCGATGCCGCCGACTTCGTCGACACTCTTCTCTCGGGATAGCAGATCGAAAGAAGTGGAGTCACCGTAGCTACGTTGCCGTGCGCGAATTTCGGTCGCGTTCGCGCCCCCGCGAAACGGTACACTGGGCACATGATTCAATTCCACGGCGTGAGCAAGCGATACCCGGGTGGACGGGAGGCGTTGCGTAACGTTGAGCTGCACATCGGAGCAGGTGAGATGGTTTTTCTCACCGGACACTCCGGCGCCGGCAAATCCACGCTGCTGCGTCTCATTGCGCTCGTGGAACGATGTTCGCGGGGACAGATCGTCATCGGCGGCAAGAATCTGAGCGGAATCGGGAGACGCGAGATCCCCCGGTATAGGCGCAAGATCGGCGTCGTCTTCCAGAACCCAAAGTTGTTGCTGGACCGAACCGTCTTCGACAACGTTGCGCTCCCCCTGGTGATCGACGGCCTGGGGCATGCGGAGATTTCGCGACGGGTCCGGGCCGCGCTGGATCAAGTCGGGCTGCTCGGGAAGGAGCGAGTTCTTCCTCTGACGCTCTCTGGAGGTGAGCAGCAACGCGTGGGAATCGCTCGCGCGGTCGTCAACCGGCCCCCCATCTTGCTGGCGGACGAGCCCACCGGCAATCTCGACCCGGTACTGTCTCGTGAGATCATGTCGTTGTTCGAACGCTTCAATCAATTCGGGGTCACGGCGCTGGTAGCGACGCACGACCTGGAGCTGCTCAGACACTTCCGGCACCGTATCTTGAGCCTTCGAAACGGCAGCTTCGAACGGGGTCGTCGTTGAGCATCGCGGTGAGGCAAGGGAGGGCGGGCAGCCGAAGAGCGATTCGATGGGGCCTGATCTCGCTCCCGCATCCGCGGGTTTGGCTGGTGCAACACCTGCATGCCGCGGTTTACACTCTTGGCCTGTTGGCGCGCGCCCCGCTCAATACTTTGACCACCAGCGCAATCATTGGAATTGCGCTGGCGCTGCCGACTGGACTGTACGTACTGCTGGACAATATCAACACCTTGAGCGGCCGGTGGGCCGGTGGCACTCAGGTGTCGTTGTACCTCACCGAGACAACGACCGATGACGAGGCCAGGCGTCTCAGGGAGTCGCTCACCCGGCAGCCGGGAATCATTCGGGTCGATCTGATCAGCCGGAGCGAGGCTTTGAAGGAGTATCAGCGCTTGATCGGGTTTTCCGATCTGCGTGACGTGTTTGGTGAGGAAAATCCATTGCCGGTATCACTGGTGGTATTTCCCGATCCACGACACTCAGATCCCGATTCGGTCGAGACCCTCGTAAGAGAGCTGGGGCGGCTAGAACAGGTCGAGCTGGTACAGTCCGACCTGGATTGGGTCGAACGCCTGCATGCCATGGTGAGGATCATGCGGCGGGGGGTCCTGATCCTCACCGGGCTGTTTTCCATCGGAGTGTTGCTCATCGTGGGCAACACGATCCGGCTGGGCATCGAGCATCGCCACGAGGAGATCGAGATACAGAAGCTCGTCGGTGCCACCGATGCGTTCATTCGGCGGCCGTTTCTCTACAGCGGGCTTTGGTACGGTCTGCTCGGTGCCATGGCTGCGTGCCTACTGATCATCGTCGCGCTGGAGATCCTCGAACCGTCGGTCGCCGAGTTGGCACGGCTCTACGAGAGCGACTTCGGGCTGACGGGTCCCAACCTCATGTCGGTACTGGTGTTGCTGGCGGGTGGAACCCTGCTCGGGGTGCTGGGCTCTTGGAGCGCGGTCGCGCGGCACCTGCACGCGATCGAGCCAAGCTGACGAGCAATGCCCGGCTTGGCCGTAAGACTCTGATTCGAATATGAACTTTTTGCAGATCTGGCACTCGAATAGCCAGAGTGCTAATATCTGGCATCAGGGAGATAAAGGAGGCTCGCAATACATGACGAAGGCACTGCAAGCGGGGTTGGTTCTTCCAATCGGCAGCCTGGACGCCTATTGCCGGGCAGTCGAGAGCATACCGATGTTGAGCCTGGACGAAGAACGCAGCTTGGCGGAGCGCTACCGTCGAGAGAACGATCTCGATGCCGCGTGGAGCTTGGTGCTGGCACACTTGCGATTCGTGGCCCGCGTCGCCCGCGGTTACAAGGGGTATGGGCTGGCCCAAGCGGACCTCATCCAGGAAGGAAATGTCGGTCTGATGAAGGCGGTGAAACGATTCGACCCGGACGTGGGCGTCCGGCTGGTGTCATTTGCGGTGCACTGGATCCGGGCGGAAATTCACGAGTTCATTCTGCGCAACTGGCGCATCGTGAAGGTCGCAACCACCAAAGCCCAGCGAAAGCTTTTCTTCAACCTGCGCGGCGCCAAGAAACGCCTTGGCTGGCTCAACCAGGCGGAGGTGGACGCGGTCGCTCGGGATCTCGGGGTCTCTGCCGCCGAAGTTCTCGAGATGGAGAAGCGACTGAGCGCCTACGACGCTGCCTTCGACCCCCTCGGCGATCAGGATGCGATGCCCGATCACCTCTCACCGGCCGGCTACCTGCCCGACCTGCGATTCGACCCCGCCTCCCAGAACGAGGAAGCACAGTGGCAAGCCCACAACGAGGAGCGCCTAGCCGAGGCGCTGGAAGTCCTCGATGAGCGCAGCCGAGACATCGTGAGCAAGCGCTGGCTCAGTGAGGGGAAGGTGACGCTACACGAGCTGGCAAGAGAGTATGGAGTCTCGGCCGAGCGAATCCGACAGATTGAGAAGAACGCGATCGAGCGGCTGAGGCGAGCGTTTGCGGAGGGATGAGCGCGCCGGGCCGCGCTGGCGCGAGGCCCTACTACTGAAATCCTCCTGAGTATGGCGCGTTTCTGGTGCCCGCGAGGGCTGTTCGCCCGGGTGCGAAACTCACATCGGGGGGAGGTAGTGGTCGAGCAGCAGGAATGCGAACAGACTCGCAAGGTAGTAGATCGAGTATCGAAATGTTCGCATCGCCTGGCTCTCATCCTCCCCGCGATAAAGACGGATCACGTGATACAGAAAACCCGCATCGAGCGCGACGGCCGCCAGCAAGTAGGTAATGCCACTCATTCGGGTGACGTAAGGCAGAACGCTAACCGCGGACAGGACAAGCGTGTAGAGCAGGATTTGCAGGCGCGTGAATTCGACCCCGTGAGTGACCGGCAACATCGGAATCCGCGCCCGCGCGTAGTCACTACGTCGATGGATTGCGAGCGCCCAGAAGTGCGGCGGGGTCCAGGCGAACACGATTAGGAACAGCAGGAGCGCGTGTGGATCGAGGGTGCCGGTTACCGCCGCCCAACCCAACACCGGCGGCATCGCCCCCGCTGCACCGCCGATGACGATGTTCTGCGGTGTCGCCCGCTTGAGAAATAGAGAGTAGATAACCGAATACCCGATCATCGACAAGAAGGTCAGGATGGCGGTGAGGGTATTGACAAAGGATAGAAGCAGCACCATCGCGAGCACGCACAGGGCAACCGAAAATGTCGCCGCGGCACCCTTGTCGAGTCGGCCGCCGGGTAGGGGCCGACCGCGGGTTCGGGCCATGACGGAGTCCGCCTTCTCGTCCACGAGCTGATTGATCGCGGCCCCGGAAGCCGCCGCCAATCCTATCCCGATCGTTCCGAAGAGCAGCGCCGACAGCGGAACGAGGCCAGGGGAGGCGAGAAACATGCCGACCACCGCCGTAAAAACGATGAGCAGCACCACTCTCGGCTTACACAGCTGCAGGTAGTCACGCCAACCGGCTCGACGTTCGCTCGCTAGCGGCTGCGGATGCACCTGTTCTTGGCTGAGGTTCATGGCATTTCGAATTCTACCGTCAGCGGGCGATCGATTTCGAGTCGCGCTCACTCGTGCCGGCGAGGTGAACCTGCGTAAGTAATGCGACCAACAGCAGGGCGGCGACTCCATTGTGGGCAACGGCAAAGGCCAGTGGTCTTGCCCACAGGACAGTGGCGACTCCGAGCGCAATCTGCAGCAGCAACAACAAGATGACCACCGCGCTGGTTACCGCGAGCCTGGAGCTCGCCGCCCGCGCGAGAACCCAGACCGAAAGCCCGCCGATGTACGCGAAAGTAACCAACGCGCCCAACCGATGCATCATGTGTACCCCGGTAAGAGCTTCCTGACCGAGCACTCCGTGTTCGTAGCTGACACCGAGTCCGCGCCACAGCCTGAACGCCTCGGGGAGATTCATCTCCGGCCACCAGCGCCCTTGGCACAACGGGAAGTCCGGGCAAGCGAGAGCCGCGTAGTTGGCGCTCGTCCATCCCCCGAGGGTGAGCTGGCCGATGAGAACCGCGATGCCAAGGCGAATCCACGGCTTTAGGCTCGTGGCTTTCTCATCCGCCGGGTAATTCAGCCAAAGACGACCCTCTCGCAGGACCAGCCACCAGAGCAGGCCGAGAGTGGCCATACCGCCCAGCAGATGCCCCGTCACGACCACCGGCTTGAGCTGGAGGGTGACCGTCCACATCCCGAGCAACGCCTGCAAGATGACGAGCAACAGGAGAACGGTTGGTAGCATCACCGCCCGGTCCCGGCGGCGCCAGGCCACCACGGTAAGGAGCAAGATGCACGCCCCCAGAGCACCGGCAAGGTAACGGTGAATCATCTCCTTCCAGGCTTTGCCCACTTCGACCGGGCGCTCCGGATACCGGGCGTTGGCCTCGGCCACTGCGGCATCGGAAGCAGGCACGGTGGCGGCCCCGTAGCAGCCCGGCCAGTCCGGGCAGGATAGGCCCGCGTCCGACAGGCGCACGTAGGCACCGAACACGATCACGCACAGCGTGAGGACGGCGGTCAGTACGGCAAAGCGAACGTAACCCTGCGGCATCAGCCAATCCTCGACGCCTTGAGAAGTCGCTTCACGTCTTTGAGCAGAGCAGTGCCATCCAGCTCGGGCGAGTGGTACATCATCACGTACCCCATCGGATCGACGATGTAAATGCGACTGGAAGAGCGAGAGTCATCCTCATCGACCGAGAAAGCGGTCTGCGCCCGGTTGGGCAATTCGGCAATACCCATGCCCGGATACTGCTCGAGGACCGAGTCGAGCGCGCGGCGCGGTGCGCCACCTCCGGCGAGATACAGCCGCTGCACGCGACGAGCATCCTTTCCGAGGGCAAGCCGGACCTGACGGATCTTGTGTAGCTGCTGCTGACAGATATCTTCACACGGTGGCACACCCAGGTATACCAAGGTCCACTTGCCCAGCAACTGCGGGGGAGCTGCCACGCCTTCGCCGAGCGGGCTCAAGTCGTCTGCAGTGATCGCACGCGGAGGGACTATTAGCGTTCCGTGGTTGGTCGTTCCCCAGGGTAACCAGCCGGGGGCAAGGCCGG
>JBFHLI010000130.1:0-9622 GCA_041594935.1 Gammaproteobacteria bacterium | reverse complement strand
TGAGCGGCTGCTCGCCCGATAATAGGTGCTGGGCGTCGGCGTCCCACCCGTAAACCTCGGCGTTCGAGGCCTCGTTGAAGGTGAGGGCGGCACCCTCCAGATCCACGCCTGCGAACAGCCCCTCGGTTCGCACGTAGCTCACGACGGCGGGCTGAGTGTCCAGGTTGGCTCCGCCGCCCACGGGCCCGACCGCGACGCTGAAGTCACTGCCGAACTTGATCTTCTCCTTCAACAGGCCGTCGGCCGATTTCTTGTTGAGAAACAGGAACACATACGAGGCCGACTGGATGCCTGCCTGTATCCCCACGCTCGCCGCCGTGATGTTGAAGATGGCCGGGGTACCCCACGCCTTGGTCTGCGGGTGGCGGCAGCTGATCAGACCGTTGCCTCGTTTTCCCGCGACGATGAGACCGACCTTCACGACCGCGGGAAACACCGCGATGCACTTCGCCTGGCTCCTCAGGTCGGCCGGAATGCGCCGATTCTCGGATTCCCCCAGCTGGCGTTCGATCACCGCGGTTGACGATGCGACGAGTTGGTCGGTTTTCAGATCGCCGGTCTGCGCTGCAACATTTGCGCTGAGACACGACCCCAACGCCCACCCAATGACACCCCCCGACAAAACTCTGGATTTCATTCCGTTCTCCTTTGTGATGTCGAGCGTTTCGGTTGCATGTTTGCGAGCGAAAGGCCGTGAGATCGAGCCGCTTAGACAGCGGCGGCAAGAGAAGTTTCATTCGCCGGTTTGTTGGGCCCCAGCGCGAGCCGGACACTCGGGTTACGACCAATCTTTGCTTGCCTGAGAGTTCGCCTAGGTACCTCCCGTATGCGGCTTTCTCGCTTTCTCCTCGATGGCGCCCGCCTTCGACGTCGGCGCGGTCTCGGGCGCGGACCCGACCCGTGCGACGCCACCGAGACTCATTCAGCTTCTCAGCCCGAAGAACTGTCGGACCCGATCCAGGATATCCCCAAACTGGTGGGAGTCCGCGCTCGGCGCGGCGTCGGCGTCGGCCATCTGCTGGGCGAGGTCCAGCGCGGCCCGTCGCGAGGCGAGAACTCGGGAGATCGTCTCGGCGATGGCCGGGCGCGAGTGCAGGACATCCTCGAACGCGGCCTTGTCGAGGCGGTAGCACTCTACGTAGCTCGCAGCGATGACCGTCGCGGTGCGCGGCGACCCGGTCATCAACCCCATCTCGCCGAACAGGCTCCCCGCCTCGAGGTGATCGACCAGCTTGCGGGGCGCGTTGGGAACCTCGAGAAACACGTCGGCCCGCCCCGAGGTGAGAATATACAGCCAGCTCGCAACCGCCCCCTGGCGCGTGATGACTTCCCCCGGGGCGAACGGACAGTAGACGAGCCGCTCGGCCACGGTGTGCTCCTCATCTTCGGTAAGTTCCTGAAAGAGGTCCACCTGTCCCAGGGCAGATCGCCGGCGCTCGAATTCCTGCCCGCGTAGGCGTTCCTCGTACTCCTCATCGGTCTGGGTGATGTGCATCTCCTGGCGCGGGATCGCGATGGAGACCCCGATCCGCTTCAAGGCGGCATAAACCTGCACCCGCACCACCGAGTCGGTCGGGTCGTCCGCTTGAAAGTCGGTGAGCCAGTAGCGCACCGCGTAGCGCCCGTACCCGCGCTCGAAGCCCATCAGGATGCAATTGGGCGTGGGCGCGGCCGCGATGTCCGGGAGCCGCGACTCGCCGAGCGCCGCCTCCACCGTCTCGATGACGTGCGAGGGCGGGATCGCGAAATCGACCTCGAACCACACCCAGCGCCGCCACTGGCTCGGCTCACCGAGCCGGCGTCCCAGCACTTTGAATTTGCTCTTCATCAGCACGCTGTTCGGCACCACCACCGTCTCCCAGTCACGGCTTTCGACCGCGGTGAAACGCCACCGGATGTCCACCACCCTGCCCTTGACGTCGTCGACTTCGATCCAGTCACCCACCTTCACCGAGTCGTCGAGCTGCAGGGCGATGCCGCCCAGGATGTTGCCGAGCGTGTCTTGCAACGAGAACGCGAGCACCGCGGTCATCACCGCCGAGGTGGTCACCAGGCTGCCCAGGTCGAGGCCCGCGTAGCGCAGGCGAATCAGCCCCCAGGCCACATAGGCCACGCTCAACAGGATGTCCTCCAGGATGCGGGGCGTGGACAGCCGGCACCAGGGGACGACGACCCGGAACAGCAGCAGTCCCCACAGCCGAATCAGCGCAAGGCCTCCCACCAGCACGAACAGCTCGCGGAGGGAATCGGCAATCTCGGTGACGCCTGCCGCGTGCAGTCCCGCGGCGGCGAGCTGGCCCAACAGGGCTACGAGGAATACCCCGACGGTGGTGAAAAGGGTGCGCCGATCCGCCGGCCGGAGGTAGGCGAGGGCGAGCCCGAGCATCAGCACCATCGAGAGCACGACGGGCGCCTCGGGCCGCCAGAAATAGCTGACCAGATTCGAGGTGAAGTTCTCTGCCTCCGACATCGCGGCTAACGGCTAACGGCTCACGGCTGCGCGGCGCGATGCCGGTGTGCGGTGCCTGGCGGGCGTGTTTGCGCCTAATTTGACCCTTCGGTGAGTGCCCAGCTCATCGTGACCGGTGAGACGACTGAGCCCGGCGACGTCCGCATGTAAAATTGCGGTTAGCTTACGCGTGGGTTTCTGATCGGACATCGACGAGTAGTCTAACCGGAAGGTTCCGGTTGCGCCTGCGTCGCGGTCGATATAGTTTCCGGTCACCTCTCGCAATCTCGGGGCTGCAGATGGGCGTAAGCCTTTGGCAGATCGTCGTGCTCGTCGTCATCGTGGTGATCGTCCTGATGGTGGTCAGACTGAAACAGCAGCGATTGTCCAAGCGAAACGGTCAGACCGAGGCCGACGATCCCTGATGTCTGCGACCGGGCCGATGCCGGGTGCCGCCATTCTCCATGGCACCGGATGGTCCGGGGCGATGGGGGCGTTCCTGGCCGAATCGAAGGACATGATGTTTTGACTTAGATTGACATCATAAGGCATTGAATTCATTTTAATGTTGAGTTATCTTCGTGCTCATTCTTCGGGACACGGCCGCCAGCAGAAGCGACGGCAGAAAAGGCCGCTGATTTTTCGGGAGCTAGCTGATTGTGAGTTCGTGGATTCGGTCGATTCTTCCGGGGCGACGCGAGCCAAATTTGCGGGCGCACCCGGGGCTGCGCCCGGCTGAGTTTGCCTGGTGGGACGTCATGGGCTTCGAGAGCGGGCCACCCAGTTCGCTGAAGTTCGTCGAGGAGAGATTCCGTCAGCTAGCGGCGGCGGTACACCCCGATCGGGGCGGCAGCACGGCGCAGATGCAGCGCCTCATTTGGGCGCGCATCGAGGCGCGCCGGCAATTCGCTCGATTTGCTCGACCGGGTTCTGTGGGGCTGAGAGATTGATGGCTCCTGACGAGCGCTTTTGAGCCGCGCAAGGTTGCGGCGCTGGGGTCGGCCCGGCTCCTCACGTCGAATTCATTCCGGCCGTGCTGCGAACGGAGCGTTTGATCTCGCGCTCGACGAAAAAGCGCAGCAGCCAATCAGGTGGTACCCAGGCCGGCTGGGGAAGCGAGAGCTGATGGTCCAGCAGCTCGCTTGTTAAGCCGGCGCTGAACTCCGCCAGCAGCATACCCGCCGACGTGCCGCAAGTGTTGCCGGCCCCGTTACAGAAGGCGGTAACGAATAGGTCCTTGCGGAGCTCACCGAAAAGCTGCGCGTTGTTGCGGGTGAGGGACATGACGCCGCTCCAGACGTAGTCGAGCTCAATGTTTCGCAACGCTGGCCAGCGCGATTCCATCGACACGCGTGCTTGCTCGACGAACCGTCGATAGTCCGCTTCGCTCGGAGATCCCCGCGGCGAGAAGCAGTAGTGCTGCCTCACCAGGAGTCGGTTGTCCGCGGCTTTTCTGAGGGTTGCGCCGCCGGAGACGGTCGGCAGTAGGCCGAGAGTTTGGACTTCGGCAAGCGGCCCGTCCGATGTGATCAAGGGGCGGGTCATGGCCGCGAAGGTCGAGACCTTCACCTGTCGGTTGCGGCCGTAACCCAGCCCGGGCGTGGCGCCGTTCACGCATAGGTAGACCCGGCGGGCTTGCACCGCCGCCTCTTCGGTACTCACATTCAACCATTCGCCCCGCCGATCGATCGCGACGACCGGGCTTCGCTGAAAGACGCGAATGTTTGCGGGCAGGGTATCCGTCAAGCCTCTGATGAGCGCGACCGGGTCCACCAACGTCGTCCCCGGGTGAAAAATGCCGCGCCGGAAACGCCCACCGCCGGTCATGGCGCTCATCTTGTCGCCGGGCCAAGTCTCGGCTGCCTCGCCGGCGGCGGCGAATCGGCGTTCAATCCGGGTGAGCTCGTCCAACTCCGCCTCATTGACGGCGCCATGCAGGCTGCCCCATGGCTGCCAATCACAGTCGATTCGATGCTCGAGCACGATTCGCCGCAGTGCCTGCAGTCCTCGCCTTTGCAGGGCGGTCCGGGCGGCGTGAACGTGGCGCGGCGGGTCATCGTAGAATGAGATGTCGAGCAGGAATCCGGAATTGCGTCCGGAGTTTCCCGCCCCGATCGGATCGGCCTCGAGCAATATGATCGAGTCCCCTGGAAACAACTCCCCGAGCCGTCGCGCACAGGCGAGCCCCGTGAAGCCGGCGCCGATGACCACGTGATCGGCGTCGGTCGGCTCGTGCAAGCGCCCCGGGTCCTTGGCGAGAACCGGTCTGCGCTCGAACCATCCGCTCGTGGCGGTGATCCGGGCGTCGGCGTGGCCATACTCACGCCGCGGCCGATCGGTCAACGGTAACATCTTGGTTCTTTTTCGCACGGCGTAGCCCGCGCTGCAAGACTTCGGACAAAACCGCTATCGGGTGGGTCGTTCGCCGCGCCGGGGGGACGAGAGCGGCGCTACTTCCCGCTCAACACGATGATGCTGCCGGTTTCACCGTTCGCGAGGCGCTGGTGATGGAAGGCGATCAGGCCGTCGTCCGGGTAGCGCGCCGAGAGCTGCGAGAAGGTCTCCGCCGCGCCGGAGTCCTCGCTTTCCAGGCGTCCGTAGGCGTGCAGGTAGTCGTGCAGCCGCTCCTCGGAACTTCGCGCTTCGGCCTGCGGCTCGAAGACCTCGATCAGCTCGCTTTTTCCTTTAAGCAGCAAGCGGCCGACGGGGCGGAATGCCATGCCGTTACAGCCGTCCTTGGCGGATCGGCTCGCGCAGATCCGGGTTCCGAGGTACCGGTTCGCACTCTCCAGCCGGGCCGCGGTATTGATGGAATCCCCGTAAGCGGTGTAGTCGAATCGGGCGGTTCCGCCGAAGTTCCCGACCACCGCGGAGCCGGTGTTGACGCCGATCCGCGTCGCTCCGATCGGCATCCCGCGTTGGGCCTGCTCGCTCGCAAACGTTTCGCAGAATTCTGCGAGCTCCAGCGCACAGCGCACCGCCCGCTCGGCGTGGTCGGGCTGATCGGTAGGCGCGTTGAACATCACGTGCAGGGCATCGCCCACGATCTTGTCGAGGGTGCCGCCGTGCCGCAGCACGATATCGCAGGTCTCGTCGAAGTATTCGTTGAGCACGCGCCCGAGTTCAGCCGGGCCCGCCTTCTCGGAGAACGTGGTGAAGCCCGCGATGTCGGTGAACAGGAAGGTGACCTCGCGCTTCTCACCGCCAAGCGTGAGACGGTTGGGGTCAGCCAGCAGCTGCTCGATCACCGCCGGTGCGAGATAGTGGCTGAATGCGCTCTTGACGCGTTTCTCGTTGGTGATGTCCTCCAGCACGAGCACCAGACCCTGGAACTGTTGCTCGGCATCGGTGAGCGGCAGCACGTTCAGATTGACGATCCTGCTTTCACCGTCATCGCCGTGAAGGTCGACATCGTACTCCGCGATCGTGACGCGGCTCTCGTACCCCCGCCGCACGAGCGACATGATATGGTCGTTGCGAGGTCCCAGAAGCGACTGGATATCGTGCTCGGCCGGCTCTTTCGCTGCGGCCGGAAACATCTCCACTGCTGCCTTGTTGGCGGTCACCACCCGAAGGTCCCGGTCCAGTGAGAGGATGCTGTTCGAGATGCTCTGCTGCACGCTCTGCAGATAGTTCTTCATGTTGACGGTGCTGGCGTGGAGCTTGGCGTTCTCCAGGGCGACGCCGATCTGCGATGCGGCAGCCCGAGACAGCTCGATGTCCTCCTCGTCGAAGCAGCCGTCGAACTTGTTGATGGCCTGGGTGACGCCGGTGATGCGTCCGGCCCGGTCGACCACTGGCACGCAAAGCACGGAGCGGGTGCGGTAATTCGATGCCTGATCGAAGTCGGGATTGAAGCGCGCGTCCTCGTAGGCGTCCGGAATGTTGACGACCTCGCCGGAGGCGGCGGCATGTCCGGCGAGGCCGGCTGACGCAGGGAAGCGGATCTCCTTGAGCTCCGACCCCTGCGCTTCCATCGACCACAGCTCCTGGCGGCCGTGGTCGAGGACGAAGAACGAGGCACGATCGCACTGCAGGATTTGCGTGGTCTTGCTGACGATCTCGCGGATGAGGGTGCCGATATCGAGGGTCTGACTGATGGTCGTTGCGATGTCGAGCATGATCGCCATCTTCTTATGGCTCAACATCATCCTACGGTAGAGGTTGAAGTTCTCCACTGCGATCGCAGCCTGGTGTGCGAACGCGCGTAACAGCGCTTCGTCCGCCTCGTCGAAGACGCCGGCTCGCTTGTTGATGACCTGCACGACCCCGAGTATCTCGTGCTGCAGGCTCCACATCGGGGCGCACAAGATGGTACGAGTCCGGTAGCCGGTGTCCCGGTCCACATCCGGGTTGAATCGTTCGTCCTCGTAGGCGTTCGCGATGTTGAGGATCTCCTTCTCGCGCGCGACCCAGCCGATGACGCCGGCGCCGGCCGAGACCCGTATCTCCTTGACCTCCACCCCTTCGGCGACCTTCGACCAGAGCTCGCCGGTGGCGGGGTCGATGAGAAAGAGCGAGGCGCGGTCGGCATCGGTGATGCTGCGGGCGCTTCGCACCAGCCGTTCGATGAGCCCCTCGATCCCGGCCCCGAGCTTGGTCGCTTCGGACAGATCGAGAAAGTGACCGAGGTGTTCCTGCGAACGCTCGGCCGTCTTCAGTCGAATCGCGTTCTCTTGATAGAGCCGATTCATCCGGCGCAGCCGGCCCGCGACCACGTCGACGAACGCCGGCGCCAGGCCCGGCGAGTGTTCAAAGAAGCGCGTCAGTTGCTCGTAGCGAATTCGAAGCAACTCCGAGGGTTCGATGGCGCGCACCGAGGCGGAGCGCTCGCGGTCGGAAAAGCAACCCATCTCGCCGACCGGCTCGCCCGGCATCACGGTGCCCAGCCGAATCGGCTCACCCGCTTCCGGGCTGCAAAAGACCTCCAGGCGGCCCGAGGCAAGGATGTACAGGTAGGGTTCCGGCGCACCCTCGGAGATGATCGGTTCGCCGGCGGGAACCGACAGCTCCTCGAACGCTTCCGCGAGGACGGTAAGCTCGTCTTCCTCAATCCGCGAGAACAGGGCACAGCCCCGCAGTCGATTCAGCCGCTGGGCGCGAATGCCCGCGAGCAGCTCCTCGCGGGTGCGCTGGCGGGGATTAGGAGTCGACATGCGTCGTCTGCGCTCGAGGGTGAGTTCTGGCGAGGCTCGGCCTAGAACCAGATCGGCACATGCCGTGGTTCATCGCTCGGACCGCCGTGCCATCGCAGGATTTCGACTCATGTGATCTTCTCGTGTGCATTGCCGCCGGACGGTTGCTTTCTTATCCGGCCTGGGCATCGTCACTCGCTCTCATCGATGAGGAGGAACAGTCTCGCGAGCGGCGGGTCAGGTCCGCGCCCTGGAACCCGCGACCCCCCGAATAGCGCCTCGCGCCTGTGGCCGCGCGCTGGAATCGTGAATGTCAGGCCAACGGACTTCGTTGCGCCTGTATCGGCGAGAGCGCCACCGTCTTTAGCCGGCCCCGCGTCCTCGGCGAAACATCCCGCTCAGCTTGTCTTCGATGCTGATCGAGCGCTCTGCCGCGGTAAGGACGTAGAAAACCTACCGCCGTACGTGACGTCAGGCGCAGAGGCCGCTCAGCCAACGGTTTGAAGGGTGCGGTAGGTCGAAGGTCGAAGGTGAACCTACCCGGCCCGGAAGCGGTCCGGGTTAGGGTCTGCGTTCCACCGTGACGGCGCGCTCGCTTTGCTCGAGCAGCTCGGTCAGCAGCTGTGCCTCTCGCTGTCGCTCGAGCAGCTCACGGATCCGCGCCCTGACTTCTGCGAAGGTCGGGGCGGGCGGGGTGATCTTCTCGGTGAGCATCACCACATGGCAGCCGGAGGGGGACTCGAACACCCGCGTCTCGCCGGGTTGCATCTCGAAGAGCTGGGTCTCGAAGCCATACGGGCCGGCGTGGTTCATGAACGCGCCGAGGTCCCCGCCCCGTGCGGCCGACTGCCGGTCCTTGGACCATTGGCGAGCCGCCGTCTCGAACTCCGCCATCGAGTTTAGCGAACGGCGGAGCTCCTCGCAGTGGGCCGGGTCGTCGAGCAAGATTTGACTCGCGCGCGCCTCCTCACCTCGAATCACGCTGAGATGCTCGCGGTAGTACGCCTCAAGTGCGGCTTCCGAGACCTGGATCCGGTCGGTGACGTGACGCTTGATCAGATGCTCGACCGTCGCGCGCTTGACCTCGTCGCGCAGGTTGGGCTCGGAGGCGAAATCCGAGATAAGCATCGACTGGAACAAGATCTCCTCGCGGATCAGTGATTCAACGAACCGATCTCGCTCCTGTCGAAGCAGGAGCTGGTCACCGAGCGGCATGGATTCGATCTGCTCGTAGACGAACGAGAGCCGCAGCTCATGGCCGTTCACGACCGCGAGGACCGGGTCATCATCTTCGGTCGCGCGGGTGTCCGAGGTCAGTGCGGTCAGCGCGGCTACGATCACGACACCGACGAGCGAGGCGCCTGGCTTCATCGGGGCTCAATGATCTCGTCGAGGGTGGAGCGGGCCGCATCCGAGGCCCAGTCACGTGCGCCCTGCGCCGCCGCCACGACGTGACCGTCGCGATCGAGCAGGAACGAGACCGGGAGATTTCTTGCCCCGTACAGATCAGAGACGCGCCGGTCCGAATCGAGCACGATCGGAAAGCTCACCCCGAGCTGGGCGACGAAGTCGCCGACCACGTCCACACCCTCGGAGTCGGAGGACACCGCGAGGATCACGAATCCTCGCTCGCGGTAGCGCTCGAAGATCACCTCCATCGACGGCATCTCCGCTAGACAGGGAGGACACCAAGTCGCCCAGAAGTTGAGGAGGACGTAGTGCCCCCGGTACGCGGCGAGCGAAGTCTGTCTGCCGGTCAGGTCCGGGAGCGAGAAGTCAGGCGCGGCGAACGGCCGCTCGAACGTGACGAGATTGAAGCCGTGCAGGGCGGGGTCGTGCGCGCGCGCCGCGGCGCCGACCGCGGCGCTCAGCACGGCGAGCATCCAAAGAGTAGTGGTACGCCGAAAGCTCATCGCGGCCGCCCCAAAAAAGAACGGGGCGACGGGTCAGTCCCGCCACCCCGACCCAGATTGCTAACTCACTCGTGGTTTCCAGTCACACGGACCGGACGAAGTACCCGACCTTAATGAGCGGCAAC
>JBFHLI010000129.1:0-9731 GCA_041594935.1 Gammaproteobacteria bacterium | reverse complement strand
GTTCCTCGTCTCCGACGTGCGGGCTAGAGATACCACGCATACTCCTGGCGCGAGACATAGCGCTCGAACTTCCGCAACTCCGCCCTTTTCGTCTCGCAGTACCAGTCCACGTAGGGCCGGGTGAGATAGTCCGCCATCAGTGTCGACGCCTGCATGCGATCGAGCGCATCTGGCCAGGTGAGCGGTAGGTCCGGGTCCACCGTGTGCCCGGCGTTGGTGCCATCGACCGGCGGGCCGGGGTCGTGCTTCCCGGCCGTTCCGTGGTAAACCGCGGCCAGGATCGCCGCGAGCACGAGATACGGATTTGCGTCGGCGGAGGCGAGGCGATGTTCGATGCGGCGGTTCTTCGCCTCGCCCGCCGGGATCCGGAACGCAACCGAGCGGTTGTTCGTGCCCCAGCTGCGGCTCACCGGAACGAACAAGTTAGGGCCGAAACGCCTAAAGGCATTGACGTTCGGCGCATAGATCGCCATCGCCGGGGCCATGGTCTCAATCATCCCCGCCACCGCATGCCGCAGGTGTTCACTGCCGAGCTCGCTGCCGTCGTCGAACACGTTCCGACCCGAGTCATCGAGCAGGCTCAAGTGCACGTGCATGCCGTTACCGGTCTGGCCCGGAAACGGCTTGCCCATGAACGTCGCTCGCATGCCGTAACGCATCGCGACGCGTTTGACGATATTGCGCAGCAGTGCGCAGTGATCAGCCGCAACCAGCGGCTGCTCGACGTGATGCAAGTTGATCTCGTACTGTCCAGCCGCGTACTCACTGGTCGCCACACTGGCCGGGACGTTCTGCACCCGGCACGCGCGCTCCACCTCGGCGAAAAAGGGCGCAAAGCCGTCGAGCTCGGTGATCCCGTAAACCTGGGTCGAATCCTCCCGCCGTCCCGTAACCGGAGAGATCGGCGGCTGGGGCCGCCCGTCGGCACCGGGGGTCTGATCGACGAGGTAGAACTCGAGCTCGAAAGCCAGGACCGGATGCAGCCCGGAACCCTCGAAACGCCGCAGGACATGCGCCGCCACGTTGCGCGGGTCCACCAGGGACGGCGCCCCGTCCGGGTCGCTCATGCTCGTGAGTACCTGGGCGCGGGGCGCGTCCGCCCACGGCACGGGCACGAGGGTACCGGCAACGGGCCGGCAAATGCCGTCAGGGTCACCGTCGCTGAAGCCGCGCCCGCACGGGTCCAGGTTATCGCCGGTCACGTCGAGGAGATAGACGGTGTAGGGCAGCGCCAGGCCCGACTCGTAGAGCTTGGGGACCTCCTCGCGCGGGTAACGCTTACCGCGAATGATCCCGCACAGATCCACCGTGATCGCGTCGACCCACTCGACCTCCGGATGCTCGGTGAAAAAACGCTCGTACTCGCCTCGCAGGTCCGACTGCTCCGCCCCTGCCATCATGCCCCTGTCCTCACATCGGCCCGCGCCGGGCCACCGTGCGGAATCATCGGTCATTTCGCGCGGGGAAGCATGCCCCCGCTCACCACGCGTCTCGCATCCGGTAGTAGAGATAGGCCGAGCGCAAACCCCAGCGAAGCAGCCCCGGGGCCGGGAACCGCGGCGAGAGACCGCGCATCACGGCGGGAATTCCCACCAGCTGCTGATTGGCCCCGGTGATACTCCGAGCCAACATCATTCCCACCCACGGGGCGGTGTTCACGCCGTTGGCATGGTAGCCAAATCCGAACCACACGCTGGGATCGTCATCTAGCCGCCCGACGCAGGGCGTGAGCCGCCGGGTGACGCAGACCAGCCCGCGCCAGAAGTGGGTGGTCGGGATATCTTTCCAGGCCGGAAAGACCTCGCCCAAGCGCCGGGAGAGCCAGGCCCGCATCTTCTCGCCGCTCCTCGGGTGCCCGGTGGTGTCGCCGCGCGCTCCGAAGAGGAACCGGCGATCGGGCAGCACCCGATAATAGAACAGCAGCCGGCGGGTGTTGCAGACCGGGCTCTCGGTCCGCCAGCTCTGGCTCGCGAGCTCCTGCGCCGTGAGCGGCCGGGTGGTCACGATGTTCGAGATGGCGGGGAGCGTGACCCCGGCAAAGGCGGGGTGCAGATCGTCGCGGGTGAATCCGTTGGTGGCGACGATCACCCGATTGGCCCGCAGCTCACCTCCCGAACATCGCAGCCGATGGCGCTTACCCTCCCGCGACCACTCGAGCACCCGGCTGTGAGGGTGCAAGCTGGCACCGTGGCGCGACGCCGCGCGGGCAAGACCGACCGATAGCTTGAGGGGATTCAAGCCGAAACCCACCGCGGTGTGAAGCGCCCCGTACTGCTCGGTCGAATCGTGACCCACCTCGGCGAACGCTTCCTTCGAGTAGAGCTTCGTCGGAATGCCCAAGCGCGAGCTCAGCTGCTCCGCCTCCTCTTCGAGCTCCGCGTATCTCGAACGATGATGCGCTACCGTGAAGTACCCGTCACCCTGACGCTCGAAGTCGATACCCTCGTCCTCGGCAAGGGTGTCGAGCAGCTCGATTCCCTCGACCTGCGCGCCGTAGAAGCGTTTGGTCTCATCCTCCCCGTAGCGAGAGACGAGGCCTTCGATGGAGAGCTTGGTCGCGGCGAGGCAACAGAATCCGCCGTTTCGCCCGGAGGCGCCCCAGCCGATATGCCCCGCTTCGAGCACGTGCACATCCACCGCGTGATCGCGGGCGAGATGCAGGGCGGCGGAAAGGCCGGTGTATCCGCCCCCGATGACGGCGACGTCGCACGACTCGTCGCCATCGATCGCGCGGTAGGCGCCGGACGGATCGGTTGTGGTCGTCTCCCAGTAGCTCGGAACCGGCGTCGAGTCATCGTACATCGAGGGGTGATACATAGCGGCCATCGTCCCCGCCTCAGCCGTCCCAGAGGCCCTCCTTGCGCACGTCCTCCATCGCCCTGACGATGCCCTCACGCAGGATGTCGACCAGCTCGTCGATCTGCTCCTTGGTGATGATGAGCGGAGGCGACATGACGCACATGTTGATGTTGGGTCGCACGATGAGCCCGAGCCGCTGACAGTGGGCATCGATACGGGCGCCGATCTCCTTATCCAGCGTGAGCGGATGCTTGCTGTCCTGGCTGATAACGCACTCGACGCACGCCATCAGGCCCATCCCGCGCACGTCACCGACGATCGGGATGTCGCTGAGCTCCCGCAGGCGATTCTGAAAATGCGGCGACACCTCGCGCACGTGCTCGAGAATGCGCTCGCGCTCGAAGATCGCGAGGTTAGCGAGACCGGCGGCGCAGGCGACGGGGTGACCGGAGTAGGTGAAGCCGTTGGAGAACACCGCGCCGCTGGCGTCCTCCCCGCCCACTTCCTCGAGCAGACGTTCGGAGATGAACACCGCGCCGAGCGGCACGTAGCCCGAGGTCAGCCCCTTCGCGGTGGTGATGATGTCGGGGACGATGCCGAACACGTCCTCGCTCGCGAAATAATGCCCGAGGCGACCGAACGCGGTGACCACCTCATCGGAGATGTAGAGCACGTCGTGACGCCGGCAAACCTCCAGGCACCTGCGCTGGTAACCCTCCGGCGGCACGATGACACCCCCGGAAGCAAGAATCGGCTCGGCGATGAACGCCGCCACCCGGTCGGGCCCGAGCTCGAGGATCTTGCCCTCGAGCTCTTCGACCTTGGCGTCACAGAACGCCTCGACGCTCATGCCCGCGGGACGCCGATAGGGATTGGGTGAGGACAGGTGGTGGATGAATCCCTTCTCGAAGTCCAGATAGCTCTTGTCGCGCTCCTTGCCCGAGCACGACGCGGAGAGGTAGGTGCTGCCGTGATAGGCGTTGTCCCGCGAGATGATGTGCTTCTTCCCGGGCCGCCCCAGGAAGTTGTTGTAGAACATCACGAACCGAAGGGCCGAGTCCACCGCTCCCGAGCCCCCGGAGGCGAAGAACACCCGGTCCAGATCGCCCGGTGCGAGCGCGCCGAGCTTCTCGGCCAGCAGGCTTGCGGGCACGTTCGAGAACGACCAGGGGCTGCAATAGGGCATATCCAAGAGCTGCCGATGGACCGCCTCGGCGATCTCTTCCCGCCCGTAGCCGACATTGACGCACCACATCCCGGCCGGCCCGTCGATCAATTTCCGGCCGTCACTGTCATAGACGTAAATGCCCTCGCACCGCTCGATCACGGTACGCTTCTGGCGGCCCAGCCGCTGGAAGTTCTCCCACGGGTGAAGCACCAAATTATCTTTGTCCTGCAGCACTTTCGTGTCCAACGTATCTTTGGTTTCCATGACCATTTCTCTAAGGGTTCGAAGCGAAATTCTCGGGCGCGAGCCCGGGCGCAAAGAGATGCGCCGTCAATAGTCGGGGGCGGGCGTGGCGCGACGGCGCGGCGGATCAAAGAAGGGGCGGTCCACGATGCGACAACGCACCATGCGCTTCTCCCACTTCAGCTCCTTCAGCACATAGATCTCGGTCCACAGGTCCTCGGCGCGGCTGCGGTACTCGCTGCGCAGCTGCGCGATGGCGATGTTGCGCTTGCAGCTGGGCGACCACATCGCGGAGGTGACGTGCCCTGCCTCGACCGACTTGGCGTGGTAGACGAGCGAGCCGTCGGCCGGCCGGTTGCTCTCCACGTCGAGCCCGACAAGCCGGTACTTCGAACCGGTTTCTTGCTCGGCGAGCAGGGCACGCCGGCCGATGAAGTGACCCTTGTCGAAGTCCACCATCCAGTCGAGCCCGAGCTCGAACGGAGAACGTGCCCGGCTCGGACGCAGCGCGTGGTCGGCCGGCACGAAGTCGACGTGGGGCAGGAGGTAGCCCGCCTCCAAACGCACGAGATTCAGGGCACGGGAGCCGATGGGCCGGATCCCGAGCAGCGCGCCGGCTTGCATCAGCTGGTCCCAGAGTCCCTCGGCGCTTCCGGGGTCCACCCAAAGCTCGTAGCCGAGATCGCCGGAGTAACCGGTGCGCGAGACGGTCAGGTCACTGTCCCCCAACCGATAATCGCGCAGCCGAAACGGTCTGAGATGCTCGATCTCATCCAAGCCCAGCTGCCGGAGAACCGCGCACGAGGTCGGTCCTTGCAACGCGAGGGCCGCGATGCGCTCGGTGACATCCTCGACCTCGACGTCGAAGCCGATGCCCGAGTCCTGCAGCCAGCAAAGATGGCGATCCTGAGCGCAGAGTCGAAACTCGGTGTCAGAGAACCGAAACAGGGTTCCGTCATCGAGCACCTTACCCGCATCGTTGCACCACACGACGTAGCTCACCCGCCCCGGGGCGAGCCTGCGCACGTCGCGGGTGATGAGCCGATTCAGGTAACGCTCGGCGTCAGGACCCGATATGCGGTACTTGATCATCGGGCTCAAGTCGAAGAGGGTTGCGCTGTTGCGTACCGCAAAGTACTCGAGCTCGACATCGGTGTAACACTCGACGGTCGTGTAACCAGCCCATCGAGACCATTCGTTGGTGCGACACATCGCGGCGGTGCGCGAATGGAAAGGTGTGGGCAAGACCGCGCTTTGCATCGTTTCGGCGCTCATTCTCCTACCTCCCTCGCGATGACCTCACGGGCCGCATTCATGCCCGCCGCCCCCATCACCCCACCGCCCGGATGGGACCCCGCGCCGCACAGGTACAGCCCCGGCAGCGGGGTCGCGTACTGGGCCGCACCCGGCACCGGCCGAAGCATCAGGAGCTGGTCGAAGGCGAGCTCCCCGTGATGCCAGTGGCCGCCGGTCAAACGGTACTCCCGCTCGAGGTCGAACGGCGTCAGCAGCTGGCGGGCCGAGATCAGAGACTCGAGACCCGGGGCGTAGGCGCCGAGGAGACTTAAGACCTGCTGCTCGAAAGCGGGCTTGGCAGTGTCCCAGCCGGCCTTGAGACCGTAGGGCGCATACTGAACCAGCGCCGATAGGACGTGCTTGCCGGGCGGCGCGAGACCCGAATCGTGAACCGAGGGAATCGTGATCTCCATCGCCGGCGCGGGCGAGTACTCACCGTACTTGGCCGCATTGAAAGCCTGCTCGAGATAGTCGACGCTCGGCGCGATCACCAGGCGGGCGCCGAGGTCCCCCGACACGAGGCCGGTGAACTCCGGCTGGCCCTCGAGCGCCAGGTTCAGCTTGGCGACGTTGCCGCGCATGCGCAGATTCCGAATGCGCCGCACGAATCCGGTATCGAGATGCTCGACCCCGAGCAGCGACAGGAACGTACGTTTCGGGTCGGCGCTCGAGACCACGACCGGCGCCGAAATGCGCTCGCCGGAGTCGAGCGCGACCCCCCGGGCCCGGTCTTCCTCGACCAGGATCCTCGCCACCGGCGTATCGGTCCGGATTTCGGCCCCGGCCGCCTGCGCCGCTCGTGCGATGGCCTGGGTGACCGCCCCCATTCCCCCGACCGGCTGCACCAGCGCCCGACCCGCTTCCCCGGCGAGACGATAGAGCCAGGTCAGCATGCTCGTCGGCGAGCGCGGCCCGAGGTGTGTGCCGAGCACGGCGTCGAACGCGAGCAGCCCCTGCAGCCGCTCGGTCTCGAAGGTATCCTCGACGAGGTCGGCTACGTTGGAGCCCGCGATCCGGAGCAGCTCGCGCATGTCGTCGCGCCCGAGGCGGCGCACCCGCCACCCGAGCTTCAGCAGCGCGCTCCGATCCGACCAGTCAGCGGTTCCGAGCCGGGGAGGGGACATGCCGAGCAGCGGCTCCAGCGCGCCGGCGAAACGCCGTAGCCGCGCCATCAGGGGGTGAAATCGCTCCGCGTCGGCGCCCGAGAGCGCCGCGATTTCGGCGCGGGTCTGGATCTCATCGGGAGAGAGCTTGAGGTGCTGGCCGTCGGCGCCGAGCCCGATGGTGGGCATCGGCTCACTCGAGGCCACCACGCCGTTTCGCTCGAGGTCGAGATCGCTCCAAACCTGGGGGTTCAGCTGGTGCAGGATGTGAGCGCAGCTCGAGACCCGAAATCCCGCCGCGATCTCGCGGGTCACCGCGGCTCCGCCGACTTCCGCGGCCGCTTCCAGGACGACCACCCGCTGTCCGGCGCGCGCAAGATAGGCCGCGCACACCAGCCCGTTGTGCCCGCCCCCTACTACGATGGCGTCGAAAGTGCTCATGCCGGGCTCCAGCCTGCCATGCGAAGCCCGCGGTCGCGCAGCATCTCGCGCGCCGCATTGGCCCCGGGCGCGCCCATCACCCCGCCGCCCGGGTGGGCGCTCGAGCCGCACAGGTAGAGGCCCTTGACGGGAGCACGATACTGCGCGCAGCCGGGCACCGGACGATTGAAGAGCAGCTGATCGAAGGTGAGCTCGCCCTGAAAGATGTTGCCTTCGGTGAGTCCCACCTCGTTCTCGAGGTCCCGGGGCGAGCGGACCTCCATGTGCAAGATCAGGTCCTTGAAATTGGGGCTGTAATCGGCGATCTGGTTGATCACGGTCTCACCGAAAGCGGCCCGGTTCTGGTCGTCCCACTCACCCGTCTTGAGGTACGGCGGCGCGTACTGCACGAAAACCGACATGTAGTGCTTGCCGGCGGGCGCCATGGTGGGATCAATCTGGCTGGGGATCAGACAGTCCAGGTACGGATCTTGGGACCACGTTCCATTCTTCCAGTCGTCGTAGGCCCGCTCCATGCGCTCCATCGTGTCGCTGAAATGCATGTCTCCGGTGAGCGCCGGGCAGTCCTTGGGTACCTTGGGAAACTCGGGCAACCCGTCGAGCGCGATGTTGAGCTTCCCCGAAGAGCCTCGGATCTTGAAGTTCTTGACCTGCTCCACAAAAGTCGCCGGCAAGTCCCCCGCATCCATCGCCTTCAGGAAGGTCCGCTTGACATCCATGTTCGAGACCACGGTGCGGGCATGGACCTCGTCACCGTTGGCGAGCGCGACGCCGGTTACCCGGTTCTGCTTGACGACGACTTTTTGCACCTCCGCCTCGGCCCGAATCTCTCCTCCATGGGACTGCAGACAACGGGCGAGTGCCTGGGTGATCGCGCCCATTCCTCCCCGGGCAAATCCCCACGCGCCGATTGCGCCATCGACCTCTCCCATGTAGTGGTGCAGCAGCACGTAGGCGGTACCGGGCGAGTACGGCCCGAGTGCAGTGCCGATGATCCCCGAGCCGGCAAGGCTCGCCTTGACCACATCCGATTCGAAGTACTCGTCGAGAAACTCGGCGATGCTCATGGTCCAGAAGCGAATCGTGTCGTAGAGCCGCGCCTCGCCGATGTCGTTGAAGTGCTTGAGCAAGAAGATGAGCTCGTCGAGGTCGCGGGGCTTGAGCGAGGTCGGGTCGGGCGGAGTACGCATGAGCAGGGGCTTAATGAGCCGGCACTGGCGCATCGCCTCGAGCGCGTAACGGTCGTAGGCCTCGGCGTCGCGCCGGGAGTGGCGCGCGATTTCCCGCCGATTGATGTCGTGATCGTGCGAGCTCGCGAGATAATCCCCGTTTCTCATGTGGGTCAGACTGCCCTCGTAGGGAATCACCTGCAGGCCGAAGCTCGGCAGCTCGAGCTGGCGAAAGATCTCGGGGCGAAGCAGGCTGCAAACGTAGGAGCAGTTCGAGTACTTGAACCCCGGGTAGAGCTCGCGGCTCACCGCCGCCCCGCCGATGTAGGGGTTGCGCTCGAGCACCATCACGCTCAACCCGGCTCGAGCAAGATAACAGCCGGTTACGAGGCCGTTGTGCCCGGCCCCGATGACCACCGCGTCGTAAGTCTTCATGAACAGACCTCTGAACCGCCCCCGGTCAGCGACCGCCCGGGCGGGGGTTTGCGTTTCCCGCTGCAGCGCGTGGAGCGTTGCGTTCGTCGCCCCCTCGAAATCCTGCAGCGTGTCGTTGAGGCACGGCTCCTCGCGGTCCGCGCGGATGAACATGGCCTCCCGCGAATCCGGCTCACACGAGATGCCGAGGAGATGCGGCCCCCCGGCCAGCGTATCGTAGAGCCAGAGGGCGCCCGTCATCCACCGCGAGCGCCGCATCCCGACCCCTTAGTCTTGAGACCGAGTTCCGACATGGTGCCAGACCGGGCCTACTGATGTCTACTCTTTTTGACTGAATAGACAATCAAATATCACTCCTTAACTCTTTGCAAAAGTTGATTTTTTCGTAGATACTTAGAGCGCCTCCCAACCAGAATCTGAGGTCGACCGGACCCGATGTCTGAGCCCCGACGCCCACCCGCAACCCGCCGCGCCGCCGACAAGGCGGCCCGCCGCACCCAGCTGATCCGGTCCACCATCGACTCCATTGCCAAGCGCGGATTCGCCGACACGACGCTCGCTAACGTCGCCGAGGGCGCGGGACTTTCGCACGGCACCGTCAACTTCCACTTCCGCAGCAAGGAAGGGCTACTCGTCGAGACCCTGCGCTTCCTGTCCGAGGAGTACAAGACCCGCTGGGCGCGCAGCCTCGCCCGGGCCGGCCCCAGCGCGGCGCAGAAGCTCGAGGCGTTGATCCTGGTCGACCTCGACCCGGCGGTCTGCAACCGCAAGAAGATCGCGGTGTGGTTTGCCTTTTACGGCGAGGCGAAGTCCCGCCCCACCTATCTCGAGCTATGCGGCCAGCGCGACCAGGAGCATTTTCGCGCCCTGCGCGAGCTCTGCGCGGACCTCACCGACGACGATTCCCATCCGGCCCGACATGCGGAGCTGGTTGCGAGCGCCCTCACCGCGATGACCGACGGTCTGTGGCTCGCGCTACTGATCAATCCGGCCGGATTCGATCGCGACCTTGCGCGACGCAGCGTGCTGGCTTATCTCGAGAGCACGTTTCCCGAGCACTTTCCGATCAAGAACTGC
>JBFHLI010000128.1:0-9747 GCA_041594935.1 Gammaproteobacteria bacterium | reverse complement strand
CGCAGGGAAAGGTCGATGACCAAATCCCCGGCCCGGATGATGATTCCGCCAATCAGCGAATTGTCGACCGTGGACGTCATCTCGATTGCTCGGCCGAATCGCTTGGCCATGGCGCCGGTGATGACTTGCTCGAGCCTGTGATCGATCTCGAAAGCGGAGATAACGTGAACGCGGCTCTGACCTTCCCGCTCGCTTCGCAAACGCTCGAAGATCGTGCGAATCGAGGGGGCCAGCGATAAGCGCCGCGCCTGTACGAGAACCCGCACGAAGTTTTCTCCACTCTTGGTCAGGCGGCCCTGGCAGAGGTCGAGCATCAGCTCCGTGAGGCGCTCCTGAGCCACCCGCGGATCCGCGATGATCCCCGCCATCGCGCGGTCGGTGACGATCGCCTCGAGGAATTGCAGCAGCTGAGACCACGACTCGAAGTCGGACTCTTCACTTGCCTGCTCGAATACGGCCGTGGCGTAGGGGCGTGCGAGTGTGCTTTTTTCTTCCATCGTTCGGGATACCGTTACAGCTGCTTCACCAGCTTCTCGAGCACTTGCTCGTGGTCCTTTGCGTCAACCTGGCGCATCAGGACCTGCTCGGCACCCGTGAGCGCGATCGCAACCACCTCTTTTCGCAACTGCTCCTTGGCCTGATTCATCTGCTGATCAATCTCGGATTTCGCGGCGACGATCAGACGCTGGCCCTCCGCCCGGGCCTCCACTTTCGCTTCCTCGACAATGCCATCCGCGCGTTTCTGGGCGTGCCCGATCACGTCCTTGGCCTGCTCCTTGGCCTCGACCAGGAGCTCCTTCGCCCT
The DNA here is from genome assembly GCA_041594935.1 of Gammaproteobacteria bacterium. Lineage (GTDB taxonomy): Bacteria > Pseudomonadota > Gammaproteobacteria > HK1 > HK1 > JBFHLI01. The sequence continues at coordinate 8,942 of JBFHLI010000128.1, read as the reverse complement.
TCGCTCGGCCAGCTCCTTCTCATGGTGACCTTTCTCGGCTGCCGCCAGCCCGTCGGCAATACGGGTCTTGCGCTCTTCCAATGCATTGAGGATCGGCGGCCAGATGTACTTAAGGCAGAACCAGACGAAGATCGCGAACGCGACCGATTGGCCGATCAGCGTCAAGTTAATGTTCATGGCCGAATCCTATTGTGTCGATACCGGGCCTAACCACCCACCACCGCGAACAGCACATAGAGACCGATTGCGATGGCGATGATCGGGAGTGCGTCCACCAGACCCATGATGATGAAGAACTGAGTGCGCAACATGCCGAGAAGCTCCGGCTGCCGGGCGATACCCTCCACGAACCGTGCCCCCAGAATTCCGATCCCCACCGCGGCCCCCGCCGCGCCCAGACCCAACATGAGGCCACCGGCGATGTACAACAGAGATTGTTCCATTTCTTCGTCTCCCGTCTGGATTTCGAGTTGCCTTAGTGGTGCTGATGCGCCATATCGAGGTAGACCACCGTGAGGATCATGAATATGAACGCCTGCAAGAGTACGATGAGCACGTGGAAAACTGCCCATGCCCACTGTAGTACGCCGCCGAGGACGCCGAGCATGACGCCGCCGCTGTAGAGCAACGCGATGAGAATGAAGATCATCTCACCGGCGTAGAGGTTCCCAAAGAGCCGCAAGGAGAGCGAGACCGGCTTCGAGATCAGCGAAATGCCCTCGAGGAACAGGTTGATCGGGAACAGCCACTTGGGGAACGGCTGGAATGCGAGCTCGGCAAAGAACCCGCTCGCGCCTTTGACCCGGATGCTGTAGTAGATCATCAACACGAACACGGCCAAGGACATGCCGAAGGTCGTGTTGGGATCGGTGGTCGGCACCACCTTCATGTATTCGATGCCGAGAAGCTGGCTCACCATCGGAATCCAGTCCACCGGAACCAGGTCCATGCAGTTCATCAGCAGAACCCAAACGAACAGGGTGAGCGCGATCGGTGCGACGAGGTCATTCTTCGCGGTAAAGGTACCCCTCACGTTGTTGTCGATGAACTCGATCACCCACTCGACGAAGTTCTGCCAGCCGGTCGGAACCTCCGTGCTCGCCCCGATTGCGGCTTTGCGAAACAACCAAAGAAACAGTGCGCCGAGGGTGATGGACCAGAACATCGTGTCCACGTGCACCGCCCAGAAGCCCATCGCCCTGGCCTCCTCGGCGCTGTGCGCCAGTCCCCAGCTGCCATCGGGATGAACTCCGTAGGTCAGGTTCTGGAGATGGTGCTTGATGTAGGCGGTTGACGTCAGTTTCTCGCTGGCCATCGGCGTCTATCTCACTCTCTCGTCGCGGCGCGCGCCGTCCGGGTCGTGGCCGCAGCCGGCGTCAGAATCGCGGCGGTGACCTGGGTGAGGAGGAATCCGAGTACGAGGGCAATCGGGTTGATGTCCTCGCTGATGACGAACACGCTCGCGAGCAACACCGCCGCCATCGCTACCTTCACGAGCTCAGCCCAGTACAGCCGTGCCAATCCGCCGCCCGCACGTTCCCCGCCGTCGCCGCGCAGCACCTTGATGGCGAAATAACCGTTGGAAATCAAGCTGACCAACCCCCCCATGAACGCCGAGTACCCGGTTCCCGACCCGAAAACGAAGGCCGCGGCTGAAACCCCCGTCAGGACCAGCAGCTGTCTGATCAAGATCTGAGTGACCGATGGCGTTGGACTCGGCGCGCCCGAGTCTCCCATCCCCGGTGCTTCCCCGTACCGCCCGCCGCGATGCATCGTTTCGGTTTGTTGTGTCCGGCCCGGCCCGAGCCCCGAGCCCCGAGCAGCGCTCGCAGTATACGAGGGCGCTGCGGGCCCGATCAACGGGGCGGGGCGGCAAATTGCGAAAAAGACAGCCGCAACGTTACCGGATACGCTCGAGGATGCCGTCGAGCTGGTCCAAGCTGGTGTAATCGATGACCAGGCGGCCCCGTCCGCGGGAGCCGGGTTGAATGCGCACCGCGGCGCCGAGTCGCTCCGAGAGCTCGTCTTGCAGGCGCCGGATGTCCGGATCGGGCCGGGAGCGCGGCGGAACTTTCGTCTCGTCCTGGCTCTTGAGCCGGCGCACTAGCCGCTCGGTCTCGCGCACCGAAAGCCCTCTGGCGACCACCTGACGGGCCGCCTGGCTTTGCGCCGGGTCCTCGAGCCCGAGCAACGCGCGTGCATGGCCCATCTCGATCTCGCCTCCGGCGAGGAGCTGGGCGACCTCGTCGTTCAGCTCGAGCAGTCGCAACAGGTTCGTCACCGCCGCCCGCGAACGTCCGACCGCATCCGCCGCGGCCTGGTGAGTGAGGTCAAATTCCTCGGTCAGCCGGCGCAGGGCCTTTGCCTCCTCGATCGGGTTGAGATCCTCGCGCTGGATGTTCTCGATGAGGGACATCGCCAGTACCGTCTCATCGTCGGCCTCCCGGATCACGGCCGGGATCTCGCCGAGACCCGCCGCCTGCGCCGCCCGCCAACGACGCTCGCCGGCAATCAGCTCATAGTGCGTTCGGTCCGCGCTCGGGCGGACCACGATCGGCTGCACGACACCCTGTGCCCGGATGGAGCTCGTGAGCTCCTCGAGGGCCACGGGGTCCATGTCGAGACGCGGCTGAAACGGCCCTCGCCGGATGGTGTCGACCGGCAGATTACGAAGGGTTTCTTCGCCGGCTCCGTCCAGGACCGCGCTCGAGACCCCACCACCGAGCAGCGCATCCAGCCCCCGTCCAAGTCCTTTTCGTTTTGCCATATCGTCCGCTCGGCCCTATTGCACCCGCGCTCGCATCCCGTCTCGCCGTAAAACCTCCCCGGCGAGCGCGAGGTAAGCGAGCGCCCCGCTGGAGCCCTTGTCGTAGAGCAGTGCCGGCAAACCGTGACTCGGCGCCTCCGCCAGGCGCACGTTGCGGGGCACCACCGTCGAGTAGACCCGATCGCCGAAGTGCTTCACGAGCTGGGCAGAGACCTGATTCGACAGGTTGTTTCGGGGGTCGAACATGGTGCGGAGCAAGCCTTCGATCCGGAGCCTGGGATTCAAGAGCTTGCGCACCTTCTCGATGGTTTCGAGCAAAGCCGTCAAACCCTCGAGCGCGTAGTACTCACACTGCATCGGGATCATCACCGTGTCGGCCGCGACGAGCGCGTTCACGGTGAGCATGCTGAGGGCCGGCGGGCAGTCGACGATCACATAGTCGTACTCGTCTCGCACCGGCGCGAGCGCATGGCGCAGCCGCAGCTCGCGACCGATCTCCTCGAGCAGCCCCACCTCGGCCCCGGTCAGGTCGCTGTTGCTGGGCAGCAAGTCGTAGTGGCTGTGTTCGATGCGCACCATCGACTCGGCAATGGTCCGTTCCCCCATCAGCACGTCATAGCTGGAGTACTTGAGATGCTTCTTGTCGACTCCGCTGCCCATCGTAGCGTTACCCTGGGGGTCCAGGTCGATCAGCAACATGCGCCGCTTGGCCGCGGCCAGCGACGCGCACAGATTGACGCTGGTGGTCGTCTTCCCCACCCCGCCTTTCTGGTTGGCGACGGCGATGACCTTGGACACGTGCGACATGCGCTCCGGGCGAAAATCGATCCACCCACTCGGTGATTTAGCGATCGGCCGCCGGGGCCGACCGAGCTGGCGAAGGGCCGCCCCCGGTCGCAGAAACTCTAACGATCACCAGGCTGCGCCCGGCGTGGAGCCCCGGCACCTCGAGGGGCACCACCTCGACATTGTCACCCATCGAGGCAAGCCCATCCAGGTCGCCCTTCGCCGCGGGGCCCTTCATGGCGAGGATGCGGCCGCGGGGCGCCGCCAGGTGCCTCGCGCGCTCAACGAGGTCGAGAGTGCTCGAGAATCCGCGCGCCACGATGGTCGAGAACGATCGGTCCGCACCGAACGACTCGACACGAGAATGTATCACCTCGACGTTGTTCAGTCCCATCGAGCCCGCCGCGTGCAGGCAGAAACGGGTCTTCTTGGCATTCGAGTCGACCAGCACACAGTGTACATCCGTACTCGCCGCGGCGAGCATCAGCCCGGGCAAGCCCGCGCCCGTACCGACATCGACGAGATGCGGGCCGCGAACGAAACGGGTGACCGAAAGGCAGTCGAAGACGTGCCGGGTCAGTATTTCCGCCTGTGAGGGCCGGGAGACGAGGTTGAAGCGGCGGTTCCAGCGCTCGAGCTCCGCCAGGTACACGAGGATGCGCTCCCGCAGCCGATCCCGGCTCGCCAGACCGAGCCGCAATAGTCCCTCATCGAGCGTGCCGAGATCGCACGGGGACGGGCTGACCCATCCGGCCATCAAGCTCGCTTGCGATTCGCGGACGCGAGATAAGCTCGTTTCTTCAGGTGCACGAGCAGGAGCGAAATGGCAGCCGGTGTCACCCCGGCGATGCGCGCTGCCTGAGCGAGCGTCGCCGGCCGATGCGCCCCGAGCTTCTGTTGCGCCTCGGCCGACAAGCCGGTGACCGCCGCGTAATCGAGATCGGACGGCAATTGGGTCTCCTCGCGGAGCCGATTACGTTCAATCTCGCCATCCTGCCGCCCGATGTAGCCCTCGTACTTGGCCGCGATCTCGACCTGCTCGGCGACCGTTCCGTCGCTCACCCCCGGACCGGCCCCGGGCAGCGTCATCAGATCGTGGTAACTGACTCCGGGTCGCCGCAGGAGGTCCATGAGCGATTGCTCGCGACTCATGCCCTGACCCAAGACGCGAGCGCTATCCGCAACCGGGATGGCACTCGGCTGAATCCAGGTCGAGCGCAATCGCTCGCCCTCGCACTCGAGCGCTGTGCGCTTTGCCTCGAAAGCACGCCACCTCGTCTCGTCGACGAGGCCGAGCGATCGGCCGCGCTCGGTGAGCCGCAGGTCGGCATTGTCCTCGCGCAATCGAAGCCGATACTCGGCGCGGCTCGTGAACATGCGGTACGGCTCATCCGTTCCACGGGTGACGAGATCGTCGATCAACACCCCCAAATACGCCTCGTCGCGTCGCGGTGACCAGGGCTCCCGACCCTGGACGCGAAGGGCGGCGTTGATGCCGGCGACGAGCCCCTGCGCCGCCGCCTCCTCGTAGCCGGTGGTGCCATTGATCTGCCCCGCAAAAAACAAACCCTTGACCGGTCGAGTTTCGAGCGAGGGATGGAGACCGCGGGGGTCGAAGAAGTCGTACTCGATGGCGTAGCCCGGCCGCGTAATGTGAGCCCGCTCGAAGCCCCGGATCGAACGCACCAGGTCATACTGCACATCGAAGGGCAGGCTCGTGGAAATGCCGTTGGGGTACACCTCGCGGGTAGTCAACCCCTCGGGTTCGACGAATATCTGATGCGCATCGCGGTCGGCGAAACGCACCACCTTGTCCTCAACCGAAGGGCAATATCGTGGGCCGGTGCCTTCGATGACCCCGGTGTAGATCGGAGACCGGTGAAGGCCGGCCCGTATGATCTCATGGGTGCGCGGGTTGGTGTGGGTAATGTAGCAACTCACCTGCGGCGGATGATCGCTCGCTCGTCCAAGATAAGAGAAGACCGGCGGCGGAGCATCGCCAGGCTGGGGCTCGAGTGCGCCAAAGTCAATCGTTCGTCCGTCGATTCGCGGCGGAGTTCCGGTCTTGAGACGCGCAACCTTGAAGGGCAGTCCCCGCAGCTTTGCGGCGAGCTCGTTGGCGGGGCCGTCGCCGGCGCGACCCCCCCGAAAGTTCGACTCGCCGATGTGAATTCGACCACCGAGGAACGTTCCGACCGTGACCACGACCGCCGCCGCTGTGAACTCGAGCCCCATCTGGGTGACGACCCCGACCACGCGATCGCCGCGCAGCACGAGATCCTCGACCGACTGCTGAAACAGGGTGAGCCGGGGCTCGGACTCGAGCGCGCGGCGCACCACACCCTTGTACAGCGACCGATCGATCTGGGCCCGGGTCGCACGAACCGCGGGTCCTTTGCGCGCATTCAGAGTCCTGAACTGGATGCCCGCTTGGTCTGCGGCCTTCGCCATCAGGCCGCCGAGCGCGTCGATCTCCTTGACGAGGTGTCCCTTGCCGATGCCCCCGATCGCGGGATTGCAGCTCATCTGCCCCAGCGTGTCGATGCTCTGCGTGAGCAGCAGGGTCGAGAGCCCCATACGGGCCGACGCCAGCGCCGCTTCGGTGCCGGCGTGCCCACCGCCCACGACCACGACGTCAAAGGAAGTTGGATGCAACATACGGGCGTCCGCGAATCAAAGTCTGAGAATAGCGGAAGGTCGAGAGACCCAGCAATGCTATGCGGTGGCAAGCAAGCGCTTTATACACCGAGGAGCGCCCAAGCTATACTTTGCCGCATTTACCCGGATCCGACGGCGAGAGGAATCACCGATGGCAGCGCCCAGCTCCGACCCGGGGCAGGATCTCTCGACGTTTCAAGGCCTGATCCTGGCGCTAGATCGGTTCTGGCTGAGACAGGGCTGCGTTCTTCTCCAGCCCTACGATATCGAGGTAGGTGCCGGCACCTTTCACCCCGCCACATTTCTTCGCTGCATCGGACCCGAGCCCTGGAGCGCCGCCTACGTGCAGCCCTCGCGGCGGCCGACCGATGGACGCTACGGCGAGAATCCCAATCGCCTGCAGCACTACTTCCAGTATCAGGTCGTGGTCAAGCCCTCGCCACTGAACATTCAGGATATCTACCTGGACTCGCTGGTCTCGCTCGGCGTGGATCCGCTCGAGCACGACATCCGTTTCGTCGAGGACAACTGGGAGTCACCCACCCTCGGCGCCTGGGGCCTCGGCTGGGAAGTGTGGTTGAACGGGATGGAGGTCACCCAGTTCACCTATTTTCAACAGGTCGGTGGACTCGATTGCCGACCGGTGACGGCCGAGGTCGTTTACGGCCTCGAGCGAATCGCGATGTATCTGCAGGGCGTCGACAGTGTCTTCGACCTCGTGTGGGCCGATGGCCCCCTAGGACAGGTCACGTACGGCGACATCTTCCTGCAAAACGAGATCCAGATGTCTGCCTACAACTTCGAGCACGCGGATACCGGGGCCCTCTTCGGATGGTTTGACAGCTGCGAGGCGGAAAGTGGGCGCCTGGTCGACATGGGGCTCACGATCCCGGCCTACGAGATGGTCTTGAAGGCATCGCACACCTTCAACTTGCTGGACGCCCGGCACGCCATCTCGGTCACCGAGCGGCAACGCTATATCCTGCGAATCCGCACCATCGCCCGCGCGGTGGCGAAGCGCCACTACGAGGAACGCGAGTCGCTCGGCTTCCCGCTGTGTGCGCCGCAATCCGAAACCGTCGATGGCTGACGTCGCCGACCTGCTGGTGGAGATCGGCACCGAGGAGCTTCCGCCGGACTCCGTGCAACAACTTTCCGCGGCCCTGGGCGCAGGTATCGCCGCCGGGTTGGCCCGCGCCGAGCTTGGTCACGGGACGGTCGAGGTCTTCGCCACGCCGCGGCGCATCGCGGTGCTCGTGAACGAGCTGGAATCCGGCCAGCCGGAGCGGCCGCTCGAGCGCCGGGGCCCCGCCGTCTCAGCCGCCTTCGACGCGAGCGGCGAGCCCACCAAGGCCGCGCTCGGCTTTGCCTCGTCGTGCGGGGTGGAAGTTGATCAGCTCGAGCGTCTCGAATCGGAAAAAGGAAGCTGGCTGGTATTCCGATCGATCGAGGTCGGTCAGTCTACCCGCTCGCTGGTGCCCGAGATCGTAGAGCGCGCGCTCTCGAGCCTGCCGATCCGCCGCCGCATGCGCTGGGCGGACCTCGACGTCGAGTTCGCGCGCCCGGTTCACTGGGTGGTGCTTCTATACGGTGAGCAGGTCATCGAGGCCGACCTCCTCGGGGTGAGCTCCGGGCGCCATACCCGTGGGCATCGATTTCACCAGCCCAATCCGCTGCGCATCGACGAGCCGAGCGAGTACGCGTCATTGCTGTACTCGAGCGGGCACGTAGTGGCCGATCACGATGCCCGGCGCGAAATGATCCGCAAGCAAGTGGCGGAGATGGCCGGTGAGGCGGGGGGAACTGCCCCGATCGACGAAGGATTGCTGGAGGAGGTAACCGCGCTCGTGGAATGGCCGGTGCCGATCGTCGGCAGCTTCGACGTCGAGTTCCTGAAGCTACCCGCCTGTGTGCTGGTGGCAACCATGAAAGGGGCGCAACGGTATTTCCACGTGCTCGACGACTCCGGAGCGTTGCTGCCACGCTTCATCGCCATCACGAACCTCGAGAGCCACGATCCACAATCGGTGCGCAGCGGCAACGAGCGGGTGATCCGGCCCCGCCTCAAGGACGCCGCGTTCTTCTACGAGACCGACCTCAGACAACCACTGGCCGCGCGCCTCGATGCAATCAAGCCGATCAAGTTCCAGGAAGAGCTCGGCTCCCTCTACGACAAGGTCCATCGGGTATCGAAGCTAGGCGCCCACATCGGGATTGCGATGCGCCTCGACCCCGATGACGTGCGCCTCATTCGGCGCGCCGGTCTCTTATCGAAATGCGACCTGGTGACGGAAGTGGTCGGCGAGTTTCCGGAGCTCCAGGGCGATATGGGCCGCGAGTATGCGCGTCATGCGGGCGAGCCGGAGCCCGTGGCCGAGGCGCTCGGCGAGGTGTATCTGCCCCGTTTTGCCGGTGATCGTGTACCGAAAACTCCGATCGGGCGAGCCCTCGCGGTGGCGGACAAGCTCGATACCCTGGCCGGCATCTTCGCGGTCGGCCAAGTTCCGAGCGGCGACAAGGATCCGTTCGCGCTGCGGCGGGCGGCGCTCGGGGTGTTGCGTATTCTCATCGAGGGCGAGCTCAACCTCGACCTCATGAAGCTCATTCGCGCCGCAGCCGCCGAGTATGGCGAGCTCGCCGGGTCGGAATCGTTGGCAGAGCGCCTTTTCGAGTTCATGATGGAGCGACTGCGAGCCTACTTCCTCGGTCAGGACATCCCGATCGACGTGTT
>JBFHLI010000127.1:0-9771 GCA_041594935.1 Gammaproteobacteria bacterium | reverse complement strand
GGTTCGCTATCGCGAGCTTCCGCCCAGGCGCTGGTCCTTGGGGAGCGCCCCCCCCGCGGCCCCGTGGTTAAGGGCAAGGCGCGTATACCTCTCGCCGATCTGTCCGGACGATACGCGCACTTTCCACGGGCATAAGACATACGACCGGGGTCGTCCGTACGGATCACGGGGCACAATCGTCAGCGGACTGTGCCGGCGCCTATACTATAGCTCCACGGATGAGTACCCGGCTCGGGGCTCTCCGGCCGGGGGTGCCCGAGCGGCGAGTTGGGCCCCCGAGGTTGGTTAATCGGTCAAGCTAAGGGCCATCGAGAGGATGAAAGTTCGCACCCGCAAGCAAATTCTCGTCACCGGCGGTGCTGGCTTCCTCGGCTCGCATCTGTGCACGCGATTGCTCGAGGAGGGTCACGACGTTCTTTGCGTCGACAACTTTTTCACCGGCAGCAAGGACAACCTGTTGCCCCTGCTCGACAACCCGCACTTCGAGATGATGCGCCACGACGTGACCTTCCCGCTCTACGTGGAGGTGGACGAGATTTACAATCTCGCCTGTCCGGCGTCGCCGATCCACTACCAGCACGACCCGGTGCAGACCACCAAGACCAGCGTGCACGGGGCAATCAACATGCTCGGTCTCGCCAAGCGTGTGAAGGCGAAGATTCTTCAGGCCTCGACCAGCGAGGTTTACGGAGACCCGCAGGTGCACCCCCAGACCGAGGACTACTGGGGCCACGTGAATCCCATCGGAACGCGCTCGTGCTACGACGAGGGCAAGCGTTGCGCGGAGACGCTGTTCTTCGATTACCACCGCCAGCATCGACTTTTGATCAAGGTCGCGCGCATCTTCAACACCTACGGCCCCAATATGCATCCCAATGACGGGCGGGTGGTCTCGAACTTCATCATGCAGGCGCTGCAGAACCGGCCGATCACCCTCTACGGTGAGGGCGTCCAGTCGCGCTCGTTTTGCTTCGTGAGCGACCTGGTCGAGGCACTGGTGCGGACCATGGAAACTCCGGATGAGTTCACCGGTCCGGTCAATCTCGGCAATCCCGCCGAGTTCGCAATCAAGACGCTCGCCGAGCGGGTGATCGAGATGACGGGCTCGCGCTCCGAGATCCAATACCTACCGCGGCCCGAGGACGACCCCATGCGCAGGCAGCCCGACATCACGTTGGCGAGACGGGTGCTGGAATGGGAGCCGCGGATAGAGCTCGAGGAAGGATTGAGCAAGACCATCCCGTACTTCGAAGGTCTGCTCCGAGTCTGAGCTTCTGGCGTCCGATTCTTCCGCTAAGGAGCGGGATTTCTTCACCCACCTCCGGCTGCGGTCGCTCGCCGGCCGAATCTGCGCCATCCTTCTCGGAGATCATGCCCCAGGTATCGAATGAATGCGCTGTCGCGGGTTATCTCTCGCAGGTCGGCGTCAGCTCTGGTTCAGGTGGTCGCGAATCGACTCGGTGGTCTCCTTCACGAGGTTCTTGCTAATAGTCTCGACCACCAGCTTCTCGCACGACTCGCTCAGCTCGTCCCGGAGCAGTCCCAGAAACGCCGGCGGAGCGATCACGATGAGCTCATCCAGGTGGCCGTTCACGCGTTCGGATTCCAGGTGCCGCGCGAGCGCCTTGGCGAACGTGACTGCCTCGTGTTTCTTGGGGCTCATCGCATCGCTCATCGCATGGCGGCCCTGTCCCGCGCTGTCGAAGGTGCGCCCCGGCAGGTCGCTCGCGAGCTCCTGATCGTGCAGGCGGCTCTCGGGATGAACAAAGTCCTCCCGCTCACGCAGCGCGCCGCGCCGATCCGGCATGGTGTAGAGGCGTGCGCGAGCGCTGTCCGCCACCAGAACCCAGGTCTTATCCATCAATCCCTTCCTCGCTCATTTCGGTTGCTCGGGCAAACCCGAGGGATCGGTGCAATCACCGCCGCAGGCGCTATACTGCGCCTCCCGAAGGGCTTGGTGGAAGTGCCCGCACCGCTGAATGGAAAGATAGTCGCCGGCAGCGTCGGCGCTCTTGACCCGGGTCAGCTGATTGACGTTTCGATTGACTCTGCCGAACGCGGGTGCGCTCGCTCGAACGGGGCCGCGTGACGGGCCGGCTCGAGAACGGACCGGAACCATGACGATCCATCGCCGACCTTACATCATTGGCTCGAGCGCATTCCGCGCGCCCGCGGCGGCGATGTTGCGGCGCGATCCGGTAACGAGCGGTGGTCGTTAAACGGTGACCGTCCAGTCCAGACCCGGTCAGCCATACCGCTCGGTGCCGCGTGCGCTGCCGGGCGGACTGGAGGGTCTGAACCTGCTCGCCACCGACCTGCGCTGGACCTGGAGTCACGCCGGCGACGCGTTGTGGGAGTCGGTGGACCGGCCGGTCTGGGACCAGATTCGAAATCCGTACGTGGTGCTCCAGAACGTGACCGAGAGGCGGCTCGCGGAGCTGGCGCGCGACCCGCAGTTCAAGGCGCGCCTGAACGAGCTGACGGATGCCCGCGAGGCCTACCTGACCCGCTCGTGCTGGTGCGCGGAGCGGGTGCCGCCCGGACAGCTGGGCGGAGTGGCCTATTTCAGCCTCGAGTTCGGTCTCGGTGAGGCCTTGCCGCTGTATGCCGGTGGCCTCGGGATTCTCGCGGGGGACCACCTCAAGGCGGCGAGCGACCTCGGGGTGCCACTGGTCGGGGTCGGGCTGCTGTACCACGAAGGCTACTTCCGCCAGACGCTCGACGCATACGGCCGGCAGCGCGAGACTTACCCGTACAACGACCCCACCAGTCTTCCGGTCACTCCGGTGCTCGCCGAGAATGGCGCTTGGCTCAATGTCCCCCTCGAGTTTCCCGGGCGCACCCTGCGGTTCCGGGTGTGGCAGGCTGCGGTCGGGCGCACCACCCTTTACCTGCTCGACAGCAACGACCCGCTCAACCTCCCGAGTGACCGCGGAATCACCGGCAAGCTCTATCCGGCCGACCCCGCGATGCGTCTCATGCAGGAGATCGCGCTCGGCATCGGCGGCTGGCGCCTGCTGCGCTCGCTGGGCCTGGAGGTGGACGTGTGTCACATCAACGAGGGTCATGCCGGGTTCGCGACGCTGGAGCGGGCGCATCAGTTCATGGGGGACCACGGCGTCGACTTCTGGCAGGCACTGTGGGCGACTCGCGCCGGTAATGTGTTCACCACGCATACCTCGGTCGCGGCCGCTTTCGATACCTTTCCCCAGGCTCTCGCCGGAGAGCTCGCGGCGGAATACGCCGAGCGACTCGGCATTTCGCTGCGCGCGCTGCTCGCGCTCGGGCGCCTGAATCCGGATGACGACCACGAGCCGTTCAACATGACGTACCTGGCGGCGCGCACATCGGGCTCGATCAACGGGGTCAGCCGGATTCACGGTGCGGTCAGCCGTCGGATCCTTGCGCCGCTCTATCCGGGTCGCCCGGAGGCGGAGATCCCCGTCACCCATGTCACCAACGGGGTTCACGTGCCCTCCTGGGACTCGGCGGGCGCGGACGCGCTTTGGACCGGCGCCGGCGGAAAGGACCGCTGGCTGGGCGATCTCGACGCCCTCGGAGAGGCAATCGAGTCGCTCCCCGATGAGCGCCTGTGGCGAACCCGAAACGAGGAGCGCGCGGAGTTCGTCGCCGACGTGCGGATCCGGCTTGCGCGTCAGCTCCGGCAATGCGGCGCCGGGCCGCGGGCGGTCGATGAGGCCGGGACGGTCCTCGATCCCCAGGCCCTCACCCTCGGCTTCGCCCGCCGGTTCACCGCTTACAAGCGCCCTAACCTGCTCCTCGTCGATGAGCCCCGCTTTGCGGCGATCCTGGCCCACCCGGATCGGCCGGTGCAGATCGTGGTGGCCGGCAAGGCCCACCCGGCCGACGACGACGGTAAGCGTTTCATCCGCCAGTGGCTCGAGTTCATCGACCGGGCCGGGCTACGGTCTCGAGCGGTGTTTCTCGAGGACTACGACATCGCGCTCGCGCAGCAGCTGGTGCAAGGGGTCGACCTGTGGGTCAACACGCCCCGGCGCCCGTGGGAGGCCTGCGGCACCAGCGGCATGAAGGTGCTCGTCAACGGTGGACTCAACCTCTCCGAGCTCGACGGCTGGTGGCAGGAGGCCTATGCACCGGATGTGGGTTGGACTTTGAGCGATGCGGCGGCCGATCGCGGCGATGACGCCGCGCAGGCCAGGTCCCTCTATCGGCGCCTGGAAGAGGAGATCGTGCCCGCTTTCTACGAGCGCGACGGCGGCGATATTCCCCCCGCATGGGTTGCACGCATGCGGATCAGCATGGCGAGGCTGGCGCCGCACTACAGCAGCAACCGGATGCTGCGCGAGTATGTTGAGCGACTGTACTGTCCGGCCGCGGCCGCTTACGCGCGGCGCTCGGCAAACGGGGCGCATCGCGCCCGCGAGCTCCGAGAGTGGGAAATCGTGGTCCGTCGGCATTGGCCGGAGCTCCGATTCGGGGAGCTCGCGGCCGGGAGGTCGGCCGATGGTTGGTCGTTCGAGCTCGAGGTCGCGCTCGGAAACATGCCGTCCGACTTCATCCGCGTGCAGCTGTACGCGGACGGCGAGGGGGAAGGGCCGGCCGAGGTGGTGGAGATGGGCCGCCACCCCGGTGCCGCGAGCGCGGCGGGGGCACAGCGTTATCTCGCCAGCGTGAAGACGGCGCGGCCCGCGTCCCACTACACCCCGCGCATCGTCGCCTTTCACCCGGAGTGCGTTCCCTCCGAAGCGGGTGCCACCGCGTGGTACCAGGGCGCCGCCGTGGTTGACTCCTCCTGAGCGACGTGACCGCCCGGGCGACCAAGCGGTGAGTCGAGGTCGCCGGCTTCGCAATTGACGGGCGGCCGGCACGCTCGGTTGCCGGGTCTTGATTTCGATCAATGAGCAGCGCGCGCTCGAGCGGTGTAATGCTTCCGACTCGGGATGGTGGGAAACGAGATGGCGCTAAAGGACATTGGCGTTTACGTTGATGTGAGCGAGGGCGGTAAGGCCCGCACGGCGATTGCGGTCGCGATGGCCAAGGCGCACGAAGCGCACCTCACGGGGTTCTACGTGTTGCCGCGGCTCGATTATCCGCTGCCGCCGGAAGTGCAGGTTGCGGCCGAGCTGCTCGAGGCGCACATGAAGATGTTCAAGGGACGCGCCAGTGAGGCGAAGCGTCGGTTCGAGCGGGCCGCCGAGGCGGCCGGGATCGACTGGGAGTGGCGCACCGCGGAAGGGGCGCTGGTCGATATGATCAAGGTCGGCGCGCGATACGCCGACCTGCTCGTGGCGGGTCAGGGGGAGGACCGTGAGCTCGGCTGGTTGAGCGAGGCGGTGACCGACCACGTGGTGATCGAGCTGGGTCGACCGGTCCTGGTGGTCCCCGAGAGTGGTAACCTCGGCACGGTGGGTAAGCGGATCATGGTTGCCTGGAACGAGAGCCGGGAGTCGGCGCGCGCGCTGCACGATGCCCTGCCGTTGCTCGAGCGGGCCGACACGGTGACGGTGGCGCGGATTGACCCCGGAAAGGCCGGACGGGTGGAGGGGCCGGCGTCAGCCGACGCCATCCGGCGTCATCTCGATCACCACGGGGTGTCGGCCGAGGTCTTCGAGATGCATCGCGGCGGGCAGAGCGTGGGCGCGACGCTGCTCGCGCGGGCCGCCGACCTCAAGGCCGACCTGATCGTGGCCGGTGCGTACGGCCACTCCCGAGTGCGCGAGCTGGCCCTCGGCGGGGTGACCGAGCACCTGTTCCGGCATACGACGATTCCGGTGCTCATGTCGCACTGAGCGCCGGACCCGGGGGCCGATCAACCGGCCGGTCTCCGGGGTGACGAAACTCTGGCCGGGTGGAGGGTGTGCCATGCCTGTCAAGAAGCTTAAGGAGTTCCTGGATCGTGAAGGCGTAAAGTACGTGACGATCCAGCACTCGCGAGCCTATACCGCTCAGGAGATCGCCGAGTCGGCGCACATTCCCGGCGAGGCATTCGCCAAGACGGTCATCGTCAACATCGACGGCAAGATGGCGATGGCGGTGCTCCCGGCCTCCTCGTATCTGGAGCTGTCGCGGCTGCGGGGCCCGCTCGCGGCCGGCGAGGTGGTCCTCGCGAGCGAGGACGAGTTCGGCAGTCGATTCCCCGGGTGCGAGCTGGGCGCGATGCCGCCCTTCGGCAACCTGTACGACACGCCGGTGTACGTGGATGCGAGCTTCCCCCGGGACGGGCAGATCGCATTCAACGCCGGCTCGCACTCGGAGCTGATCCAGCTCGCCTACCGAGACTTCGAGCGGCTCGTGAAGCCGGCCGTGATGTCCTTTGCCGAGCCGAGGGCGGGGGCTGAGGCGCACCGGTAGAGGGGGGTGGCCACCCGCGATCGAGCGGGGCCAGCGCCGCCGCCGGCGCTGGACACCGCGATTGCGCGGCACGTCTGGGAGTCGAAGTACTGCTATCGGGTCGGAACTGACGCCCGCGAGGGCAACGTCGAGGCGTCGTGGCGGCGGGTCGCCCGGGCGCTGGCGAGTGTCGAGCCCGATGACCCAGAAGGCTGGGCGGAGCGCTTCTACCGGATCCTGGAGCAATTTCAATTCTTGCCCGCCGGCCGCATCCTCGCCGGAGCGGGTGTCGACCGGCGAGTGACGCTGTTCAACTGCTTCGTCATGGGCACCGTCGAGGATTCGATCGAGGGCATCTTCGGTGCGCTGCGCGAGGGCGCGGTGACGCTCCAGCAGGGGGGCGGTGTCGGCTACGACTTCTCCACCCTGCGCCCTCGCGGCACACCGGCCGCGAGCGTGGGCGGGGTCGCCTCGGGGCCGGTTTCCTTCATGCACATCTGGGATCAGGTGAGCGCCACCATGCTCTCCACCGCCGGCGCCCGTCGGGGGGCGATGATGGGCACCCTGCGCTGCGATCACCCCGATATCGAGCGCTTCGTCGCCGCCAAGCGCCACCCGGGAGTACTGTCGAACTTCAATCTATCGGTGCTGGTCTTCGATTCCCTGATCGAGGCCGCGCACCGTGGCGATCCGTGGCCGCTCGTGTTTCCAGTGGATGCTCTCGCCTCGCGGGGGCGCGACGGTGACATCGTTCACCGGGTCTGGTCCGGTCGCGACCGCGAGGTGCCCTGCCGCGTCCTGCGCACGGTGGGGGCCCGTGAGCTCTGGCATCGCATCCGCCGCAGCGCCTACGACTGCGCCGAGCCCGGAGTGCTGTTCATTGACCGCATCAATCGGGAGAACAATCTTTACTATCGGGAGCGCATCAGCGCGACCAATCCGTGCGGTGAGATCCCCTTGCCGCCCTACGGGGCCTGCGACCTCGGTTCGCTCAACCTGCCCCGCTTCGTGAGAAATCCCTTCGAGAGCTCGGCCGCAATCGAGGAGCGCCGGCTCGCCGAGGCGGTAGCGGTAGCGGTTCGCATGCTCGACGACGTCATCGACGCCAGCCGTTTTCCGATCGCCGAGCAGGGCCGGCAAGCGCGGGGCACCCGGCGGATAGGCCTCGGCATCACCGGTCTGGCCGATGCGCTTCTCATGCTCGGACTCCACTACGCCAGCGAGCCCGCGCGGCGCCGCGCCGGCGCTCTCATGCGCCTGATCCGGGACAGCGCCTACCGGGCCTCGGTGGAGCTCGCGCGGCATAAGGGACGATTTCCGTTCTACGAGCGCGAACCGTACCTCGAGGGGAACTTCATCCAAGCCCTGCCGGAGGACATCCGCCGGGAGATAGCCGCGGTGGGGATCCGTAACAGCCACCTGCTCGCGATCGCGCCGACTGGCACCATCAGTCTCCTCGCCGGTAACGTCTCGAGCGGCATCGAGCCGATCTTCGCGGACCGAGTCGAGCGCCGCCTTCTCGCCCACGACGGCGCCTATGTCAGCCACGAGGTGGAGGACTATGCTTGCCGGCTGTGGCGGGCCGGCGGGCGCGGCGCGCGATCATCCCCACCCGGTTTCGTGGATGTCGAGGGACTCACCCCGGAGGACCATCTCGCGATGCAGGCGGCGGTTGCACCCTACGTCGACAATGCCATCTCCAAGACCGTGAACGCGCCATCGTCGATCGAACCCGAGCGCTTCGAGTCGATCTATCAGCGGGCGTTCGACCTTGGCCTCAAAGGATGCACCGCGTTCCGGGCACGGGATACCAGCGATGTGATTCTCGCCCGCGCGCCGGGGCTCGCCGCCCCGCACTGCGGCAGCCCCGAGCGAGAGGCCGACTGACTGACCGCCCTGATTCTGGCTCGACCCTACCGGCCGCTTAGCCGCGGTGGCGGAGCGGGACGAATGCGACCGGCGAGAACCGGTGCTCTTCCATCGTACCTCGCTCGTCCTTGGTGATGAGCGTGAGCCACTGGGTCTCGTACTGTCGGCCGACGGGGATCACGAGACGACCGCCCGGTCGCAGCTGCTTGAGCAACGCGGGCGGGATCCCTTCCGCCGCCGCGGTGACGATGATGCGGTCGAAGGGCCCGTGCTCGGCCCACCCGCGCGCGCCGTCGCCGCACTTCACGTCAACGTTGCGGTATCCGAGCGCTTGGAGCTGCTCCCGCGCAGAGTCGGCGAGCTCCTCGATCAGCTCCACGCTGTAAACGTGACGGGTGAGCTCCGCGAGAACCGCCGCCTGATACCCCGAGCCGGTTCCCACCTCGAGCACGATATGATCGGGCTCGAGGCGCAGCAGATCGGTCATCACCGCGACCACGAACGGCTGCGATATCGTCTGACCGAATCCGATCGGCTGGGCGTGATCCACGTAGGCGATTCGCCGCTCGCTCGCGGGCATGAACTGGTGCCGGGGTACCCGCCGGAGCGCGTTTGCCACCCGCGGGTCGAGCTCTTCGAGCCCGTACGCCCCCGAGCGTTCGGCGAGCTCGGCCTCGATAGAGCGCACCAGTGCCTCGCGCTCGGCCGCGTAGCGATTCTCGCCTTCTTGCTCGGGCTCTTGCATCGTTCGACCGCCCCGATCGGCCGCAACCGGATTGCTCATGCGACGGTGCGAGCGGCAACCTCGCGTATCTGCTCGCGCTCGAAGAGCTTGACGAGGAGCTGCAGCTCCTCCACCAGGAATTCGAGAAAATCGTCGGCGGCGAGAATTCCTGCGAGCCAGCCCTGCTCGCTCACCACCGGCACCCGACGAACCCCCCGGCTGCGCATGAGCCGGATGGTATCCGCCACGCTGTCGTCCTCGCGCGCGAGCAGCAGGTCACTCGCCATGATGTCGCCGACCGTCACCTTCTCCTCGTCCACGTCCTGGGCCATGATCTCGACGACCAGGTCCCGGTCGGTGATGATGCCGACCGGCCGGGCGCAGGCGGGGCTACCTTCGACGACCACGACGCTGCCGACGTGCTTGGTGCGCATCAGCTTCGCCACCTCCTTGATGGTCTGCTCGCGCTGCGCGATGACCACTTCCCGATTGCAAAGCTCACCTGCTTTCACGGAACACCTCCTCGCGTACCAGGTAGACCTACATTGCACCACCTGTCCGTGCCCCGGAATTGATCTCGCGCAAGAGATCGCAAGATGGGCACGGTGCCGCGGTGCTTATAATGGCACCGTACCGTGTCCGAGGCGACGGAGAGCCACGAGTGGCCAGTCAGCGTTTGAACCTCGAGGTGGCTCGCAGGCTGCGCGAAGCAGCCGAGGTGCTCACCACGCAGGGCGCGAACCCGTTTCGGGTCAACGCCTATCGACGTGCCGCGACGACGGTCGAGGAGCTCGGGGAGAGCGTGGCCGATATCGTCGCCCGCGGCGGGATTGACGCCCTGGTGGACTTGCCCCACATCGGCGCCG
>JBFHLI010000126.1:0-9793 GCA_041594935.1 Gammaproteobacteria bacterium | reverse complement strand
CATCCGCCCGAGGCCGAGTACGGATCGACCCGATGGCGCCGGGCCCACTCGAGGTAGGGAATCGTGTGGCGGGCGGGTCCTTCCACCGCCGCCCGTCGCCCGGCCGGCTCCGGCTTGGACAGGAAGCCGGCCGCCATCGGTCGCTCGAACGAGACGCGGGCCGCCCCCCCGGTGTAGAGGCTTGCACCGCCGTAGGTGTTGTAGGCGTTGTAGGTGTTGGTGGAAAGCACCAGCAGGATATCGGCGCGACCGCCCTGCGGTGCCCGCAGCACGAAGAATGTCTCACCTTCGATCGCATGCCCCGCCTCGTCCCGAGCGCTCATGCGCACCCGGTAGTAACCCGATCGCCAACCGGCCGCGGTGTTGATGCAAAACCCGACCGGCCAGCCGCAACCGTGCGAGAACGCGTTTTCAGGAACCGGGTAGCGGAAAACCTCGAGCCCGCGCCTTTTCCAAACGACATCGCAGTTCGCCCCGACCCGGCTCACCTCGACATCGATGAGCGGACATGTGCTCGTGCAATGCACCGCCACCGGGCTGCCGGGAAGGTAGCTATAGCGGTCGGTATAGGCGTCGATCGACATCGGTTCGGCTCCTGAGACTAGAATGACGAATTGGACCGATCGAGCCGACCTCGATGCCCGTCTTCGATTCCGTTGGCCCGCTGGGCTTGTTCCTGCCGCTCGCGATCATGCTCGTTGCCGGCCTCGTCCACGGCACCCTGGGACTGGGGTTTCCCCTCGTCGCGACTCCGCTACTCGCGCTCGTCGTCGATGTTCGGAGCGCAATCCTGATCACCCTGCTGCCGACGGTATGCGTCAACGTCGTCAGCATCCTCAAGGGCGGAGCCTGGGAGCAGAGCATCGGGCGGTACTGGCCGCTTGCCGCCTATGCGGTGGTCGGAAGCGTGGCAGGTACGCGGGTGCTGATCGTGAGCGACCCCGCCCCGTTCAAGCTGCTGCTGGCGGGTCTCGTTCTGCTCTACCTCGGCTCCGCTCGCCTCGGAGCGCTGCGATGGGAGTGGGCACGCACCCACCGAACGCTCGCGATGCTCGCCTTCGGTCTCGTTGCCGGGATATCGGCCGGCACTACCAACGTGATGGTCCCGATCCTGATCATCTACACCCTGGAGCTCGGATTGAGCTCCCAGGCCATGGTGCAGGTGTTCAATTTGTGCTTTCTCGCCGGTAAGCTGTCGCAGATTGCGGTCTTCGGTGCCGCGGGATCGCTCACCACCGGTCTGCTCGCAGCCGCTTCCCCTCTCGCCGTTGCGGCACTCGGCGCGCTCTTCCTCGGAATGAGGATTCGGGCGCGCCTGCGCGTTGAGACCTACCGTCACATCGTGCGTCAGGTGCTCTTCGGGCTTGCCCTGCTGCTCATCGCCCAGTTCATCTGGCAAGCCTGAGCCTGGCTCGCACCGGGCGCTCTATCTCCATCAAAGCGGGCCGTGGCGACCGGCGCCACGGCCCGTACCGCTCCGCCTGGCGGCGGTCACCCGGTAGTCGATTTGCTTACACGAACCACCATCGCTCGGTCTCGCGGTGGCAGCGCTGCGAGCGGTGAATTCACGGCGGGTAAGCCGTCCCCCGAAAGCTTGCGTTGCAGGTCTTTCGACTTTCGCACTGCTGACTCATCCGGCCGCCGAGGTATTCGAAACATCAAGGAGACTCTCGATTTCCCTGCTTGACGCATCATCGGACGGAGGGTGCATACTTCGATTATGCGCCCGAGGCCGGCCTCGAGAAAAGTTCTTTTTGACCACGGTCGCCTCGGTCCTCGAGTGCTTCACCCATGCCGCTGCCCCATCCGGGCCGCCCCGACCACGAGGAAGGGCAAGACCGCGACGCCCCCGAGCGTGAAGCCCCTGAGCACGGACTGCATCGCATCGACGCTCAAGGTCTGCGTGCCTTCGATCGCCCAGGCGGCCAGCGCCAGGGTTGCGCTGAAAGCCAGTCGGCCGGCAAGACTCTGCAGCGAGAAGTAGGTGGCCCGAATCTCGCTCGGGAGCCGGTCGTGGATGAGCGCATGCATGATCGGACGCGCGAGCGCCATCGGTACGCTGCGCAGGATGACCAGCCCGAGCACCGCAACGTGCAGCGTCTCACCCATCGCCGCAATGATGACGAGCTCGAGCCCGACCGCGAGCAGCAGAATTCTCCCGGGACCAACCCGTGCGCTCACCGCCACGGCCCGGGTGCTCGCCGCGGCGGCCACGCCCATCATGAGGGCAACGAGGAGCCCGCTCACGGGCGGAGTCTGCCGGTAACCCTCATCTACCTCGTCAAGCAAGAACTGCACGTACGGTTGAAAAAACTCGTAGGGCACGTGCTCGAACACCGTCATCGCGACCGCGAACACCAGCAGCCAGCGCAAGGTCGGGTCACGCAGCCGTTTCAGGCTCGCACCGAGACGTGCAACTCCGCCGAGCACCGCCCCCGCCTCGGGTTGCGACCGCGGCTCGATCAGCAACCCGCACAGCAGCAGAGCAGCGAGGGCGCCCATCCCCGAGAGGACGTACGCGATACGCAGATCGTATCCCGCCAGCACCCCCCCGAGGAGCGCCGAGGCCGATAGCGCCGCAAAGGCGAAGGCCTGGGCCCGGCCCTCGTGCGGCGAAAATTCGGACTCACGTCTCAGTGCCTTCAACGATTCGTACAGTAGCGCGCTGTCGGTGCCGGACTTGAAGGCCATCGCGGCTGCCATCAGCAGCTGGGCGAGGACGAACGGCGCGTAGTCGCTGAAGAGCACGAAGGTCACGCAGGCCCCGAGGGAGGCGCCGGCGGAGACGGCGAGGGTCAGGCGCCGCCCGAGCCGGTCGGAGAAATATCCCGATGGCACCTCGAGCCCCACGACCGCGAGGAAGTAGATCGCTTCGAGCCTTAGAACCTGCTCGGGGCGAACCACGCTCGAGAAATACAAGAAGAACACCGGCAGCCAGAAGAGCAGACTCTGACACGCCATCAGGTAGGGATAGAGTCGGAGATTGCGCCGCAGGTGGGCGGCGTCGGCCATCGTTACGTCAGTGCTCATCGCAGGTCGCCGCCGCCCCGCGCGGCCTCTTTCCGGATGCCGGCCTCGGCCGACTCGGGCCGCGCGGGCATGAATGACGATTGATCGAGATCAAAATCCGCGGCGCTCCCATCGGACTATGCTACTCGAAGCTTCACGCGCGCCGATGGGGAAGCGATGGTCGAGCACTGGATTGGGCACAACGCGGCCGGCATCGACATCACGGTGGAGGTGCGGTTGTTCAACAGCACCGCCCGATTCGCCGACAACGGCTCGACCCACACTCGGCTCCGGCTGCCCGCGGGAAGTGATGTCGGCGATGTCATCCGGCATTTCGGCATCCCCGCGAGAGAGATCTTTCTCGTGTTCGTGAACGGTACCGATATCACCCCAAGCCTGTATGCGGATCTGCGCACGGATCGGGTTCTCGACGAAGGCGACGTGGTCGCGCTTTCGGGCCCGGTGCCTTATAGCTGGGGATACGGCTCCCCGGTGGTGTGACGCGGTCTAACCAGCCGACCTGACCCCGTGCCCGGGCTCGGCATCGCGTTCGGCCGGCCAGGTCGGGCTCGACGAGGCGCCAGCGGACCGCGGGAAGCGTTCCTGCACCCAACTGCGCACCCTTGCCGGGGATGGCACCACGATCGACATCGCGGCATCATAGGTGCACGAGACACGGGAGACCGGGATGACGACCAAGGCGAAGACGACGCCCCACCCCTCGTCGCTGCAAACCGACGCAACCGCGGTTTTGAACTCGGTGGAGGAGGCGATCCAGGACATCGCAGCCGGCGAGATGGTGATCGTCGTGGACGACGCCGATCGCGAGAACGAGGGCGACCTGGTGATGGCGGCGGAGCTCGCCCGGCCCGAGCGGATCGCGTTCATCATTCGCCACACCAGCGGCATCGTCTGTACCCCGCTCACGCACGACGACGCGCGGCGCCTGCACCTGAGCGCAATGGTTTCCGACAACAACGCGCCGCTGCACACCGCCTTCACCGTCTCGGTCGATTATCGCGAGGCACTCACCACCGGAATCTCGGCCGACGAGCGGACCAACACGATCCGGGCGCTCGCCAACAACAACGTCGGCGGCGACGACTTCGTGAGGCCCGGCCACGTCTTTCCCCTGATCGCCCGCGAGGGCGGGGTGCTGAGCCGGTCGGGACACACCGAGGCGGCGGTGGACCTCGCCCGGCTCGCCGGGTGCCGGCCGGTCGGCGTGCTGGCCGAGCTCGTGAACGACGACGGCACCGTGAAGCGGCTTCCGGCGCTCCTCCAGTTCGCCGAGGAGCACGGGCTCAAGATCGTCTCCATCGCCGACATCATCGCTCACCGGCAGCGCCGCGAGCGCCTCGTCGAGCGCGAAGCAGAGTTCGAGGTGAACACCGAGATCGGCCTCGCCAAGGCGATCGCCTACTCTACCCCCTTCGATGCGGTGCAGCATCTGGCACTCATCTTCGGCGATCTCGGCGATGGCACCTCGGTACCGGTCAGAATCCACCGGGAGAACATCATCATGGACGTCTTCGGACACCGCGCCGCGCCGAAGAGCGATCTCATCTCCAAGACCCTCACCCACTTCGAGCACGAGGGTCGCGGCGTCCTGCTGTACCTGCGCGAAGGCTCCTCGGGGGTACCCGGAGGGGCACTCGACGGTGCGCCCGAGGCACCACCCGACCGAACCCGGCCCTCGAGCGAGAAGGTGCGCCACCAGGGCTGGCGCGACGTCGGGGTCGGGGCGCAAATTCTGCGCGATCTGGGCATCTCGTCCATCAAGCTGCTTGCCATGCGCCACCTGACGTACGTGGGACTGGCCGGTTTCGGAATCGAGCTACTGCGCACCGAGATCTTCGAGGACTAGGAGCGTGTACCGTATTGGGCGGGCGAAGCGAGGGGCGGCAGGCGCGAGTCAGATTGTCCGGTCGTGCGAGGACAACAGCCGTGGCTTTCTGACGAGGAGGACCGGACCATGTGGCCGCGAATCGTAGATCGTGCTGCGGCTGCTCGGTCGCTCGACCAATGCGGTTCACGCTTCTAACCCCCGTGTCGCCCCGAGCCGTCCTAGCGCAACCGGTGGACCGAGCCGCGATGCGGTATGTGAGTCAGCGGTAACGGCGGATTCAACGTGCCGACCGAGCAAATCCTGTTCACGAGGATCGAGCAGACCCTCGCGCTGATGGCGGAGCTGCCCACGGTGGGGACGGCCGGCCCATACGCCGAGCCGCTCGAGATGCTTTTTCGCCAGCTCCAGCAGGCGCCCGACGGCTCGGCTCGGGCCGAGGCCGAAGATCTCATCTGGGCCCTGTGGTGCACCCATGAGGACCTTTCCGCTCGCAGCGCGATGCAAAGAGCGATCGGGGTAATGGCCCGCGAGGAGCTAGACGGGGCGGAGCCGCTCCTCGACCGCCTCGTCGCCGATTGGCCGGAATGGGCCGAGGCCTGGAACAAGCGCGCGACCCTGTACTATCTGCTCGAGCGCGACGCGGAGAGTGTGCTCGACATTCAGAGAACCCTGCAGCTGGAACCGCGCCATTTCGGCGCGATGAGCGGTTTTGGCCAGATCTGTCTGCGCGCCGGTGACGACACCTCCGCATTGCTTGCGCTCGAGCTCGCACTTCGCGTCAACCCCAACCTGGACGCGGTCAGAGAGACCGCCGAGCGACTTCGAGGCCAGGTCGCGCGAGTCGTGCACTGAGCCCAAGATTCGGCGACCCACGGGGCGGTTGGCTGAACCCCCCTCCGGTCAGAACTCCTTGCACAGTCGCAGCGCGTCGTAGATAGCCGCGTGGATGTTGCGTGAGGCCACCGCGTCGCCGATGCGGTAGAGCCGGTATCGGCCTTCGGGGTTGGCCACCAGCGCCTGGGCCCGGCCTCCGATCAATGCTTCATAGTCCACCTCGCCGCGGTTGAGCGACCCCTCCTTGAGCTCAAAATAGAGGTCGTCCAGTGGGCGAGTGGCGTGCTCGACCACCACCTGGTCGACCAGACGTTCACGGGTGCGGTCGGCGTAATCACTGCCGAGGGTGGCGGCGAGCTTGTTGCCCTCGCGCCGCACGCCCAGCAGGCGGGTGTTGATCGTGATGGTCACCGCGTGCGTTTGAAAGCACCGGGCGTAGGCGACGTGGTTCAACCCCCCCACCTCGGGAGCGAAGAAACGCTCGGGGCTCACCAGCTCGAGTCGGGCCCCCGTCTCGGCGATGTGCTCCGCCGCCTGCATCCCCGGATGCGCTCCGTTGTCGTCATAGAGCAGCACGTCCTCACCGGGCTTGACGTCACCGGCGAGGATATCCCAGCTGCTCACCACCAGCTCCTCGCCGGTCTCGAGGGGGGGCGAGCTCTGAAAACCTCCGGTCGCCACGACCACGATGTCGGGGCGCTCGCCCAGCACATCAGGTGCCTCGGCCAGAGCGTTGTAACGCATCTCGACCCCGAGCGCTTCGAGACGCGCTACCCGCCAGTCCGCGATCCCGAGCAGCTCCTGACGACGCGGCGTGCGCGCGCACAGCCGCACCTGCCCCCCCGCCCGGTCGGCCGCCTCGAAGACGATGACCCGATGTCCCCGCTCCGCCGAGACCCGGGCCGCCTCCAAGCCGGCCGGCCCCGCTCCCACGACCACCACCGTACACCGGGCGCCGGCGCTCGGGGTGATCACGTGGGGCATCGTGGCCTCGCGCCCGGTGGCGGCGTTGTGGATGCACAGGGTCTCGTGACCCTCGTAGATGCGATCGAGGCAATAGGTGGCGCCGACACAGGGACGGATCTCGTGCTCGCGTCCCTCGGCCACCATGCGGGCAATGTGGGGGTCCGCGATGTGGGCACGGGTCATGCCAACCACGTCGAGCTTGCCCTCCGCCACCGCATGGCGGGCGGTGGCCACATCCGCGATCCGCGCGCCGTGAAACACCGGGAACCGGGTGATCGCGCGAACCTCGCCGGCAAAATCGAGGTGGGGCGCCGAACGCATGCCGTGGACCGGAATGACCTTCGAGAGCGCGGCGTCGGTATCGATGTGACCCCGGATGATGTTGAGAAAGTCGATCTGCCCGGTGGCCACCAGCCGGTTTGCGATCTCGACCCCCTCCTCCCGGGAGAGACCCTTGTCCCAATCCTCATCGACGACCAGCCGCAGCCCGACGATGAACTCGGGCCCGACCGAATCTCGAATCGCATCGAGCACCCGGTAAGTGAACCGCAGCCGGTTCTCGAGGGTGCCGCCGTACTCGTCGCGACGGTGGTTGGTGGCCGGCGACCAGAAACCGTCCAGAAAGTGTCCGTAGCACTCGAGCTCGATGCCGTCGAGCCCGGACGCCAACATGCGCTCGGTGGCGCTCGCATAGGCCTTGATGATTCGCTCGATATCCCAGTCCTCGGCCTCTTTGGGGAAAGCGCGGTGGGCCGGCTCGCGTATCGGCGAGGCCGCGAGAACCGGCAGCCAGTCGGCCTTGTTCCAGCCGGTGCGCCGCCCGAGATGGGTCAGCTGGATCATGACCGCGGCGCCGTGCTCGTGGCACTCGTCGCTCAGACGCCGGAGCCAGGGCACGATCTCGTCCCGATAGGCATGCAGGTTGCCGAATGCGGCGGGCGAGTCCGGGGCGACGACGGCCGAGCCCGCGGTCATCGTGAGGCCGATGCCTCCCTTGGCCTTCTCCACGTGGTAGAGCCGGTAGCGGTCCGTCGGCAGCCCGTCCTCGGAGTAAGCGGGCTCATGAGCCGTCGACATGATCCGGTTGCGCAGCGTGAGATGCTTGAGCGCGAACGGCTGCAGAAGTGGGTCTTTGGTCATCGCCCGCCCCTTGGATACGGATGGAAACCGACCGCGCTGCGACGGCGCGGCGCAGATTCGCCGGCGTCAGTACCAGGCATCCGCGACCGCCGTCTTCTTGCGCTCGACGAGCTCGCGCAGAGCCTCGTCGACTCCGGGGTCGATCGGCGGCGGCTCGTAGTCCTTGAGCATCTGGCGCCAGCGCTCGTGCGCGCGTTGCTCCGCCGTCTTCGAGCCTGCCTCTTGCCACTGCTCGAACGAATTGGCATCGGCGAGCATCGGCTCGAAATACGCGCTCTCGTAGTTGGCGAGGGTATGAGCGGAGCCGAGAAAATGCTTCCCCGGGCCGACTTCACGAAACGCCTCCATCGCAAACGCGTTGTCGTCGAGCGCGAGTCCTTTCATGAGCACGTGCATGATTCCGAGGCGGTCCACGTCGAGCAAGAACTTCTCGTAGCCCATCACCAGCCCCCCCTCGAGCCAGCCCGCGGCGTGGAGCACGAAATTCACGCCCGCCAAGAGCGCCGGCCACAGCGAGTCCGAGCTTTCCTGTCCGGCCTGGGCATCGGCGACCTTGGACGAGGTGAATGCGCCGCCGCAGCGAAGCGGCAGCCCGACCCGCCGGGCGAGCTGCCCGACCGCGAGATAGGCGAGAGCCGGCTCCGGCATTCCGAAGGTCGGCGCGCCCGAGCGCAGCGACATCGAGGAGAGAAAGTTTCCGTAGATGACGGGGGCGCCCGGCCGGGTGAGCTGGGTGAGTGCCACGCCAACCATCGCCTCGGCGTGCGCTTGCGCGATGGCGCCCGCCGGGGTCACGGGCCCCATCGCGCCGCCGAGGATGAACGGCACCACGACCACCGCCTGATTGGCCGCGGCGTACGCGCGCAGCACGCCCGACATCACGGCATCGTAGACGAGCGGTGAGTTGACATTGATGTTACCGAGAATAACGCAGTGGTCCTCCACGAACTGCGCCCCGAAGAGGAGCCGGCAGAGCTCGATCGAGTCCTCGGCCCGCGAAGGTGCGGTGACCGAGCCCATGAACGGCTTGTCGGACCAGCGCATGTGGGCGTACACCATCTCCAGGTGCCGCTTGTTGACCGCAACGTCAGTCGGCTCGCAGATCGTGCCGCCCGAGTGATGCAGCCACGGCGTCAGATAGGCTAGCTTCACGAAGCGCACGAAGTCCTCGATGGTCGCGTAGCGGCGCCCCGCGGACACGTCACGCACGAAGGGTGAGCCGTAGGCGGGCGAGAAGACGGTGTTGTCGGCGCCGATCACGACCGCCCGCTCGGGGTTGCGGGCATGCTGGGTGAACTGCCGGGGCGCGGTGCGGCATAGCTCGCGGACCTGGCCCGGCTCGAAGCGCACCCGCTCTCCCGCGACATCGGCCCCCGCCTCCCGGAACAGCGCGAGCGCCTGGGGATCGCCGCGGAACTCGATACCGACCTCTTTCAGAATGCAATCCGCGTGGCCCTCGATTAGGGCGAGTCCCGCCTCGCCGAGCAGCTCGTAGTAGGGTATCTGGCGATCGATGAACGCCGGGCCCCGCACGGATGCCCCGCGTCGTGCCCTGCGCGCTTCGCGCCCCGCCCCCGCGCGCTTGCCCTGCTTCCTGACCACTTGGCCCCCCTCGCGGCAATCGCCGCGGTCTGCGCTTCCGCCGAATCGGCCTAGACGATCGGCTGTGCGCGGCTGAGCTCGCGTGCGCCCCCGCGCGTCACTCCGGTAGCCCGTTCACGATGAAGGTCGCCCGCAACAGGTCAGGCATCGGTGCGAGCAGCGGGTCGAACCACTTGGCGTGAACATGCTCGATCTCCGCCGAACGGTATAGCCGCGCGAGGGTCCGGTTGACCACCAGCCGGAAGTCCGAGTCGTTTCTCGGCATGGGGAGGGCGTAGGGCTCGTAGGAGAGAAATCGCCCGACGACCTCGTAGAGCCTAGGCTCCGTCGCCTCTTGAATGAGCCCGTAGAGCAGGATGTCATCGGTCACGTACGCATCGACCTCGCGCTGCT
>JBFHLI010000125.1:0-9864 GCA_041594935.1 Gammaproteobacteria bacterium | reverse complement strand
TAACGTCAGCAGCACCGTTGGCCAGGCGAATTCGGGCATATTGCGCTTGGCCGCCGATACCTCTAATCGAAGCGTCGACTCCGCGCCACCGCCTGGCTCATCGTGCTCGGACATCTCGGTCAAAACCCTCACCGATCCGTCGCCCACCGCCTTGCCGGGAGAGGGGGCGGGTGCGGTGTGCGTACTGTCCTATGATACCAAGGGCCGACGTCCCACCGGTAACGCCCGAGCGTGCCCCGGCGGGGGACGCGCCATCAGCGATCCTCGGCGCCCGTTCCAATTCGATGCGTCGGTCCGCCGGCTCGACGGTCGAATCCATACGATGGAGCAATCGGGCCAAACCCCTCTTACTGACCAGAGAAACCTACGGAGAGACGCCAGATGACCACCCTCAGGCAGCCCGCCCTCGACCCCGACGCCCTGGAACCGCGGATCGGTTACGACGACTCCTATCCGACGCCATTCAATGAGCCGTGCCGGCGGCGCGAGTGGCGCGAGATGGGCAATGCGGTGGGCATCTCGCAGTTCGGTGTCAATCTCACGGTTCTGCCGCCCGGAGCGTGGTCATCCCAACGTCACTGGCACGCCCATGAGGACGAGTTCGTCTATATCCTGGAAGGGGAAGTCGTGCTCGTGACCGACGGGGGCGAGCAAAGGCTCAGGGCGGGAATGGCCGCGGGCTTTCCGGCCGGTAAACGTGATGGGCACCACTTGATCAACCGCTCCGACCGGCCGGCGAGCTTCATCGAGATCGACACCCGGGCGAAGGCAGATGCCGGCGAGTACCCCGACATCGACATGACTTTCGAGGTGCAGGACGGCGTCGAGCGCTACTACCACAAGAACGGGAAGCCCTATCCGTTACAACGAGGATGAGCGTATCACGCTCGCTCTGCCGCGCGAACGACCGTCAGGTCACGCGTTTGCCGCGGCGCGAAGCGCCGGCGTAGAGGATCTGCTCCTCCAGCTCGACCGCGCGGGCCGCGGTCTCGAGGTCCCCGTCCGCCATCACGCCCGTGGGCGGTGGCAACAGGTGAAAGTGGCCGAAGGTATCCTCCCCCGATACGAGGTGCGCATAGGCCTTGACGCCCGAGATTTGTCGCATGCCGGGGGTGATGTAGCGGACTGCGAGCCCGATGCGTCGATCGGGTGACCGGTTGGGCCGCGAGGCGTGGAACATGCGCCCGTGGTGCAGCGACATCTGGCCGGGGCGCAGGATGACATCGACGGCCTCCCGCTCGTCCACCTCGACCGCGATCTCCTGGCCTCGGGAGAGCATGTTAGCTTGGTCGAAGGTATCGCGATGCGCGACGACCTCGCCCGCATGACTACCGGGCAAGAACCGCATGCACCCACTTTCGGTAGTCGCCGGCGAGAGGGCCACCCAGGCCGTCACCTCGGCGCTATCGTCCAGGCCCCAGTAGGTGAGGTCCTGGTGCCAGCTGACGAAATTGGGAGTATTCGGCTCCTTGATGAAGAAGTTCGCGCCCCAGACCAGCAGGTCCGGACCGAGCACCGTCCGTACCGGATCGAGCACGGCGGGAAGTCTCGTAATCTCGTCCACGAAGGGCAGGACGAAGTTCGCGTGGCTGAAGAAGATCGCCTTCTCGAGCGGCGTCGCGCGCCGCTGGCGCTGAACGGTTTCCAGCGAGTCGCGATACGTGCGCGCCTGCGCCTCGCTCATGACGTCGATCGGGAAGTAGTAGCCGGTGCGTCCATAGTCCTCGGCCAGCGTTCCGAGCTCACGCTGAATCATCGCCACCTCCCAGCCGGAGCGCGCCGGGCAGGGCCCTCGACTGGCGCGCTCATCAACAGACTCACGTATCGCGGATGGGGCCGCACCCGGACCCGAATACCGGTCACTCCTGGCGGTGAGGATACCGTACCGGTGCCTGCAAGAAATGCCTCAGGGCTCATCGCGCCAGTGTTCGCCCACCCACGGAACGGGCTTGATGTGCTTGTAGATTCGACCGAGCGGACGCTCTCGCTTGACCGGCCACCTGCCGACCATCGCGTCATCGGGATTCGGTGCGCCGTGGAACACCACGATCCGAGTGCCCGGAGGAATCGCCGGCGTCACGAGCCAGTTCAAAGGAAAGGCCGGGACACAGTGCACCTTGAAGCTCTTGCACCAGGCATCAGGCCAGAAGGTGGGATTGCCGTGCTCGCGGCAAACGTACATCTGCTCGTTGTCGATGCTCGCTATGGCACCGTCGGGATCGGCGCAGAACTTCTCGAAGATGTCCGTGCGCGCCCCGACTCGGAATCTAAAAACCGAGGTGTTACCCACCTCGAGGCGCGGTTGGGTCCAGTTGCGCATGACGCAGAACTCACCGGGATACTCGAACAACGGATTGATATCGTCGACGATGACGAGATCGAGATCGAGGAAGAGCACCTCGCCGGCGAGGTCCGCCACCTCTGGTGCCCACAGTACGAGCTTGCGCCAGCCGCGGAGATCGTGCGGCGGCTTGGCGTCGATCGAAGGACAGTCGAAGCACTCGACCTCCTCGCGAATGCCGGCCCGGTCGTCGGTCAAGCAGACCACGCGGATCGGGCCCGCGAGATGCCGTCGGGCCATCGCGTACAGCCGGTTGACGTAGTGCGCGCCGTAGAGCTCCCCCCACTTCATGCACACGATCTGCTTCGGCGTCACTCCGCTCTCCATCTCGCCCCGGTCGCCCACCGCTCGCGATAGACTCAGGTAACCAGGTAGCTCTTCAGGCGACGCGTCGCCTTCTCGCCGAGATAACCCAGGCAGGCGACGGGGTGCTTCTTCCAGAACTCAGTGCGGCCGAGAATGTACTCCGGCCCGGCCGACCCCACGCTCACGGGCTCGTCTCGCCCCCCGGCATCGAGGCGCTCGATCTCGCGGCTGAGCACCGCGAAGAGGTTGTATTCGCGCAAGACGAGTCGGCGTGCCTCGATGATAGCGTCAAGGCGCTTTTCGTATTCGTTAGCCTCGATCGCGCTTTTAATCGTCGCACGCGCGCGGTCAAAGTCGCGAATATCAATCGGGATGAAGCTCTTGGGTGGGAAGTACTCGCCTGCATTGGGGCAGCCGGCGTAGAAAGGCAACGCGTAGCCGAGAAACGCATCGGCGAGCTTCTCGGTCCAGTGGTGCGGTGCAATCTGGTTCTCGATCGCAAGGTGGTACTGGTACGGATCGAGCGCCTCGGCCTTATCCTCGAGCGGTCGCACCCCGTGGCCGTAGACGTCGAGTTCTGGCATCTCGGCCCGCAGCCTCTCGGTGAACGCGAAACGTGCCCGGTGCAGCGTGTGCCGTTGCTGCTTGCTCGAGCAGACGGTCGAGATAAGCCTCGTCTTGCGCGGCGGCGGCGCCGCAATCAGGTCGTCATAGGCAATCGGGTGCGAGGAACGTCCGTAGAACCAGGGGAAGCCGCACTGGCCGTAGATCATGCCGGGATGGCGGATGTAGACCGGCTCCTGACTGGTGAGCACGTGGCCGTACTGGCGAAGAAACACCTTGCCATAGGTCTTGATGGCGGACGGCTCGGCCGTCACCAGCAGCGTGCGGGCCCGCGGGCAGGCAAGAGACTCGGCCCGCAGCTTCCCCGAGCCGGGGCGCGGGAGCCGATGGTAGACCACGAGCCAGTCGTAGACACGCTCATCGGGGTCAAAACGGAAACGGCAACGCCCCCACTGCGGGCGGCGGCCGGGCAGCTGGCGCAGCCATAGGTCGTGGGAGCCGCGGTGACTCTCGCGGTACAGAAACTTGACCACGATCGGGGCCAGCTCCGGTTGCCCCGCGGGACGAGACATGGCCGGTAGCGGGTCGCCCGACCCGGGCACTATAGCCCGATGGGTCATGCACCGCCGAGCGGCAGCACCAATCGCGGGGCGGCGGCAATGGCCGGACCCGAGGGGGGATTCGGCCGACGCGTCATCCGTTCGCTACCGGCTACCACACGAAGAAACTCAGGATCAAGAATGCGGACAGCACCACCACGGCCACCAGCACCATGCTGGCGGTCTCGGGCGTGCGGGCCATCGTGCTCTCAGGACCAAAATGGCGGTGGAAAAGCCCGAGCGCCCCGCGCGCCTGCCGTCGCCCCGCCGCATCGAGCGCCTGATGTGCGGCCGCCACCGCGCTCGCGATGGCCGACAACACCGCCGGCCCGAACCGACGGTAGAGCCAGTCGGTGTCGAGGGTGATGGTGAGGGTCCGTTTCATCAGCGGAAGCATGAGAAAGAACGCGAGCCCTGAGAACAGCAGCAGCTGGAGCATGTTGACCACGTGGGGAACCGTGTACGGCGCGTAGCTCACCGGGTAGGGGAGCAGCGCGTAGAGCGACTGTGGCCAGATCCCGAGCCCGATGCACAGCGCGGCGAAGAAGATCATCGCCGCCTGCATGTTCCAGGGCGGGTCCGGGGGACGCAGCCCCGAGTCCTTCTGGAAGAACACGAACCAGGGAAACTTGATCCCGGCGTGGAGAAAAACCCCGGCCGAGGCCGCCATGAGCAGAAACCAGGTGAGGGCGAAATGCTCGTCTCCCGCCGCCTGGCTGATCATCGATTTGCTGACGAAGCCGGAGGTCCAGGGAAAAGAGGAGATCGCAAGCGCTCCCACCGTGCCGCACACGGTGGTGACCGGCATGCTCTGGAACAGGCCCCCGAGGTCGGTGCACTTGCGCTTGCCGGTCATGTAGAGGACCGCCCCGGCCGACATCAGCAGCAGGGCCTTGTAGATGATATGGGCGAACGCGTGCGCGGCGGCGCCGTTCAAGGCCATCTCGGTGCCGATACCGGCACCGGTTACCATGAACCCCACTTGATTGACGATGCTGTAGGCGAGGATACGCCGCATGTCGTTCTCGAGCAGCGCGTAGATGATCCCGTAGAAGATCATGAACAGTCCGATCGGGATCAGGACCTCGGTGCCGGGGAAGGCGCGAATGAGGACGTAAACCGCGGCCTTGGTAGTGAACGCCGACAGGAACACGGTGCCGCTGAACGAACCCTCAGGGTAGGCGTCCGGCAACCAGCCCGAGATCGGCGGGGCCGCCGCGTTCACCAGCACCCCGGCGAGGATCAGCGCTCCGCCGAGACTGCTCGCATCGAGCCTCCCCACCGCGATGGTGCCGCCATCGGCGAGGTGCACAATGATGCCAGCCAGCAGCAGCGCGCCGCCGAGCATGTGCACCATGAAGTAGCGTAGCGCCACCCGAATTGCCCGCTCGCCGCCGACCGAGACGATCACGGTGCTCGAGGCAAGGGCCATGATCTCCCAGCACACGAACAGGGTTATCAGATCGCCGGCCAGCGCAACTCCCACTGCTCCGCCCGCATACACGAGGGCGGAGACCAGCTCGAGATCGCTCTTCTGGCGCAGCGCAAACAGCCCGCCGGCGAACGCCATGAGCGCGAAAATGATCGCGAACAGCCGACCGAGCGGGTCGCTTCGCACCAGGACGAGCTCATAGTCGAAGAACAGCAGTCCGGGAGATTGGCCGTCGGGCAGGCTCCACACCAGCGCGAGGATCACGAGCGGCAGACCGAGCACGAACGCCGGCCGAAGACGCCCGCCCACGAGCGGCAGCGCAAACGCGCCGAGGGCGAGCACCGCCCCGGGGGGGAAAGCGCTAATCACCGTAATAGTCGTCTCGTCGCTTGAGCAGGATGCCCAGAGCCTTGGCGAACAGGACCATCGCGATGCAGGTGACAAGCCCGTACCACGCGTAGAATGCGAAGGTGCCGTCGACGCCGAAGCTCGCGTGACCGTGGACGAAAAAATCCCCGAGAACGAGACCCGCCAGGATCAGGCCGAACCCGCGCCACAGCCAGCGAATCGTGCCTGGCCGCACCAGCCAGTGCTTCGCATCCTCTTCCCCCACGTCACTTCTCCCGAATTGTGCGCGCCCGGAGTATAACCTCTGGCACCAACGACGGTGAACGATCCGAGGCTTCGAGGTCGGTTGAACTTGAGCCTTTTCGCCCCGCGGTCCCGCGCTACTGAAGCGAAGCCCAGGAGAGCCGGGACAAATGACTTCGGCTTCAGCTGGCCTCCGCTCGGAGAAATCCGTTCCGGTGGCCAGGCGCTATCCTGGCGGCGGCTCCGCCACGCTCGAAATACTCGGGGCCAAAGGATCGATCTGCTCGCGGTGCCCTCGCGCCCGAACCCCCAACTCGCCTCAGAACTCGGCCCGGAGCCGAAAGCTGTAGGTGTCGGAGTCGACATCCTCGCGCCCGAGCATCGTGTTGTACTCGAAGGATGCGGAGATAGCCTGGCTCGAGTACCAGCGCAAGCCGGCGCTGACGAGCACGCCGTCGTCGTCGTTGGGGTGGGGAGCACCGCTCGCGACGAGGATGTCCTCCCGGTCGTAGTCGAGCTCGTAGGTGGCGCTCACAAACGGCTCGAAGCTGCCCCAAAGGTAAGCGGCATCCACGCCGACGCGCACCTGACCGAGCTCGGCGCGAAGATCGGAAACGGAAGTCCCGTCACTCTCGGTGAACCCCTCGGTCTCGTCCCAGGCGGCGAGCACGCCGACTCGGCCCGACAGGTACAGATTGCCGAAGCTGTCCCCCGCGGTCAGGTTGGCGCTCACGAACCAGCGCTCGGCATCGGTGTCGCTCGTCACGCGAGTCGTGGTCCCGGGGACGACTCGGAACTGGTCGATGTCGACCCGCGAATAGCCGACACTGAAATCGACCGAGAGGTCGAAGTCGACACCGACGTTCTCGCTGAACAGGATGCCGGCGTAGGGGACCACCGAGAAGCTCTCGCTGTCCTGTCCGCCCGCGTTGAACAAGGTACTGGTGTCGGTGCTTTCGTAGCCGAGCGCGACCCCGAAGACGGTGTTCGGCCACGGGCTCACATCGGCGCCGATGAAGACCGTATCGCTGTCGGCGTCCAGCGCGGTGGCGGCGAACTCGTCCTCGAAGCTCGAGCTCTGGTAGCTCGCCCACACCCCGACCGGGTACGCGAGACCATCGCCCGCGGCCTGGCCCTGCAGCATCAATCCACCCGCGACCGGTGCGACGCCCGCGGCCGGACCGTTGCCCTCGAGCCGCAGACGATTGCGGGCAGCGGTGCCGATCAGCTGCACCGTGGTGCGCGCGAAGCTGTTGAGATTCTCGATCTGGGTGAGGACGACGCTCGGGCTATCCGGCGAGATCGGTCCGGCGCCCGCCCCCTGCTTCTGCACCGATCCGGTTACACTGAGCGTGAAGGGATCGCAGAACTCGTCGGAGAGGTTGAGGGTGAGGGTACCGTTGGCGGCATCGAAGCTGCCGGCGCTACCCGGTCCCGGAGTCCCGCCGGTGCCGCTGCCGGTCGGCGCGCCGGTCGCCGCGAAAGAGATCACCGAGATGGCGGTGCCGCTCAGCGTGCCCAAGACGCTCACATCGACCGGACCACCCGAGGTCGCGATACCCGTGATCGAGATGTGGATGGTTCCATTGTCGAACGTGACGACGTTGATCGCACCGGTGCTCACTGGCTGGGACGATACGTCCACCCCACCGGAGCAAAATAGCGCCTCTATCGTGCCCGAGCTCACTTTCCCCGCGAAGAGGCCGGTCACGGTCGGGGCCGCGAACGCCGACATGGCCGACATCGCCAAGATGGCGGCAGTAACCGTGGACCAGCTCCGGGCAAAACACCGACGCCGGGCCCCCGCCGGGGACACCGTGTCCGGTTTGGTGACCGCGTCGAGGCGGCGGATTCGCGAGTGCGTCAGGTTCCCCATGGATCTTCCCCCCCGGAAAGTCCGCACGTGTATGCACGAGGCGCAGATACCCGACAACGGATCGCGCCCACGGACCCCCCGCCGGACCGTGCTTTCGTGCTTGGAGTTATCGCACGGGATACGCCATATGTACAGGGGCATCGACCCGGAACCGCGCTCTGAAACCACCCAGCTGATGCTCCAGTGCCGCGGCTCGAGAACGTCGGCATCAAGCCTGGTAAGGTCTCTCGTAGCGTTCGAGGATCCTGGCGTCGTTGCCGCGCGCGAGCGCGATTCGGATCGGAGATGTCTTGTCGGCTCATGCAGCCCTTCCTCTGCGCGTACCGCGGCGACTCGTCACCCGCCGGCATGCGCAACCTCGCGATCGACCTGCACGCGGCGAGGGAGCTCGGCCTCATGAAGAGCCGCGGGTATCTCATCAACACCTCCAGGGGCCCGATCGTCGACGAAGCGGCCCTCGTCGATGCGCTCGCTGCCCATCGAGGCCAGGCATCGACGCCCGGTCCGCATGCCGGTGGACCGGTTGCGCGCAACGACCTCACCAAGCCCCGAGCCCCTGCCCGGCTTTCCACAGGAAGTAGCCCGCGCCGCACAGGACGAATGCCTCCATGAAGACGGTGTGAATGCGAATCGGCGTGTGGGTGACGATCCAGCGACCGGTGTAGGCGCCGGGGATCGTGCACAGCCCGATCAGTAATCCGGACAGGGCCAGGGACTGGGTGAGCAGCGGCGAGAGTCCGAACACCACCGTCTTGGTGACGTTGAGCCCGAGGCCGAGCGCGGCCACCACCGCGATGAGCTGCTCACCGAACAATCCGACCCCGAGCAAGAAGGGGGCGAGCATCATGCCGGCCCCCATCGTCGTGCCGGCGATGAGGCCGTAGGGAAGCCCGACCGCGCGCAGCCCCGAGAGTCCGACCTTGAAGCCGCGACGACTGAAATAGCGGCGCAGGGGCACGGTCGCGATCAAGAACACCCCGAGGATCGCGGCGACGAAGTGAACCGGAAGCTTCACGTAGACGATCGCCCCGATCACGATGCCGGGAAGGGCGGTGGAGAAGACCGCAACAAACGCTCGCCAGTTCACCGCCTTGCGAAACACCCACACCCGGGCCACGTTGGAGACGATCATGGCAACGGCGCTCACCGGCACGCTCTCCTTGACCCCGATAATCGGCGCGAGACAGATCGTGAGGAGTAAGCCTCCCGCAAAGCCGCCTACGCTGTGAAACACCGCGGTCGCGTAGGCGATGAGTACCATCAACGCGATGGTCGCCGGCTCGAGCTCGATTAGCGCCATGCGCCCTCAGAACATCTCCGCGACGCAGCGCCCGAAGATCCCGTCAGACCGAGCCGCCCCGAGACCGGGCATCAGCCTCGAAGCGGACGATCGACGCCCCCGCGCGGCTCCGCCCGTTGGCCCCGTCGTCGCTCGGCGGGGGTCATCGATCGGCCGAGCCTGCCGCAATCAGCGGCCCCTGAACCGGGGCTCGCGCTTCTCGGTGAACGCGCGGCGGCCTTCCACGTAATCCTCGCTCGCAAAACACTCGTCCACCAGCCGCTGACAGGCCTCGAGGTCGCGCTCCCCGGCGTCTTTCTGCACTTCGCCGAGGATGATCTTGGCGGCCCGGACGGTGAGCGGCGCGTTGCGCCCGATGACGCGGGCGTACTCACGCACGAACGGCTCGAGCTCGTCTTCCGGCAAGACCTTCTGCACCAGCCCGATCGAACGTGCCTCCTCGGCGTCGAGGCGGCGAGCGGAGAATACGATGTCCTTGGTGGCGCCCGGCCCGATGGTCTCGACCAGCCGCTTGAGACCCTCGAATGGATAGCCGAGACCCAAGCGGGCCGCCGGCAGGCCGAACTTGGAACGCGCTGAGCAGAAGCGCAGATCGCAGGCGACCACTAACGCGAGTCCTCCCCCGAGGCAGTAGCCGTCGATCATCGCGATCGTCGGCTTGGGCAACCGGGCGATTCCGTCATACACCGCCCGGACGCGTTGGTTGTAATGCCCGATCGCCGATTGGGTGCCCCGCTCGGCCTCGAACTTCGAGATGTCGGCGCCGGACACGAACGCCTTGCCGCCGGCGCCGCTCAGGATGACGACCCGAACCGCCTCGTCGGCAAGAAAATCCTCGAGGGCCCGCTCCACCGC
>JBFHLI010000124.1:0-9903 GCA_041594935.1 Gammaproteobacteria bacterium | reverse complement strand
TCTGGGAACGGCGTCTCGCCGCGGACACCGAGGGCGCGGGCCAATTTCGCGGGGCACCCGCCTGCCGTCTGACGTTCGGACCGGTCGGGGGGCGAATGCGACTCGCCTACGCGAGCGACGGCTGCGTGAATGCGGCGCGGGGGGTTCGCGGCGGCACTGCTGGCGCGCCCGCCGGCCAGTGGCTTCACCGTGAGGCGGGCGGCATCGAGGCGCTTCCGGCGGTCGGGGACCTCGAGGTCGCACCGGGCGAAACGGTTACCGCCTCGACCGCCGGGGGCGGTGGCTATGGCGAACCCCACGAGCGTGACCCGCAGCGAGTATGCGCCGATGTGCGGGAAGGGTACATGAGCGTCACCCGGGCCGAGCAGGTTTATGGGGTCGCGTGTGAGGCGAACGGCACCCTGGACCCCACGCGCACTGCGCGGCTTCGCAAACGCTCGAGTCGGCCTCCCGATGCAGCTCGGGGTTGATATCGGCGGCACCTGCACCGACTTCGTGGTGGCCCGGGACGGCGCGCTCCATCTCTACAAGACGCCGACCACCCCGGACGACCCGGTCGCGGGGGTGATCAACGGAATGAACGCAGTGGCGGGTCACCTCGACCTTTCGCCGCGTGAGCTGCTGGCCGGCACCGACCTCGTGGTTCACGGCACCACGCTGGCGACCAACGCCTTGGTAACCGGAAGCACTGCGCGCACCGCTTTCCTCACCACGAAAGGACACCCCGACATCCTGGTGCTGCGCGAGGCCGGTCGCATGGGCTTGCCAACCTTCGGTCATGCCATCAGGTACCCCGAGCCCTACGTTCCCCGTGCGCTCACCTTCGAGGTGCCCGAGCGCATTGATGCGCTCGGAGCCGTCGTGTGTGCTCTTGACGAGGCGGCGGTCCTCGAGATTCTCGAGCACCTTCGCCGCGACCAGGTGAAAGCGGTGGCGGTGTGCCTGCTTTGGTCCATCGCCAATCCCGCCCACGAGCGCCGGGTCGGAGAGCTCATCGCGCAGCACCTGCCCGGGGTTGCGGTTTCTCTATCCCACGAGGTCAATCCCTGTCTGCGCGAGTTTCGCCGCGCCGCCGCCACCTGCATCGATGCCTCCTTGAAGCCCTTGACCGCGTCCTATCTCGAGCGCATGGAGTCGGCGCTCTCCCGGGCCGGGCTCGAGGGTCGTCTCCTCATCAGCACTTCCACCGGGACGGTGGTCGACGCCCGGCGGGCGGTCGAGTCCCCGATCCATCTCGTTCGCTCCGGGCCGGCGCTCGGTCCGGTGGCCGCATCGCGCTATGCCGAGGCGGACCTGGGCTCGGAGCTGGCAGTCGTGATCGACGCCGGGGGCACCACCTTCGATGTCAGCGTGATCCGTGACGGCGCGCCGGCGCTCACGCGCGAGACCTGGATCGGTACTCCCTGTCTCGGCCACATGACCGGATTCGCGTCGATCGATGTGCGCAGCATCGGAGCCGGCGGGGGCACCATCGCCGGGGTCGACCCGGCCGGTCTCCTGCGGCTCGGTCCGCACAGCGCGGGGTCCGAGCCGGGCCCCGCCTGCTACGGTCACGGAGGGACCCGGGCCACCGTTACCGATGCCGCCATCATGCTCGGGTTCATCAACCCCCGCTTCTTCATGGGTTGCGCTGCGAGCTTGGACGTCGAGGCCGCCGGTGCTGCCCTTCGGCGCGATGTGGGCGGGCCGCTGGGGATCGGCGATCTCGATGCCGCCGAGGCGGTGCTGCGCGTGTTCGTCGAGGACATGGCGGTCGCGATAGAGGATATGACCCTCGCCGAGGGCCTCGATCCGCGGCAGGCGGTGCTGGTGGCAACGGGCGGGGCAGCCGGGTTTGCGGCCGTCTTCCTGGCCCGCCGCCTCGGCTGTGGGCGAATCCTGGTGCCTCCCACCGCACCGGTCAACTGCGCGGCCGGGGGCCTGCTGGCCGACATCCATCGTGACTTCACCCGCGTGTGCGTGCAGCAAAGCTCAGCTTTCGATCCGGACGCGGTCTCGCTGCGGCTGGCGGAGCTGCGTGAGCAGGGCCGCGCGTTTCTCGGCACGCTGAGCGAGCGCGTCGAAGACTGGGTGAGTGCCACCACGGTGGAGGCCAAGTACGAGGACCAGAACTGGGAG
This sequence comes from Gammaproteobacteria bacterium, assembly GCA_041594935.1. Taxonomy (GTDB): domain Bacteria; phylum Pseudomonadota; class Gammaproteobacteria; order HK1; family HK1; genus JBFHLI01. The sequence continues at coordinate 7,785 of JBFHLI010000124.1, read as the reverse complement.
ATTGAGGTTCCAGTGCCATCGCTCGAGCCCGCATCGACCGGATTTCTGCCGGCCCTGGTGGCGTCGTTTCATGAGGCCCACCAGCGGCTATATCGCCACCATGACCCCGACGCAGATATCCATTTTCTAACCTGGCGCACGCGAGTAACCCTGCGGCGCGACCGGGGCTCGCCGCCTGCGGTGGTGGAATCGGCGGACGTGCCGGGGGCGACGAAACGGCGTACCAAGCTTCCCGGCGATCCGGTGCGCGAGGTGCCGGTTATCCCGAGCGCCAGCCTCGACCGCGAACGGGTCACGAAAGGCCCACTCGTCGTTCAGGCACCGCTCACCTCGGTCGTGCTCGACCGGGCCGCGCGGGCTCAACGCTCGAGATCGGGGAGCATCATCATTGAGGTTGATGAGCTTGACGGGGAAAAGGCGACAGAGCCCGACCGAGGGCGCCGTCGATGATCGACAGACCCCAGAGCGTTCGAGTTCCCGCCGGGGGCGCCCGGGCGCTCGAGGTACGGCGCGGGTCGCAAGTTCGGGTGGTCAACGTTCACGGCCAACAGGTGGTAGATACCTGGGCGCTGAATCCGATCGACACGGCGGAGTTCCTGTCCATGGACCATAGCCGGATCGTGCACTATCGCCTGTTCTTCGAGCCCGGTGACACCCTGGTCACGAATCTCAACCGCCCGATCCTCACCCTGATCGAGGACTGCTCGCCCGGCATCCATGACACGCTCTGCCCCCCTTGCGACCGACACAGTTACCGTGTGCAGGGGGCCGGCGACGGTCACCCGAATTGCCGCGACAACTTCCACGCCGCCCTCGATGAGCTGGGTCTCCACGCCCCGGTGGTGCCGACGCCGTGGAACCTATTCATGCATACGGTGGTGATCGATAATCGCCGCCTGGAGGACCGGGTATCGGAGGCGTCGCCCGGTGACTTTGTTCGCCTGCGGGCCGAGAGAGATTGCGTGATGGTGCTCTCTTCCTGCCCCCAGGACCTGATTCCAATCAGCGGGCCGGATTGCACGCCCAAGGACGTGTGGGTGGAGATCATCCCGCCCTGACCACGCGCGGATTTCGGGTCACCTCGAGATCGCGGCGGGCAAAGGTCCGGTAGCCCCGCGGCCCTATTCGGACTCCGCTGGCACGGTCACCGCGATCTTGATCGAGGAATACCAGGCGGCAAGGTCGGAAATATCCTCATCCGAGAGCTGACCGGCAATGATCGACATGATCTCGTGCTCGCGTTTTCCGGAGCGAAACGCCTTTAGCTGGTTCTGCAGGTAGATATCGCTCTCGCCCGCGATGTGGGGGGCGGTCGGGATCTTGGCGATGCCGTCATAGCCGTGACAGATCTGACAGGCGGCGGCTTTCTTGCGTCCATCGCTCGCATTACCGGCGGTTGCCTCCGGTATTCCGGCGACAACGGTGAGAGCCAGCATGGCCGCGCCCGTGGAAACACTCAGGCCCACTGATTTTTTCGGCTGTCCTCGAGGAAAGGCAGCCGGCGGGGAAGCCGGCTGCCTGTTCAACGTGCTCAACGACTATTCGCCGTAGGAGATACGATAGATCGCACCGGCAAAATCGTCCGACACGAGGATCGAGCCGTCGGCAAGCTGAGCGATGTCCACGGGTCGTCCCAGATACTCCCCGGTGTCCTCATTAAGCCATCCTTCGGCAAATGGGGTCATCTCGCCGGCGGAGCCGTCCGCATTGACCGCGGTGAACATCACCCTTGCCCCCACCGGCGTGGTTCGGTTCCAGGAACCGTGCTGGGCGGAGAAGATGCCGCCGCGATACTTTGCCGGAAACATTGAGCCGGAGTAGAACATCATGCCGAGATCGGCGGCGTGCGCCACGGTTTCGACCACCGGAGGACTTGCGTTCGCGGGCACCTCGGAGTCCTTGTACTCGTTGGTGCGCACGGTGCCCCCACCATACCAGGGGAATCCAAAATGCTCACCGGCGCTGGTCTGGCGGTTGAGCTCACCGGGGGGAATGTCATCACCCATCCCGTCGACCTGGTTATCGGTAAACCACAGCTCGCCGTTGGCGGGATTGAAATCCATTCCGACCGAGTTGCGAACGCCGTAGGAGTAAACCTCGCGGCCGCTCCCGTCTCTGTTCATGCGAATGATCCCGCCGATGCCCCATTTCCGATACATATCCAGTTTTCCGGCCGGTGGCACGTTGTAGGGCTGTCCGAGGGAGATGTAGAGCTTGTTGTCCGGGCCGATGCGACAGGTGCGGGCGCCGTGATTGTAGCTCTCCTCTGCCGCCGGGATCAGCTTGCCCTCCGGCACGACCACGTCGACCGCGACATCCGGATTCTCCCAGAAGAACTCCGCGGCCGGGAACACCAGCACTCGGTTGGCCTCGACCAGATAGAGGAAACCATCTTTGGAGATGCAGGGCCCGTTCGGCACCTTAAATCCTATCGGCGGTGCGAAGGCCTCGACCTCGTCCGCCACGCGATCCTTGTCGCGGTCGACGACGGTGTAGACATCTACCTTGCGCGTACCGACCCACAGCACCGTACCCTGGGGTCCCACCGCCATGTGGCGGGCATCCGGGACGATGGCATAGAGGCTGATTTTGAATCCGTCGGGCAGCTTGATGCGCTGCAGGTTCCGCTTGAGCTGCTCGGCCTTCCGTCCCGACTGGTCGATGAGTTGGGCCGCGTACGACGTTCCGGTGGTTTGAACATTACGCATCCGGTCGAGATTGGTTTGCGCGTGCGATACGCTAGCGCACAGTAAGGTTGCGGCCGTAGCGAGCGGTACGATCTTGCTGATTTGCATTTTTTTCTCCCCCGTCTTCTTATCCTGACCAACAACCTGGTCAGGGTCCCGACGTTAGTAAAATGGTGCCTCAAACTCTAGCGAGATACATTTGCGATGAGGTCGGTTGTTCTCCGGCTCGAGTTGCGAGCGGTAAAGTGGTGAGGGACGAACCACCGTGGATGGGGGTTGATGGACGTCATCGAGGTCGTTTGCTGCTGGGTGTCAGCCATCCGGGGCATTGTGAAGCGGATAGCCGATATCTTTCGCCCCGGTGCTTGAGAGGAGCTTCATCCCATGGGAATTTCGGCGGTGTTCTCTGCGACCGTGGCCCTTCTCGCGTCGTTCTCGAACCCTTCCCTCCCGAGTCTTGGGGGGGCGGAGGCGCGGGTGATGCCGGTGCAGTACGGCGGCAAGCAGCTTATCTGCGATGAGATTGAGCATCGGCTCACGCTCGCGCAGAGGCAGCTCAATCCCCGCATCTTGAACTTTCTCCTGTTCGACGCGGCCGAGCGGGGCTGCGTTGCCCTGTTGGATCGGCTGCTCGCCGAGGGTGCCTCCATCGAGGCGAGGGACCGCGCGGGCAATACCTCCCTGGTTCGCGCCGCGCGAATGGGCGAAAAGAAGGTGGTCGAGCGACTGTTCGAAATGGGCGCCGACGTTCACCATGTGAATCTGCTCGGCAGCTCCGCACTCCTCGAGGCGACGAGCATGAATCGCAGCTCGATGGTCAAGCTGCTGCTACGGATCGGCGCCGACCCGAATTCGGAGAATCGGCGCGGCATCACGCCGCTCATGGCGGCGGCTCATAACGGCAATCAACGGCTCGTGAGTCGGCTTCTGGCCGCCGGCGCGCGGCCGGGAGCGCGTGATGTCACGGGTAAGGGAGCGATGGTATACGCGGCCGGCAAGGGCTTTGCCGAGATCTGCGCCGTCTTGCTCGAGGCGGGGGTTGCGGTAAACGATCGCTACGAGCATGGCCTCACCGCCCTCATGTGGGCGGCGGGGCACAGTAACGATGTGCCGCTCGGGGAGGGGCTCGAGACGGTGAGGTTGCTTCTCGCCCGCGGGGCCGCGGTCGAGCTGGTCGACGATCGCGGGCGTAGCGCCCTCATGATCGCGGCCGAGCGGGATCACCCCGAGGTCGTCGCGCTGCTGCTCGAGGCGGGGGCCGACCCCGACCGGCGCGACGCAGAGGGTCAGACCGCTAGCGATCTGGCCGCGAGCGAGGCGGTCGCAGACGCCCTGCGAACGAACTGACGCGGCGGCTTGGCCCGGCGGTGAACTCAGAGGTCGCCCAGATAACGGGCGAGCGCTTCGATATCGCGGTCATCATAGGCGGCAAGGAGAGAGCCCTTAGCGGGTGAGTTCAAGCGCACCTTGTGCTTGAAATCGAGCATGGTCTGCTTGAGATAGGCAACCTGCTGCCCGGCGAGGCGGGGGACGCGGCTGTTGCCGGTGTATGCGCCGAGATGACACTGGGTACAAAGGCCGGCCACCGCCGCGCTTTTGGCTCGCGCGATATCGGCTTCATCCGCGCTATATCCGGTGGCGGGCCAGGGCTGCTGTGAGAAATGCTGGGCGAGTGCCTGCATCTGCTCTTTACTGAGCGCCGCCGCGATGGTGCTCATTACCGGATTGGCCCGGCGTCCTGCCTTGTAGTCTTTGAGCTGGACGTACAGATAGTAGAACTCCTGTCCCCAGAGGATGGGAACGGCAGGGTCACTCGGCAGGCCCTGCTCTCCGTGGCAGCTGGTACAAAGCGCCAGCGTCTCGGCCGCGACCTCCTCAGCCGGCGTGGCCGGGCTCATCGCAAGCACAAGGGCCGCGGCCGAGCCGTACAGTAGCCCTCTCGCGAGAGAGTTACGAATCACGGGTTACTGCTCCTCGGATTTCGGGGGTGTCGCCGGCTGCGGCGGCGGGGCTTCCGTCAGAAGCCCCGCCGCCGATTGTCATCAGTCTGCAAGCGTGAACGCGATGATGTTGTTACCGCGCTTGTAGTCGAGCTGCGTATTTCCGCCCGCGGCGACGACGATGTACTGTTTGCCGTCCACGGTGTAGGAGGAAGGCGGTGCGTTGACGCCCGCGCCGGCCTGAAACTTCCACAGCACGCTACCGGTTTCCGCGTCGTAGGCCTTGAATAGGCCATTGCCCTCGCCGGTGAACACCAGCCCACCCGCGGTCGCGAGCACGCCGCCAATCATCGGCTGCGCGGTCTTGACCTTCCAACGAATCTTGCCGGTGTCGTAGGCGACGGCGGTGACGTTGCCCCACTGCTCCTCGCTCGGGATGACCTTGAAGGCGCCGCCGAGCCAGAGCTTGCCTTCCGGATAGGGAGTGCTCTCCACGTGATAGGTCATCGGTTGATGGAGATTGATCGCATAGGTCAACCGCAGCCCGGGATTGATGGCCATCGGCGACCATTCGACCCCTCCGTTGGCACCGGGCAGCATGCGGGCGCCCTCCTTGGTCGGCAGGGTCCACATGTCTTCCTGGGCTACCATTGCCTCGGAGAAACGGATCAGGCTGCAGTCGCGCCGGTCGTGGACGTAGACGTGCCCGGTTTTGCCGGCATGCAGCAGTCCGGGGACCTGCTCACCCTTGTTGTTCATCACGTCGGTGAGGATCGGCGGGCTGACTGCATCGAGATCCCATACGTCGTGGGCGATGTATTGGAAATGACACACGTAGGTGCCGGTGTCCAAATCGACCGCGACCAGCGAGTCGGTGAACAGGTTGTCACCCGGGCGTAACGACCCGTCTAGATCGGGAGACGGGTTCCCGACCACGAAAAAGACGCGGTTCATCTCGAGGTCGACGGCGGGATTTTGCCAAACCCCGCCACCCAGCGTTTTGTAGGGGTCGCCCATCTTGGCGAGCGCCGCCTTCTCCGCCGCAATGTCGCGCAGCATGTCGCGTCCGGTCGCATCGTGGGTCGCCCACACCCCTACTGAGCGTGTCGGGATGGTGTTGAACGTCCACAACAGCTTGCCGGTCTTGGCATCGTAGGCTTTCACGAAACCCCGGATCCCATATTCTCCGCCATTGGTTCCGATCAGGATCTTGCCGTGGACCGCGGTCGGTGCCATCGTCTCGCTATAGCCGAGCTCCGGGTCCGCAATCTGGGTCTCCCAGACTACCTTTCCGGTCTTGGCATCGAGCGCGACCAGCTTGGCATCGAGAGTCCCCAGGTAAACCATGTCGCCGTGCACCGCGACGCCCCGGTTGTTGGGGCCGCAGCAATAGGTCGTGATCGGTCCCATCTTGTGCTTGTAATGCCAGATCTGCGCACCGCTCTCGGCGTCGATCGCATAGACGTGACTAAACGCGGTCGTCGCATACATGATGCCATCGACCACAATCGGCGAAGTCTCCATCGTCTCCACCACCTCGGTTTGAAAAATCCAGGCGGGGCGGAGCTTCTGGACGTTGGAAACGTTGATCTGGCGATTAGGGTAGTAGCGGGTTTGATGGTAATTGCCATTGGTATGCAAGAAGTTGTTACCGTCGCCGGCCGCTCGGTCGAGCAGGTCCTGCGTCACCGTCCGCATGTCGCCGTAGAGGGTGCCGCGTTCGACCTCCTGCGCGTGCGCTAAGAGAGGGGCGAGCGCTAGCAGAGCCGCACTCGCGAGGCCGACGAAGGCCCGCGGGCTCAAGAAAAAGAGAGTTCGCATGGTTATTCTCCCCAAGTCATCGGTTTCTTTTACGGGTACCGGGCTTGCTCTTCTTAACGCTAATGGCAACGGGCAGCGGTACGCGGAGAGAAGGTTATCGCCAATACCCCTGGGGTTCAACGAGCCCGGGGCGGGGGGTTGAGCGGGGCGTCGGTCCGCCCGGGGGGCGGGAGGCCGGCGCCGCGGGTACCGACGAGCGCTCCGGGACGCCGGCGGGTGCGGCGCTGGAGGTGGATGGGCTCATACGCCATCGGCACGGTTTAGCCCATGGATCAGTGGCTTGAGTTAACCCCGGCGCGGTCTTGAAGCTACTGATAACGTCGATAGACGTAATCGGGCTGGACGGATTCTGGAGCTCCTTCGGCGAGGCTCGCGACGAGTTCATGATGCGGCGAAAACTCGCAGACAGGGTCGGTCGCCGCCGCGTCGCCGGTGAGCGCGAAGGCCTGGCAGCGACACCCCCCCAGGTCACGCTCTCGAAACTCGCAACTTCGACACGGCTCCGGCATCCAGTCCACGCCCCGGAAACGGTTGAGCGCCGGGTCGTTGTACCAGATCCACTCGAGGGTGTGCTCGCGCACGGACGAAAACGTCATTCCGGTGATGGTCGGCGCCGCGTGGCAGGGGAGGACGTCCCCGCTCGGGCTCACCGCAAAATACCGATTGCCCCACCCGTCCATGCATCGTTTGGGGCGTCGGGCGTAATAGTCGGGCACCACGTAGTCGATGGTGAGCTTCCCCCGATAGGTCTCCTGCGCGGCTCTCGCGACCTCGCTCGCCCGCTCGACCTGGGCCCGGGTCGGCATGAGGCTGGCGGGATTCTCGAGTGCCCACCCGTAGTACTCCACGTTGGCAATCTCGAGACGCTGCGCGTCCAGACGGTGCGCGAGGGCAATAATCTCCTCGAGATGATCGAGATTTTGACGGTGCACAACCGCGTTGATGGTGAGCGGCAATCCCGCTTCCCGAACCCAGGCCGCCACCTCGAGCTTACGCGAATGTCCATTGGTTAGATTGGCAATGCGATTGGCATTGTCCGAGTCGCTGTCTTGAATGCTGAGCTGCAAATGGTCGAGCCCGGCGGCGACGAGCCCCGCCAGGCTTTGCCGGCTGAGCAGCACGCCGGCGGTGATGAGGTTGGTGTAGAGGCCTGCCCCGCGCGCGCCCGCGACGATCTCCGTCAAATCCTTGCGCGCAGTCGGCTCTCCGCCCGATAGGTGCACCTGTAACACTCCGAGGCCGGCCGACTGCTCTAGGACATCGATCCACTCGGCCGCGCCCAGCTCCCGGCTGCGGCGAATGAGCTCGGTGGGGTTGGAGCAATAAGGGCATTGCAG
>JBFHLI010000123.1:0-10064 GCA_041594935.1 Gammaproteobacteria bacterium | reverse complement strand
GATGAGGGCCAAGGAGAGGCACAGCGCAAAGATGCGCCAATCCGAGGCGTCCAGCCCGAATCGGCCGAGCAGCCCCTTCTGACGGATGTGTCCATAGCCGGGCACCCACTGATTCCAGCTGTTGTTGACGGTGTCCCAGCCGTGGTTGAGCCCGCGCATCAACTTCGCGATCGGTCCTCTCGGCTCGAACCCGAAGGCGGCCGAACCGATGCGCGCCGGCAGGGTGGCGTCCATCCCGAGCTCGATACGCTGCGGGGACACCGCGGCGGTCGGGTCGACTCTCACCCAGCCACGGCCTTCGAGCCAAACTTCCACCCAGGCGTGCGCGTCGCGTTGGCGCACGATGAGGTAGTCACCGAGCGGATTGATCTCACCGCCTTGGTAGCCGGTAACGATGCGCGCGGGAACGCCGCCCGCGCGCATCAGGACCGTGAACGCGGCGGCATAGTACTCGCAGAACCCGCGCCGAGACTGGAACAGAAATTCATCCACCGGGTCGCCGATCAATCGAGGCGGGCGTAACGTGTAGAAGAAGGGCTCGGCGCGAAAGTGCTGCAGCGCGCGTTCCACGAAGCCGTCGACGGAGGCGGCGTTTGCCCGCCACTCCTCGGCGAGCGCCCGGGCCCGGGGGTGAAAGCCGTTGGGGAGTGCGAGCGAGGCACTTCTCTGCTCCGGGGTAATGACCGGAATTCGCGCGTCGAGGTACGAGCGCAGTCTGAACTGGGCGCGCTGGCGGACGCGCTTGGTGGCAAGCAGCTGGTAGTCGTTGGAGATGCGGATCGCGTTGTTGGCCGTGCCGGGTACGTCGAGGGCGAAGATCCAGTGTCGGTCGTGCGGCTCGAGGGTCGTGGTGTAGTAGACCGGCTCATTGCGCCCGCGCAGCTTCGGTACCCGGCGGTTGAGCTGCAGCTCGCGTGCGGTCCAGCTGCGCCCGTCGGTATCCTCGAACACCGGCCCGCGCCAGTATAGCCTCGACACCGGCGGGATGGGTCCGTCGAACTCCACTCGGAACGCCACCGCGGTCGAGAGCCCGAGCTGGCTGATGTTTCCCGGGCTCATCTTGTCGCTGAGGCCGGTGGTGGCGCTCTGGGCGTCCTTGGGAAGGCCCCACAGCGGGCCAGGGATGCGGGGGAAGAGGACGAACAGGACGAGCATGAAGGGCAGGGATTGGCCGATCAGCGTGCCCGCGTAGCGCAAACGTCGCCTCACTCCCAGGCCAGGTTGCGAGCTGTTGATGACGATCAGGGTGGCGGTCATGACTACCACGACGAGCAGCATGTAAAGTCCGGTCGCGATTGACTGTGAGTAGAGGAAGTTCGTGATGATGACGAAGAAGCCGAGAAAGGCGGTCGCGTAGGCGTCGCGCAGGGTATCGGTCTCGAGAAGTTTCATGCCCGAGAGCACGGCGAGAGCGGCAATTCCTGCGTCGCGCCCGAAAAGCGTACCGTAGCTGGCCAAGATTCCGGCCATGATGGCAGCGCTCAGAAAGACCCTCGTCCAGCGACTCGGGAGGCGTACTCCGCGGGTGACATGCTCAATGCGCCATAGGGCGAGGACTACGAAGCCAAGGCTTACCCACAACGGCATTCGGGGTGCGTGCGGTATGAGCACGAGAGCGAGCGAGGCGGCGAGCCACAGCGTTCGCTCGCGGGTCGGCTTCCAGTCGCGGGTCTCGAGGTCAGGCACCGGCGTCTCCGTGCAGCGCGAGCGCGCGTAGGCACCGACGCACGTGCTGGTGGCCGCGGCCGGATTCGATCGTCTGGCCGGGTAGCTCGAGCGAGAATCGGGCTCCGGCGGCGTCGGCTTCCAATACCCATCGACACAGCTGTGAGAGCCGGGCCTCGGTCTCCGGTTGCGGGGTCTCCGCCCAACGCAGGCACGCTTCGTGCGGCGTCGCCCCGGTAAACTGCTTGACCATCATGTCCTGCTCGCGCGCGGCGGATTTCCAGTGCACGCGCCGGCTCGAGTCCCCGAGAACATAATTGCGCAGTCCCGCGAAGTCGTCGGCCCCCCGCGCGCGCGGGCCTCCGGTCGTCGATTGCTCCGGGACATGGGTAGGGATCTCCCGGTCTCCGCCGGAACTCGGGTACACAAGCACTTCCGCATCGGACTCGAAACACGACCACGCCCGAAACAGCCCGATTGGATAACGCGTGGCGATGGTGATGCGCCCCATCCGCACTCGTCCGCGCCGGGTGGCTTGCACCGCGAGCTTCACCTCGCGGAGCTCGTCGCGTACGACGTGGACTCTCACCATCGCAGTGCGACGCTCGTCGTCGGCGTGCCGGCGGAATGAGACGCAAAGGTCGGGGCGCTCGCGTTGCTCGCGGTTGTCGAGGTAGAGCACGAAATGGGCCAGGTTGCCGGCAAAAGCCGGTGCACCCGGGCGCAGGCGCACGCTCAGTCCGGCGAGATTGCGATAGGTGTGAAACATCGAGACGAAACCAAGGCTTCCGAGCAGAAAAGCCAGCAGATACCCGAGATTGTTGTTGTAGTTCACGGCACCGACCAGCATTGCCAGCAACACCGCGAAGAAGCTCCAGCCGTGCCGGGTCGGCAGCACGTAGACGCGGCGATGGGTAAGAACCGTGCTTCCCCCCGGCTTCGCCACCGCGAGACCTCTGGCGATGCGCGCGACGTTCAGCGAGGCCATTCTTCAGCCACTCGAGAGTCTCGCGCGCACGCTTGGAGGTCTCGCGGCGCGGAACATCCGAGGTCGGCCCGGCGATCGACCCGCCGGTGCCCGGCCGGATGCTCTTCGGAAGGGATGCCGCGAGCCATCGGCTCAGGAGCCGTCGAGAAAGGCGGGTTACCTGCGCGAAAGTGCACTAGGGAATCGGCACCTGCCCCAAGAGCATGTCGGTGACGGTGCTCGAAGCCTGGGGGGAGACCTCCGAGGCGAGCCGGAGCCGGTGGCCGACGACGCTCGCCAGCACTGCCTGCACGTCCTCGGGGAGGGCATAGTCGCGCCCGTCCATCAGGGCCCAGATTTGGGTACTTCGCAGAACCGCTAGCCCGGCCCGCGGCGACAGGCCCTGCTCGAGCTCGGGGGACTCGCGAGTGTAGCCGATCAGCGCCTGCAAATAGTCGAGCAGCGCGTCCGAGACGTGCACGAGCGGCACCGCGGCCTGGATCTCGATGAGCTCCTCCGGGCTGGTGCAAGGCTCCAGCCGGTTGACGATGTCTCGGCGATCGCGGCCTTTGAGCAACGCGCGCTCGGCCACCTCGTCGGGATAGCCTAGCTCTACCCTCATCAGGAATCGATCGAGCTGAGATTCGGGCAGGGGAAAAGTACCGACCTGGTACGAGGGGTTCTGGGTAGCGATCACGAAGAACGGCTCCGGCAGAGCGCGGGTTTCACCCTCCTGGGTCACCTGCTGCTCTTCCATCGCTTCCAGCAGGGCGCTCTGGGCCTTGGGCGTGGCGCGATTCACCTCGTCGGCGAGAATGAGCTGGGAAAAGATCGGCCCCGGGTGGAACTGAAAGGCTCCGCATTCACGATCGTATACGGACACTCCGAGGATATCGGCCGGGAGCAGATCGCTCGTGAACTGAATGCGATGAAAGCTCAGGCCGAGCGTGCGGGCGAGCGCATGCGCCAGGGTGGTCTTTCCAACCCCCGGCACGTCTTCGATGAGCAGGTGCCCGCGAGCCATCAGGCATGCGACTGCGAGCCGGATCGGTCCCTCTTTCCCGAGGATGACCTCGCACAGCTGCTCGATGACCCGATCGAGCGTCGCCTTGGGGCTCCGACTCGGGATGCGAGGTAGCGGGGAAAGGCCGAGAGCGCACATGATCCAGTTGTCTTTATCGAGAGCCGGTAGTTAGCTTAACCAATCGTGGAGCGGAGGATAACCCGGGTCTCCGGTCGAAGCTGTGACCGGCGTCAACCTTCGTGCGCAACCGGGTCGCCTCCGGGGCTCACTGCCCCCGGGGTCTTGACTCGCAAGCGCTCGTTGGTGAGTGTGCCCGGCGCCTCGAGAGCGACCACCCGGTGTGTACCTGCCCGGAAAATGCGGCTAAAGTACGACGCTTCGCGAAGTGCAACCTCCGGGTCGGAGCCGCCGAGAGCGTCTCGCTGGCATCGGGCTTGTGTAACGCGTTTAACGAAAAATACGCACATCAGCTGATGCGTAACCCGCTGGAGGAGGAATCAGACATGGTCAGAATACGCAACTGTTTTGCGCTCGCGCTGGGAAGCGTCATCGGTCTCGGGGCCGCGACGACGAGTCACGCGGCCGAGATGATGGAGAAGCCGGGTGGTTTCCCCGAGCGAGCGATCACGATGATCGTGCCCTATGGTCCAGCCGGCGGCTCCGGGCAGGTTGCCCAGGCAATGGCCGAGGCATTCACTGAGCTCACCGGGGTGGCGGTAAATCGTGACCACAAGCCGGGCGGCAGCGGCACGGTGGGGATGCGCACCTACATGGCGGCGCCGCCCGACGGGTACACGATTCTCGAGCATATCGACGACGCCACCAGCGCCCACGCGCTCGACCCGAGCCAGCCGAACCCGGCCGTCGACCTGATCCCACTGGTCATCTCCCAGATCACCTTCTCGCAGATATTCATCCGCTCTGACGAGACTCGCTTCACCGATTGGGACTCGTACGTGGCCTATGTCAAGGCGCAGGACGGCAAGTCCACCATCGCCAACGTGTCCAAAGAGGGCTCGATGGAGCGCATCAACCTCAAGTTCATCACCGACCACTACGGGCTCAAGATTCAGCAGATCAGCTTTGACAAGGGGGCGCCGCGCTATGGCGCACTCAAGGGCGGCCAGGTCGACGCGCTGTTCGAGCAGCCGGGCGACGTGCGCCAGTTTCTCGACAGCGGAGATTTCAAGCCGATTCTCACGATTCTCCCCCAGCGAGTCTCGGCCTTCAGCGACGTGCCCTCGATGAACGACGTGGGCCTGAACTTCAAGCCTCTACTGCGTTTTCGCGGTTTCTACGTCCACAAGGACGTGCCGAAAGATCGCCTGAAGTGGCTGCAGTGGGCCTTTCAGACTGCCTATGAGCAGCCGAGCTACCAGGCCTACAACAAGCGCAAGTTCATGGACCTGATCCCGAGCTTTCGCGACACTCAAGGGGCGATCGATCTCATCAACGATACGATGGAGATTTACCGTACGGCCTACAAGGAGCTGGGCCTCATCAAGTAAGAACGGATCCGGTTGATGATTGACTCTAGGCCCGGGGCTGGAGCCACCGGGCCGTACTTTCCTGCGAGAGTGAAGCGATGACGCGCGGGCAGATCTTCGAGCTCGTATTCTGGTCGCTGTTCGCACTCGGGGCTTTCGCGCTCAGTTTCCAGTTCGACCGCAGCATCGAGATCTACGCCTTCGGCGCGAGCGGCTGGCCGCGCGCGGTCATCGTGCTCATCGTGCTTGCGGTCATCGGTCAGCTGATCGATGACTTGAAGCAGCGGCGGGCCGAGAGCGGGGCCAAGGTCGCGTCGGAAGGTCCGGCCGCCTCGGAGCGCGGCGTCTCGTACTATGCGCGCGTCTTTGGAATCATGGGCTTGCCGGTTGGGTACGCGTTCCTGCTCGAGCCGATCGGCTTCTACACGTTGACCCCGTTCTTCATCGTGGGGTTCTTGCTCCTAGGGGGCGAGCGCCGGGTCAAGCGCATCATTCTCGTAACCGTCTTCCTCTACGCCGCCTTCCTGTTCCTGTTTGCGAAGCTCCTCTACGTGGGTCTTCCGACCGGCAACGTGCATCCTTTCTACGATTTCAGCCACTGGCTGCTGGTACGGCTGCGCTAGCTCCTATGTTGCACCAAGGCGCCCCGCCGCTATGCGTGAAGTTACTGAACGGTGGAAGAGAAATGTCCGTTTCCGGTAGCCTCGGGCCCGTGCACTTCGTCGCCGCGTCGAGGCTACCCGGACGCTGGCTCGGCTACGCGGGCCTGGCACTTGGGTTTCGCCCAAGCGATAGCTACGGCCATCTCTTGCGCTCCAGCCCGGCGTGCAATCCCACCTATCCGTCGCCATCGCCCCGGATCCTTGGTGCAACATAGGGGCTAGGACGTAATGGAACACTTCATCGACGGCACCATCATGCTGTTCAGCAGCCCGGTGAGCGTGCTCATCTTCATCGGCGGTCTGCTCGGAGGCATGATCTTCGGCGCCATACCCGGGGTGAGCATGCTCACCCTCGCCGCGATCCTGCTGCCGTTCACCGGCCACCTGAGCGCGACCGACGGCATCATGCTTTTCTCCGTGATCTACTGCTCGGGGGTGTTCGGGGGCGCGATCACCGCGATCCTGTTCAACATCCCGGGGGCGCCGGAGAACGCGCCCACCTGCTTCGACGGCTATCCCATGACCCAGAAGGGTCAAGCCGGCAAGGCGGTAGGCGCGGCGGTGCTGTGCTCGGCCTTCGGCGGCACCTGCTCCGCGATTCTGATGATGGCCGCCACCGCGGTGATTGCCAACTGGGCGATCCGGGCGTTCGGCCCGCCGGAGATCTTCGCGCTGGTGTTGTTCGGGCTCTCGGTTGCCTCAGGGGTCGGGGCGACGACCATCTGGAAGGGTTGGCTCTCGGTTCTGCTCGGGCTGATGATTGCAACCGTCGGGCTCGACCCGGTCGGCGGTATCTCGCGCTACGACTTTGGCTCCGTTTACCTGCTTGCCGGGGTTCACTTCATTCCCACGATTCTCGGGTTCTTCGCGGTCTCGGAGGTCTTCATCCAGACCGAGAAGCGTGCGACCGGCGACTATCGGGCGCCGAAGGTCAACCTGGATTTTCCGAGCTTCGCCGAGTTCTGGAAGCTCAAGTTTGCGGTGCTTCGGTCGGTCACCATCGGCTTCTTTTGCGGCATCCTGCCGGGGATCGGAGCCACCCTGGCGGCGTTCATGGGTTACAACGAGGCGGTGCGATGGGCCAAGGACAAGTCCCGATTCGGTAAGGGCGAGCTAGAGGGGGTCGTGTCCTGCGAGACCGCGAACAACGCGGCCACCGGTGCGGCGATGATCCCGCTGCTCGCGCTCGGGCTCCCCGGTGGGGCGCTCACGGCGATGATGGTCGGGGTGTTCCAGATGCACGACATGGAGCCGGGCCCACTCGTGTTCGTGAACAGCGGCGACCTCGTGTGGGTGGTGTTCGCGGCCATGTTCTACGCGAACATCTGCATCTTCCTTCTTGGTTGGCTGCAGACTAAGACGGTGGTGCATCTGCTTCGAATCCCGTTTCAGCTCCTTGCTCCTGCGATCCTGCTGCTCGCGACGGTGGGAGCTTATGCGGTTCGCGGACTCGCGGTGGATGTGCTCGTGATGTTCGCGGCCGGGATCATCGCATTCTTCCTGCGCCGCTCCGGCTACTCGGTCGCGGGCATCGTGCTCGGGGTCATTCTGGGAAAGATCGGCGAGCAGACTTTCGCCCAGGCGATGCAAATGCTGCACTATGACATCGGCGCTTACTTCCAGCGCCCGATCTCGGCGGTGTTGCTGGTCCTCGGGATCGGAACCCTGCTCCTCAACGTTTACCGGGCGTTCAAGGGCACCGCGCACTCCGTCACTGCCAGCAGTTGATGTCTCGCACGCTCCTAGCGAAGTGCGGTCAGCGCGCTGAACGTAACGACGCCCGCGACCACCGCCGGCAGGGTTCGGCCGCGACCGAGGTAGAACGCTGCGAAAGCGACCGCCATGCCGAGCAACCGGTCCGTCAGGGGCGTGGCGGCCAGGGCCCCGAGCGGCAGCACCGTCATGCGGGCAATCAGGCCAGCGAGCATGGCGTGGGATACGCACGAGACCCATTGAAATAGCGGGCCATCGGGCTGGATCCGCGACGAGAACATGGCCCCTAGCCCTCGCCACAGGTAGGTTACCGCCACCGCGAGCCCGAGCAGCCACCATTGCGCCGACGGTTCGCTCAACCTCGGGGCACTCCCGGGCGCGAGAGCCAGAACGCGAGGCTGCCCGCGACGACGCCCGCGATGAGCAGGCTCCAGTCGGGCACGAGCAGATGAGCCAGCGGTCCGCAGAACGCGCCGAGTCCCAGGGCGAGCAGGGTGGCCCGGCCGCGCGCGCCGGCGAACACCATCGCAAAGAATACCGGGTTGAGAAAAATCAGGCCGAGTGCGACCGGCCGCGGAAGCGCGCCGACCGCGAAGTATCCGAGCGCAGTGCCGACGAGGCCCGAGGTGATGCAAACCGAGGCGAATACCACGAAGTAGAGTCGCCTCAGCTCGGGCGCCATGCGGGGAAAGGCGCGTAGTCCCGCCGCCCAGGAGTTAAGGGACAGCAGCTGGACGATCGCATAGAGGCGCGACGGGTGAGTCAGCCCGACGCGTACCCAGGGAAGGAAGGAGACCGCCATCGGCAGGAATCGGGCGTTGGCCAGCGCGACCGCCAATCCGATGGCGAAGGCCCCGGCTTCCGCCGCGTACAGCTCGGCGAACGCCAGCTGGCCCGGCAGTCCCCAGACCCCCGCCGTCGCGCCCAGCGCGATGCCGAGACTCAATCCGCTCTCGCGGGCGAGCGATCCGAATCCGGTCATGCTCGCGAGCAGGATCAACGACGGCAGCCCCAGCGCATCGCGGAGCGCGCGCCGGCGCACCTCCCGCGGCTCGTGGGTAACGCTATCTTCCTCAGCTGATACCATTCATCCGCTCGCCACGCTCGCGGCGCGAAAAGAAACGACAAACCGAGCCGTCCCGCCCGGCTCCGGACGGTTCCAACCCGGGTTGGTTTGCGGCCCGGGGCCCGGACGAGCCATCGAGACCCTTAACAATCGCGCGCTCGATCGTGAATAATGGCGCGCTTTGACCCACAGAGGTACCCCGTCGCATGAAGGTTCAGACCGCGCCCCACTCGCCCGGCGAGATCGTAGAGCAGCTCGTGGCGCGCGCGCGCGCGGCGATGGAGGGATTCCAACGCGCCTCTCAGGAGCGCACCGACGAGGCGGTCACCGCGCTCGCGTGGTCGCTCTACAAGCCTGAGCATGCGCTCGAGCTCGCGCGCAATGCGGTCCGCGACACGGGCCTCGGCAACGTCGCCGACAAGGTGATCAAGAATCAGCGCAAGACGTTCGGAACCCTGCGCGATCTGCTGCGGGTGAGGACGGTTGGAGTGATCGAGGAGGACCCGGCGAAGGGGCTGGTGAAGTATGCCAAGCCGGTCGGTGTCGTGGGTGCGGTCTGTCCCTCCACCAACCCGTCCGCCACCCCCGTCAACAAGGCGCTGATGGCCATCAAGGGCCGCAATGCGGTGATCATCGCACCGTCCCCGGCCGGATGGTCGACCACGAACGGTGCGGTAGAGCTGATGCGCGCCGCGCTCGAGCGGGTCGAGTTGCCGGCAGACCTGGTCCAGGTCTTGCCCGCCCCGGTCGACAAGGCGCTGACCGCGGCGCTGATGGAGCAGTGCGATCTGCTGGTCGTCACCGGGTCCCAGAACAACGTGCGCAGCGCCTATCGCAGTGGCACCCCCGCGATCGGGGTCGGCACCGGCAACGTTCCGGTGATCGTCGATGCGAGCGCGGATCTCGAGGACGCGGCGGAGAAGATCTGCGCCTCCAAGACCTTTGACAACGCGACGTCTTGTTCCTCGGAGAACGCGCTGGTGATCGTTGACGAGGTCTACGAGCGCACCATCGCCGCGCTGCAGACGGTTGGCGGCTATCTGGCCACCGCGAAGGAGAAGAATGCAATCGAGGCGTGTCTGTGGGTGGACGGGCGCCTCAATCGCAAAGTGATCGCCAAGGACGCCGAAGTGTTCGCTCGCGAGGCCGGATTGGCGGGCGCCGCCGGGTCGGCGAAATTCTTCATGGTCGAGGAGGACGGCGTCGGCCGCGGTTATCCGTTCTCGGGCGAGAAGCTCTCCCTGGTCCTCGCGATCTACCGGGCGGCTGACTTCGAGGCCGCGATCGAGCGCACGCGGGAGATTCTGGACCATCAGGGTCGAGGCCATTCTTGCGGAATTCACACCCGCGACCTCGCGCATGCGCAACGGCTGGCCGACACGATGGATGTGGTGCGCGTGCTCGTCAACCAGGCCCATACCTTCGGCAACGGTGGCGGCTTCGATAGCGGACTCAACTTCACCCTCAGCATGGGCTGCGG
>JBFHLI010000122.1:0-10121 GCA_041594935.1 Gammaproteobacteria bacterium | reverse complement strand
CTTGCGCTTCAGCCCGGCGTCCAGACTCGCCTATCCGTCGCCATCGTCCCGGGTCCTTGGTGAAATATCCGGGCTATTCCGACTGCCGGCGCGTGGACGTACCGGTGGGGGTGGCGTCGAGGTGCCATTGCCCCGGGTGGCGGCGTCAATTGCGTTTCTGAAGCTCGAGCATGCGGCCCTCCCGTCGCATGTGCACGCGATTGAGGAACGAGTTCCCGAGCAGGACATCGGCCGGAAAATCGCCGTCTATTACCGCCGCCGGGATCTCGCCGAGCGCGATGTCCCCGATCCGAACCCGCTTGAGTCGGACGTAGTAGGTCGCGACCATCCCCGAGGCGGTGGATGACATGCCGGGGGCCCCCTCGACGAGATAGTCGATACCCAACCGCCTCGCCTCGTGCTTGTTCATGGCCACCAGGGTAGCGCCGGTATCGACGAGAAAGTTGACCGGGTAGCCGTTGATACTGCCGACCACGCTGTACATGCCGAGTCCGTCCGGCCATATCTGAACCGACGGTCCTTCCTTGGGCTTCGCGTAGGTGGTGCCGATGTGAGTGCCGAGTCGGTAGGTCGCTACCTCGCCGTTCACCTCCAGCACCGCCTCTTCGCTGTCAGCCGAGACGAGCTTGACCCCTTCCGGGGTGGAGCCGCCGGCTTCGATTACCCGCTGCTTGCCGTCGATTCGCACGATGGCCTTGTCTTTGAAAAGGCCCAGCACGGTGATCTTCTCGACGGCGGGAAGGGCGGTCGTGACGGCCAGGAGGAGCGCGCTCAGGGCGAGCCTACGGCGATCGAGTCGTAGCATAATGGCACCGAGTCTCGGGGATCGACTCAATCATAGCTCAGGGCCCGACCCGCGCCGGATTCTCCGCGCTCCGGTTACCCGATCGGCGTCGGCCGCGTTCGGAACTGTGGAATAATGGCGGCTGTTCAAAACCCATCGGCGGGCGGAAACGATGATTCTCATACTGCACCCGGATACCGCGCAGGACTCCCACGAGTACCGCGATCTCATGCAACACCTGAGCACGCTGCGGGACATCAAGACCCGCGTGCACGAGATCCAGGGTGCCACCCAGCGATTGACCGAGGTTTATCTGGTCGGGGACACGTCGAGCCTCGACGCGGACGAGATGCGGGCGCTGAGTGCGGTGGATCGGGTGGTGCGGGTCTCGCGCGAATATCGGTTCCTCGGACGGCATCATCACGACGACGCATCGATCGAGTTCCAGCACAACGGCGTGCGATTCTCCCAGGACACGCTCCATGTGTTCGCGGGTCTGTGCGCGGTGAGCACTCGGCAGCATGTCGAGCAGATGATGCGGGCTCTCAAGGATCACGGTCTTCAATGCACCCGGATGGGGGCGTACAAGCCGCGCACGAGTCCGTATTCATTCCAGGGGCACGGCAAGAAGTGTCTGCCCTACGTCTTCGAGCTGGCCGGCAAGTACGATGTCAAAGTCATTGCCATGGAGGTGACGCATGAATCGCACGTTGATGAGATTCGTGAGTCGCTCAGCGTCACCGGCAATCCCACCGGGGTCATGCTGCAACTCGGCACCCGCAATACTCAGAACTTCGAGCTGTTGAAGATCGTAGGCCGACAGAGGGAGTTCCCGGTACTCGTAAAGCGGGGCTTTGGGATCACTCTCGAGGAGTCGCTCAATGCGGCAGAGTATCTGGCGAGCGAAGGCAATCGAAACGTCATCTTCGGGCTGCGCGGCATGAAGACGAACCTGGCCGATCCCCATCGCAACTTCGTCGACTTCTCTCACGTGCCGGTGGTCAAGCGCTTGACCCGCATGCCGGTGTGCGTCGACCCGTCCCACTCGGTCGGGTCGCGGGACCGCTCGCCCGACGGCTTGCTCGATATCTTCCACGCGACCGCGCAGGGCGTGATCGCGGGAGCCAACATGGTCCTCGTGGACTTTCACCCCGAGCCAATCAAGGCGCTGGTGGACGGCCCGCAGGCGCTGCTCCTGGAGGAGCTCACCGCATATCTGGAGGATATCCGCATTGCCCGCGATGCCTACGAGCGGCGCACCGCGTCGATCGCCAAGCTCAGTCCGTGAACGTCAGCTTTTCGGTGCGCGGAACGAGGTCCAATCGCCAGTTCGAAGTCGCCCAGGCCCAGATGTGCTCGATGCTCTCATCCAGCAGCGGTGCGGGCGGGCGCTGACCGAGAAATCGCAGCGATTGCCAGATCGCCGGCTTCGGCCGGTCCGGGTCGATCGGCGGCGCGTGCGACTGCTTGCTGAGTTTCTGGCCCTGGGCGTTCACCGCGATCGGTAGATGGAGGTATCCCGGCGTGGGTAGGCCAAGTGCTCGTTGCAGGTGAATCTGACGGGGAGTGGATGAGAGCAGGTCGCTGCCGCGGACGACCTCGGTGACGCCCTGCGCGGCATCGTCGATGACCGTTGCCAGGTGGTAGGCGAACAGGCCGTCCGAGCGCTTCAGCACGAAGTCCCCGACGTCGCGGGCGAGCGTCTGGGAGTACTCTCCCTGAATACCGTCCAGCATCCGAGTGGGTTCGTAAGCGGTGATCATCCGAACCGAGCGCAGCCGTTTCCCGGCGGGGATTCCCCGGCGGCAAGTTCCAGGATAGACGCCCCCGGCTAGCTCCTTACGCGTGCATCCGCAGGGATACGCGAGGCCGAGCGCACTTAGACCCTCGAGCGCTGCGCGATACTCTGCGCGGCGCTCGCTTTGAAGCACGACCGGACCATCCCAATGCATGCCCAATCGGTCCAGGGTGCCGAGGATCGCCTCCGCCGCGCCGGGGCGGCTGCGCACGGTGTCAACGTCGTCGATTCGGACCAGCCATTCGCCGCCCTGATGGCGGGCCTGGAGGAAGCTTCCGACCGCTGCGACCAACGACCCGAAGTGCAAGGGACCGGTAGGGGATGGGGCGAATCGTCCGCGATAGCCGGCTCGGCCGCAGGTGCTCATCGTCGGCTAGAGAGCTTCCGCCGACTGCCCGCGACGAGAGCCGGGGAGAAGCCGAGCCCGGGTGGGGGGCGTCGGCCGGCAGGACCCACCCTCAGCCCATCTGCCGTTCCCGTATCTCGTCAAGCTCCTTGCAGTCGATGCACAGCGTCGCGGTGGGACGGGCTTCGAGTCGTCGAATGCCGATGTCGACTCCGCACGCCTCGCAGAAGCCGTAGTCGCCGGTGTCGAGGGTTGCCATCGCCTCGTGGATCTTCCGGATGAGCTTGCGTTCCCGGTCGCGGGTGCGCAGCTCCAGGGTGAACTCCGACTCTTGAGTTGCCCGATCGTTGGGATCGGGAAAGTTTGCCGCCTCATCCTGCATGTGGTGCAGCGTTCGATCGACCTCCTCCATCAGCTGCCTTCTCCAGTCAAGCAAGATGTTCCGGAAATGCTCGATCTGTCGATCGTTCATGTACTCTTCGCCGCGGCGCTCCTTGTACGGCGTGAATCGCACCACCGACACCGAGCCGTCAGCGAGAGCGGGAAGACTCAGCTGGTGTGTTCCCCGGCTCGGGGTGCGTCTGGCAGCCGCCGGCTTCTTGCCGGTCGGGCGTGCCGCGGTGGCCCGCCTGCGAGCGGCGGGTGCCTTGGCGGCCGGTTGCTTACGAGCGGTGGCGGTCTTCCTCGGCCGGGAGCCGGCGGCCGTCCGCTTCGCGGCAGGTGCCTTCTTCTTCGCCGCCACTTTCTTCTTGGCTACCGTCTTCTTCTTGCCGACGGCTTTTTTCTTGGCCACCGACTTCTTCTTGGCCACCGACTTCTTCTTGTCGACGGCTTTCTTCTTGGCCGCCGACTTCTTCTTGCCGACCGTCTTCTTCTTGGCGGGCACGCGTTTCGCGGTAGTCTTCTTACCGGTCTGCCGCTTCGCCGAAGCCTTCTGCCCGGCCTTCTTCTTCCCGCCGATCTTTCTCGTCCCCGGCTTAGGGGCTACTTTTCGCTTTGCTTTCGCTTTGGATTTCACGCTCGCCATCCTGCGTTCAGTTGCCGAGTTTGGTCGCGATGTTCACCGCCCGGCGCCGTTCGGCGGCCGGTGCGCCTATGTAAGGAGCGGCGGACACGGTGAGTCGCGAATTTGAGCAAGCGCGCTTTAATACCAGAAAGCCTCTGCTGGCGCAATCAACCGGGGCCCGAGCTCAGCGTTCCTGCTGCCCTACGTATCGACCGGATCGGAGAATTCCTCCACCCACATCGCCGTGGCCCCGGCGACGCTTGCCGGGATCACGAGAAAGTTGAGGATCGGAATCATGAGAGCCAGCATGACCGCTCCCCCGAAGCCGATGCTCAGCATCTTGCGCTGCGCGAGCCGCGCGCGCTGCTCCGGGAAGCTTAGACCGTGATTGGCCATTGGGTAGTCCGCGTACTGAATCGCCATCATCCACGCCCCGAACACCACCCATCCCACCGATGCCGCGAGATTCACGATGGGGAGCCACATCAGCAGTAGAATCGGGATCGCCCGCACCAGCGTGTAGCCGAGCTTGCGCAGCTCCGATCGCACGGACCGGACCACCTCGCGCGCGAGCGCCGAACAGCCGGGCGCGGGCTCGAGTGCGCGGCCGGTGAGGTTGCGCTCGACCGCCTCGGCAAGAAAGCCGTTAAATGGCGCCGAGATCAGATTACCGACGATCGAGAATCCGAACACCATGACCAGCAGTGCCACCAGTCCGAAAAGCGGCCAGATCAGAAACCGCAGCCAGTCGAGCCAGTCCGGTAGCCAGCTCTCTAGCAAGCCGCTCAAGCGCCCGGCTCCGAGGTAGAGACAATAGATGAGGATTGTGAAGACGAGCGTGTTGATCGCCAGGGGAATGACGACGAACCGGCGTATGCGCGGCTCCAGCACCAGGCCGAACCCGCGCAGCAGATAGCGGGCCCCGGTCAACGGATTGTTTCTCATGCAATTCCTTCCGCCGCCGACGAGACCGCGCGGCGTGCTGGCCGGGATGAAAATTCATCGTGAATGAGTGTTTCGTCGGTAAGGAATAGTGTAAAGTACGCGCCGATGCGATCTGAAGCCCCCCTTGGACGCGGTTAGGTGCGTCTCCGCAAGATCAAGCTCGCGGGTTTTAAGTCCTTCGTCGACCCTACCTCCATCGAGTTTCCCAGCGACCTCATTGCGGTCGTCGGCCCGAACGGCTGCGGCAAGTCGAACATCATCGACGCCGTGCGCTGGGTCATGGGGGAGATATCGGCGAAGCATCTGCGTGGTGAGTCGATGGCCGACGTCGTGTTCAGCGGCTCGAGCGCGCGGAAGCCGGTGGGACAGGCGGCGGTGGAGCTTATCTTCGACAATAGTGAAGGGCGGCTCGGGGGGCGTTACGCGGAGTATGCGGAGATCGCGGTGAAGCGGCAGGTTAGCCGCGACGCAAGTCAATCGCACTATTTCCTGAACGGCTCTCGTTGCCGGCGGCGGGACGTGCAGGACGTTTTCCTCGGAACCGGGCTCGGCCCGCGCAGCTACGCGATCATCGAGCAGGGAATGATCTCGCGCCTGATCGAGGCCAAGCCCGAGGAGCTGCGTGAATTTCTCGAAGAGGCGGCCGGCATATCGAAATACAAGGAGCGTCGGCGCGAGACCGAGAACCGAATCTCTCACGCGCGCGAGAATCTGGACCGCCTGAACGACCTGCGCGATGAGCTGGAGCAGCGCCTCCAGCACCTCAAGCGCCAGGCGGGTATGGCGGAGAAGTACAAGGTCCTGAAGCAGGCGGAGCGATTGCTCAAGGCCGAGCTGCTCAGTCTGAGGTGGCGAGGGCTCAGCGAGCAGGCCGAACGCGATCAGCTGGAGGTCAGACAACAGCAGAATGCGCTCGAAGCGGCGGTTGCCGAGCAGCGGCGGCTGGAGAATACGCTCGAGCAGCAGCGCACCGCGCATACGAGCGCAACCGACGAGTTCAACGCGATCTACCGTCGCGTGCTGGAGGCGGGGGCGGAGATCGCGCGGGTCGAGGAATCGATCCAACACCTTCGAGCCCGAAGGATCGAGCTAAAGGAGAGCTTGGAGCGCGAGGAGACGAATCGCGAGGAGGCAAGCGGACACCTGCGCTCGGAGCGCGCCCAGCTCGACGAGCTCACCCAAGCGCTGTCGCAGGAGGAGCCGGAGCTCGAGCGCTTGCGCGAGGCGGAGGCCGGTAGCCGGTCGAGCTTCGGTCGCAGCGAATCGGTTATGCAGGAGCTGCAAGCCGTCTGGGAGTCGCTGAACCAGCAGGCGGCCGAGTCCTCCGAGCTGGCGCACGCAGAGCGCGCCCGCCTCACCCATCTGGAGGCGGAGGTGGAGGAGCTGCGCCGGCGCATCGCCAAGCTCGAGACTGAGTTCGCCGAGCTGCGCCCGGATGAGTTGAATGCGCAGCTCACCGACGAGCAGGGTGCGCTCGACGAGGAGGAGCGCGGGCTGCGTTCATTCGAGAGCAGGTTGCAGGCGAAGCAGGCCAGTATCGAGCACCTTCGCGAGCGGCTCGGCCAGGCCTCCGAGCACCTTCACCGAGCCCGCGAACGCTACCAGGAGTGCAAGGGCCGGCTCGCATCGCTGCAAGCTTTGCAGGAAGAGGCGCTCGGCAAACGCCCGGGGGCAGTGACGTCGTGGCTCGAGGCGAGAGGTCTCACGGGTGAGCCGCGGCTCGCGGAGCAGGTGGAAGTGGAGTCCGGGTGGGAGCGCGCGGTCGAGACCGTGCTCGGATTTCACCTCGAGGCAATCTGCGTGGAGAACGTGGACTTGGTCGGGCGAGAGCTCCCGATGCTCGAGGAGGGTGGTCTTGGGCTGTTCGAT
Organism: Gammaproteobacteria bacterium; assembly: GCA_041594935.1. GTDB lineage: Bacteria > Pseudomonadota > Gammaproteobacteria > HK1 > HK1 > JBFHLI01. The sequence continues at coordinate 3,373 of JBFHLI010000122.1, read as the reverse complement.
GTCGCGAGCCAGCTGCCCACCGTCACCCGTGCGAAGGCTCGGGCGGGCCCGATGCTCGAGAAGGTAACCGCACCCGGCGGGCTCGGTAGTCTTCTCGAGGGCGTATTCGTGGTCGAGCGCGTGGAAGAGGCGCTGGAGCTTCGCCCCGAGCTCGCTGCGCGGGAATCGGTCGTCACGCGAGACGGGATCTGGGTGGGCCCGAACTGGCTGCGTTACGCTCGCACCGCGATCGACGGGGCGGGCGTGCTCTCCCGTGAGCAGGAGATCAAGGAGATCTTCATCGACGTGGGCGCGGCCGGCCGCGAGGTCGCCATTCGCAATGACGAGTGCGAGGCGGCGCTTGCCACCATCCGCGAGCGAGAATCGGAAGCGGTGGCATTGCGCGAGACCTTTGCCGAGCAGCACCACCGTTTCGCGGCTAGACAGGCAGGGGTGAGCGCGAGGCGCGCCGAGTTGGAGCAGGCTCGGGCCCGCGCGGCCGCCATCGGCCGGGAGATTACCGAGCTGAGCGAGCAGGAGCAGCGCGTCCACTCCGACCTCAAGGGGGCTCGAGGTCGTCTCGTGCAACACGAGGCGGAGCTCGATCGGCTCGCCGGGGAGCGCGATGCCTGCAGCGAGCGCCGTCGGGAGCATCGGCAGCAGCTCGACACCACCCGCGAGCGCTGGCAGGCGGTGCGCGACGACGTCTACCAGGTGGGGGTGCGGGCGGAGACCATGCGAGCCAAGGTCCTTGCCCTGGAATCGGGCATCGCGCGTAACCAAGAGCAGGTGGCTCGACTGCAAGCCCGCTGTCGGGAGCTGCGCGAAGCGTTCTCTGGAACCGAAGCTCCCCTGCGCAGGGCGACGGAGTCATTGGAGCAAAAGCTCAGCGCGCGGCGTGAGGTCGATGCGTCGCTCGATACGGCGCGGGCGGAGGTTGAGTCCGCCGAATCGTCGCTGCGTGAAACGGAGCAGAAGCGAAGCTCGGTGGAGCGCAAGGTCGAGACCGAGCGGGCGCGCCTGGAAGAGCTCAAGATGCAGACCCGGGATACCGTGGTGCGACGCACGACCCTGGAAGAGCAGCTCGCGGAGAGCGGCCATGAGGTGGAGCGGGTGCTCGAAGCGTTACCCCCCGAGGCGCAAGAGTCGGAGTGGGAACAGCGCCTGGAGAAGGCAGAGCGCCGGATTGCCCGACTCGGCCCGATCAACCTGGCCGCGATCGACGAGTACAATCAGGAGTCGGAGCGAAAGGCCTATCTGGATGCACAGAACGATGACCTGGTCGAGGCGCTCGAGACCCTCGAGCAGGCGATTCGCAAGATCGATCGAGAGACCCGCACCCGATTCAAGGAAACGTACGAGAAGGTCAACAGCGGGCTCGCGGAGACATTTCCACGGTTGTTCGCCGGCGGCACTGCGTTCTTGCAGATGACGGGTGAGGACCTCTTGAGCACCGGCATCTCGGTGATGGCGAGGCCGCCGGGCAAGCGTAACACCAGCATCCACTTGCTCTCGGGCGGGGAGAAGGCGCTCACCGCCATCGCGCTCGTGTTTTCGATTTTCGAGCTCAATCCAGCCCCCTTTTGCCTGCTCGACGAAGTGGACGCGCCCCTAGACGATGCCAACGTGGGGCGCTTCTGCGAGCTCGTCAAGGGAATGACCGATCGGGTGCAGTGTGTACTCGTGACGCACAACAAGGCGACGATGGAGATGACGAATCAGCTGATCGGCGTGACCATGAACGAGCCCGGGATATCGAGGCTGGTCGCGGTGGACGTGGACGAGGCGGTGGAGCTCGCAGCCGTCTGATCCGACCTGTCTGGAAGCGTCGTGAGAGTTGCATCGTTTGCCTGACGGTTCACCGCCGGGGTTCTTGCCGCGATCAGATAAGCTCGGATGGACGGTCTGCGTTTAACTCTGCTGCTTCTCGGGCTCGCACTCATCGCGGGGATCTATCTATGGGATCTGCGTGCCCGGCGAAATCGTTCTTCTACCGCGCAGGACGATTCCCTCGACTTCGACCACCCGGATGATGTCGGACCGGCGCGCCCGCGCAGGGATTTGGAGCCCTCGAGCCCCAGCGACCTTTTCGAAGACGGCGGAGCGGGGAGCGGATGGCCAGATTGGGAGAGCGCGCGGTCGAACGACGAGTCTTCGCATCGCTCTGATGATGATTTTGCGGCGGTGGGCGAGCCGCGGCCCGCGCCGGCGCGCGGTTCCGAGCCCGGTTTCGCGGACCGGGCCGACGCCCTGGGCGAGCTGGAACCTATCGCGGTAGCGCGAGAGGAGCGCGAGCGCGAGGCACTCGAGGGCCTGGACTTCATCGTCCCCGGGGGGCGAGGAGGCGACCGGGTCGAGGGCGAGAGGCACGTCCCTTCCCGTCCCGGGGCCACGCCGGCGAGCGCGAGACCTGACGTTTCGGGCGAGGCGCTCATCATCGCACTCACGGTCATGGCGAAATCCGGCCGGCGGTTTTCCGGACATGCTCTTCGGTGCGTGCTCGAGGAGCACGGTTTTCGATACGGTGCAATGAGCATCTTTCATCTCCAGCCCGAGCCCGAGCTTCCCTCCGATCTGCTCGAGCTGAGCGTTGCCAACGTGTTGAAGCCCGGAACCTTTGACCCCGAGACGATGGACGAGATCGCGACGCCGGGAATTGCACTTTTCATGCGGCTGGAGGGTAACTCGAACGGCGCCCAGTCGTTCGAGCGCATGCTTGGGATCGCCCGCGCGATCGCCGCCGCGCTCGATGGGGATCTGCGTGACGAGTCACGTAGCACCCTCACCCAGCAAGCGGTCAATCATCTGCGGGAGCGTGTGAGCGAGTTCACGCGACGCCAACGCCTGAGCCGGTAGTCAGCTCCGAGCCTCGGTGCACCGTCGCGCAGCCAGCCTCCCGACTTCAGCGGTTCTCGAGCCGCGGACCGGCGCTGCGAGTCGCTGGGACCGCGATTCGGGGAACGGATTGCGGCCGCGATGCCCGGGCAGTCTGTTCGCTCGGGACCGTGGTTAAGATGGTGAGGAAATCCCGCGGACTGCGCCGCCGCGTGGCCTCGCTGCGCGAGCGTCTTCAGCATCACAACCATCGATATTATGTGCTCGATGATCCGGAGATATCGGACGCCGAGTACGATCGTCTCCTGCGCGAGCTCCAGGAGCTCGAGGCGCTCCATCCCGAGCTTGTTACCGCGGACTCTCCAACTCAGCGCGTCGGAGCGACGCCGGTGGCGGCGTTCGGCGAGGTGCGTCACACCGTACCGATGCTCTCGTTGGCCAATGCGTTCGACGACCAAGAGGTCGCGGATTTTGACCGCCGGGTGCGGGATCGTCTCGAAGTGAGTGAGGTCGAGTACGTGGCGGAAGCCAAGCTCGACGGGCTCGCCGTCAGCGTGCG
>JBFHLI010000121.1:0-10150 GCA_041594935.1 Gammaproteobacteria bacterium | reverse complement strand
GGATAATGGCTGTTGGCGAACTGGAACGGCCAGCCGCCGCCGCGCAGGGTTGGCCGGTTATCCCGCCAATCGCCGGGCGCATCGAGGACCTGGCGCTCCCGGAGCCAATCCAGCGCCTTCGTGGTTTGTGGCTCCGAGCCCTCCGGGAAACACTCGTGAATCGCCAAGCAGGCGAGCGCCGTATCCCAGACCGGAGAGGTGCACGGCTGGCAGTACGCCCGGTCTTGCTTCACGACGAGCAGGCGCCGGAGCGCTTCCCGGGTCTGTTGGCGGTAAGGATGGTCGACCGGATAGTTGCGCACCGAGAGCATCTCGTGCGCATTCACCATTGCCGGAAATATTGCCCCCAGCCCATCGAAGCCGTTCAATCGCTCCACCACCCACGCCTCCGCGGTGCGCAGCGCTCGCTCGCGGATGAACGGGGGAACCATCTTCTCCAGCACGCGCCCGGCTCGGTCCAACCACAGGAAAAGCCGGTTCAATCCCGAGCGAATCGGAAAGTAGCCGGTTTCCTGCTCGGGAGGAACTGTGAACAGCTCCCGGATGTCGACGGCGCGCGGGTTCTTTGCCTCCGGCTTCAGCGTGGTCAGAACGAACAGCGGCACCATGACTGCGCGCGACCAGTACGACACCTTGCTGATGTGAAACGGGAACCACCTCGGCAGCAACATGATCTCGACCGGGATGAACGGCACTCCCCGCCATGGCAGCTGCTCGAACAGCGCGAGCGTGATGTGCGTGAACACGTTGGCCCTCGCCGCCCCCCCGTGAGCGAGAATGGCGTTTCGAGCCCGTACCATGTGCGCTTCATCCGGGAGATCACCGACCAGCTTGAGCGCAAAATATGCCTTCACCGAGGCGCTGAGGTCGAAGTCGCCGCCGTGGTACAGCGGCCAGCCACCGTGCTCGGCCTGCTTCGAACGCAGGAACACCACGATCTTGCGCTCGATCTCCCGATCGATTTCGTCCATGAAATGCATCATGAGCACATATTCGGCCGGGATCGTGCAATCGGCCTCGAACTCAAAGCACCAGTAGCCGTCCTCGTGCTGAGTCGCGAGCAGCCCGCTTAGGGCCCGCCGAACGGATGTCTCGAGCTCGTCGTGAGCCAGATCGGGCGGGCCGTAGCTAGCATCCACCGCCGCATCCGTGCCCGCCATCCGGCGCAGTTCCACTGTCATGTCCATTGCACTCCCGCTCCGCTCATCGTCGATTCCGGACGGCCGGCGCTACAGCCGTGTCCAGGATCGGTATCCACGCTAACCCGCCGTCGCCCTGCTAACCGCGCGAAGTTATCGCCTCATCGGCGGTCCCGCCCGGCAAACGCCGCGTAAAGGTCTCAAACAGAAAACGCAAGGTGGCATCGCTGCTGGCGGCGGCATTCATGACCATGACCGTCAGCCTGACACTTCGGCGCGAGATCTTCACCTGTGGTCCCGCACTGAAATCCAGGTGCCGGTGAATCTTCCTCAGGGTCATTACCGCCATGCCGAGCGCCCACAGGCAGAAACGCCTGATCCCCACTTGTTCCGGCGGAAAGTGGAGCGTGTACTCGAGCGCATTCCTGAGATGTCCCTGCGTGATGCCGATGAGTCGACTCAGACCCTCCCCGAAGGCCGGCTCGTAGCTTCCTGGGGTGAGAGCACCCAGGTCGAATCCGCTCTCCCTGAACACGTCCTGCGGCAACCAGCAAGCGCCCCGATCGCGGTCCTCCCACACGTCCTTGAGTATGTTGGTCATCTGCAAACCCTGTCCGAACGAGACCGCGAGGCGCAGCAGCATCTCCCGATTGCCGCGCACCGCCTCCACGTGCTCGCAGAACAGTTCGGTCAGCATCTCCCCGACCACCCCGGCAACATGGTAACAGTAGCGATCCAGCTGCGATAAGTCCCTGAGCCCCGTCAAGCTCTCGCTGTGCTGGAACTCCGCCATCCCCCGCGACATGATTCGCACACATCGGGTCAGTGCATGGCGTTGGGACCCGCTGAAGCTATGGGTCAGCCGCACGACCTTGGAGACGTTTCGAATCAGATCCCGCTCGGTATCGAGCGTCGCCTCGCCGAGCAGTGGAAGCAGGTCGCCGGCGAAGTCATCCGCGCTCGCCTGGTCGCCGAGAACCGCGATGAATCGCTCGGAGAACTCGTGCTTCTGCTCGGCACTGAGACGCGGTTCATCCTCGATCGTATCGGCGATTCGGCATAGCAGATAGGCGTTGGCGACGACCCGGGAAAGCGGATCGGGAAGGGTGGGGATGGTCAAGGCGAACGTTCTGGACACCCCCGGAAGAATTCGGTCCTGGTAGCGCTCGTCGCCGCTGAGCTCCCGACCGTTCACGGATGCATCAGGCTTGGGAGTGCGAGAGTAAAGTTGCGTGTGGTCACGGGGCCCTTCTTGGGACCGACTTTGTCCCGGACATCTTTCACCGACCGTGGAAAACTCCACGGAACGTCGAGCAACACGGCATGATAAGGCGCTACCCTGGCGTCGTCCAACCCAAAAGAACGCCACGCCGGGCCCCCCGGCGCCATGAACCAGGAGCGGGAACCGGCCGGGGACCGAGCCCAACGGCGCGGTTGCCTGCGCGAGTTCCGAGCATTTATATTCAATTTCGAGTCAGCCCCGAGCATAAGGAGCCCCGATGCCCCCTAAAAAGCATGTCGTCTGGCCGTCTACCGGTGAGCGTATACGCGTCGAGAGTGACCGGCTGGTCGTTCCCGACCAGCCGATCCTCGGATTTGTCGAGGGCGACGGGATCGGTCCCGATATCACCCGCGCCTGCCTGCGGGTCTGGGACGCGGCCGTAGCAAAGGCCTACGACGGCAAGCGCAAGGTCCATTGGATGGAGCTGTTCATGGGCGAAAAGGCGGCCGGTCTCTACGATGGAGACTTCTTTCCCGAGGAAACTCGGAGCACCCTGCGTGAGGTGATTGTCTCCATCAAGGGTCCCCTGACCACGCCGGTCGGCGGTGGATTTCGGTCCTTGAACGTGTCCTTGCGCCAAGACCTGGACCTCTATGCGTGCGTGCGGCCGGTGCGCTACTACGAAGGCGTGCCCTCCCCGCTGCGCAATCCCGAGCAGGTCGACGTCGTCATTTTCCGCGAGAACACCGAGGACGTTTATGCCGGGATCGAGTATCAGTCCGGCTCCGAGGAGATGAGGAAGGTAGAGAAATTTCTCAAAGAGGAGATGGGAGCGGAGTTCTTCGACGACGCCGGGATCGGAGTGAAGCCGATCAGCCCGTTCGGGACGAAACGCCTGGTTCGCAAGGCCATCAAGTATGCCATCGAGAACGAACGCGAGAGCGTGACCCTGGTGCACAAGGGCAACATCATGAAGTACACCGAGGGCGCATTCCGTAACTGGGGCTACGAGCTCGCTCGCGAGGAGTTCGCCGAGCACACCATCACCGAGGAGGAGCTCTACAGCGTGCACGGCGGGAAGCGTCCCCCCGACAAGATCGTCATCAAGGACCGGATTGCCGACATCATCTTTCAGCTGATGCTGCTGCGTCCGAACGAGTTCGACGTCATCGCCACCATGAACCTGAACGGAGACTATCTATCGGACGCGATCGCAGCCGAGGTGGGCGGCGTAGGCATCGCGCCTGGGGCCAACATGGCGGATCATGTGGCAGTCTTCGAGGCTACCCATGGAACCGCACCCAAGTATGCCGACCTGGACAAGGTGAATCCTGGGTCGTTGCTCTTCAGCGGGGTCATGATGCTCGAGTACATCGGCTGGCATGAAGCGGCCGATCTCATCACGATCGCTTACCCCGAGGTCATCCAGCAGAAGATCGTGACCTACGATTTTGCGCGCCAGATGGAAGGCGCGACCGAAGTGCCCACGAGCGGTTTTGCCGATGCCTTGATCGAGCAGATTCAGGGCGGAGTCGATCTGGAAGCGCGACGCAAGGAGCGCCTGCGCGCGATCGAGGAGGAGCGCCGGGAACGCGAGGCGAGACGCGTGGCGGAGCCTTTCGCGGAGATGGAGGCATCCGGCCGCACCCCGACCACCGTCGGCGAGCTGATGAGCCGGTTCCCGGTCACCGTCGCGCCCGAAGCCACGGTCCAGCAGGCGATGCACCTGATGCGCGAGAACGGTGTCAGCAGCGTCCTGATGGAGCCCGGAGAGGACGGCCTGTGGGGGATCATGACCCAACGCGACGTGGTAAAACGCATCGTTCACGCCAACCGCTCGCCTGCCAGCGTCACGGTGAGCGAGATCGCCACCAAGCCGCTCATCACGGTGCCGGTCGACATGCCGATCTGGGATTGCTCCTCGCAGATGCTGGAATCCAACATCCGGCGGGTGGTTGTCGCCCAGGAGGAGACGCCGCTCGGTATCGTCAGCGACACCGATCTGTTTCGAATCGTCGATCAGTTCGGCTGGATCACGGAGTAACCCCTTGGACCGCTTTTCCGCGCCCGGCGCCGGCCCTCCAGACCGCCACCGGGCCGCGCGTCAAGGCATCAGGACCGTCGATCCGGTCGTCTTGCGTGCCTCCAACGCGCGATGGGCGGCGGGGGCCTCGCGCAGGGGAAACGTCTGATTGACCTCGATCTTGACCGCGCCTCGCAGGACCACATCGAAGAGGGCGCTCGCGGATTCCAGCAAGTCCTTGCGCTCGGCGTTGTAGATCATCAGGCTGGGGCGGGTGAGGTACAACGAACCCTTGGCGCTCAGGGTGCCGATGTCGAAGGGGGGAACCGGGCCCGAGGACTGCCCGAAGCTCACCAGCATCCCTCGCGGACACAGGCAATCCAGGGAGGTCGTGAAGGTGTCCTTCCCGACCGAGTCATAGACCACCGGCACCCCGCGCCCGCCGGTGAGCTCCTTCACCCGACTAACCACGTCCTCGCGGGTGTAGACGATCGGGTGGTCGCAGCCGTGGGCGGCCGCGAGCGCCGCCTTCTCATCGTTGCCGACGGTGCCGATGACGGTTGCGCCCAGCGACTTTGCCCATTGGCACGCAATGAGACCCACTCCTCCCGCCGCAGCGTGAAAGAGCAGCGTCTGTCCGGACTGCAGGGGGTAGGTACGACGCAGCAGATACTCTGCGGTCATGCCCTTGAGCATCATCGCCGCGGCGTGCACTTCATCGATCCCCTCGGGAACCTTTACCACACTCGCGGCCGGCATCACCCGGCGTTCGCAGTAGGCGCCAACCGGCTGGCCGGCGTAGGCGACGCGGTCACCGACCTTGAGGTCGCTGACGCCGGTGCCGACCGCCTCTACCACCCCCGCTCCTTCCATCCCGGGAGTGAACGGAAGCTCGGCCGCCGGATAGAGTCCGGTACGAAAGTACACGTCGATGTAGTTGAGCCCGATCGCGTGGTGGCGCACGCACACCTCGCCCCGACCGGGCTCACCCAATTCGACCTCCTCCCAGCGCATCACCTCGGGACCGCCCGTGGAGTGGATTCGAATCGCATTGCTCATCGGTCTGCTTTCCCCTCGACCCATCCAACGAGGATCGAATGATAGGGCCGAGACGATGCACTGGCCACCCCCAAGCCCGGGGGGCATTCATACCGTGAAGGCCAATCGGATGCCGCGCGCTCGCGGTCAGCGAGCAGCGGAGGGAAAGTGAGCGGATCGAGAATGCAGTTCTGGATCGATCGCGGCGGGACCTTCACCGACGTGGTGGCCCGACGTGCCGATGGGACTCTCGTCACCCGCAAGCTGCTGTCGGACAATCCCGAGCGCTACTCGGACGCCGCCCTCGCGGGAATCCGGCAGATTCTCGAGCTCGGACCCGACGACCCCGTACCAGCCGACCGCATCGATTCGGTCAAGATGGGCACCACGGTGGCAACCAATGCCCTCCTCGAGCGAAACGGCGAGCGCACCGCCCTCGCGATCACGCGCGGATTCGAGGATGCGCTTCGCATCGGCTACCAAAATCGCCCGCAGCTTTTCGACCTCAACATCGTCCTCCCGGAGCTGCTCTACGAGCGGGTGATTGGAATCGAGGAGCGATGCACCGCCAACGGAGAGGTGCTCCTCGCGCTAGACCTTCCGGCAACCCGCGAGGCACTGCAATCGGTCTTCGCTGACGGCATCCGTTGCGTAGCCATCGTGCTGATGCACGGATATCGGTTTCCGGACCACGAGCGCGCCGTCGCCGAAGTGGCGACCGAGATCGGATTCACTCAGGTTTCCGTCTCGCACCAGGTCAGCCCGCTCATGAAATTGGTGAGCCGAGGTGACACCACGGTCGTCGATGCCTATCTATCCCCCCTGCTTCGCCGCTACGTGGACCGAGTAGCGAGCGAGCTCGGCGGTGCGCGTCTGATGTTCATGCAATCGAACGGGGGCCTCACCGACGCGCGCCTGTTTCAGGGCAAGGACAGCATCCTCTCCGGCCCGGCCGGTGGCATCGTGGGCGCGGTTCGCTCGAGCGCGATGGCGGGGTTCGAGAAGATCGTGGCCTTCGACATGGGCGGCACCTCCACCGACGTGTCCCACTATGCCGGGGAGTACGAGCGGGCCTTCAACACCCTCGTCGCGGGGGTGCGCATGCGAGTGCCCATCATGCGTATTCACACCGTCGCCGCCGGCGGCGGATCGGTTCTGCACTTCGACGGGGCAAGGTTTCGAGTAGGGCCCGATTCGGCCGGGGCAAACCCCGGGCCGGCCTGCTACCGACGGGGCGGCCCCCTCACCGTGACCGACTGTAACGTCATGCTCGGAAAGCTGGACCCGCGGTTCTTTCCCGCGGTGTTCGGTGTCGACGGAAGCTCACCCCTGGACGCCGCGCTCGTGCGCGACAAGTTTGAAGCCCTGGCGGGGCAAGTGGGTGCGGCAACGGGAAACTCGGTCACCGCGCGCGGCGTGGCGGAGGGCTTCCTGAAGATCGCAGTCGAGAACATGGCCAACGCCATCAAGAAGATCTCGGTGCAGCGAGGGTATGACGTCACCGAATACACCTTGTGCTGCTTCGGCGGCGCGGGCGGCCAGCACGCATGCCTGGTCGCCGACGCCCTCGGCATGAATTCCATCTTCATCCACCCGCTCGCCGGGGTGCTCTCCGCCTACGGCATGGGTCTCGCGGACATCCGTGCGCTGCGCGAGCGAGCGGTGGAGACCCCGCTTCGGGCCGAGGCCATCGCCGCGCTCGGTGCCCAGTTCGAAGCCCTCGAGCAAGAGGTGCGTGGCGAGATCGAGGCCCAGGGGATCGAATCGGCCGCCATCGAGGTACGCCGCAAGCTGCACCTGCGTTACGAGGGCACCGATTCGGCTCTCGAGGTAGAGTTCGGTACTGTTCCCGAGATCGTTTCCGCGTTCGAGTCGGCATATCGTGACCGTTACGGTTTCCTGATGCCGGACAAGCGCCATGTCATCGAGGCCGCCGCGGTCGAGGGCATCGGCAGCACCGGCACGTTCGAGGATCCGTACGTGACGAGCCTCGCGCCGGGCGCACCGCCCTCGCCCGCCGCTACCATCGAGGTCTACAGCGGCGGTGAGGCGCGCTCGGCGCCGGTATACCGGCGCGAGGCGATCGAAGCCGGCACCGTCATCCGCGGGCCCGCGGTCGTGGTCGAACCGATCGCAACCACGGTCATCGAGCCCGGCTGGGAGGCCACGGTCACGGCGCGAAACCACCTGGTGCTGCGCCGCTTCACCCCGCTGTCCCGGGCGCGCGCGGTGGGCACCGCCGCTGACCCGGTGATGCTGGAGGTGTTCAACAATCTCTACATGTCCATTGCCGAGCAGATGGGCGCGGCGTTGGAGAACACCGCGTACTCGGTCAACATCAAGGAGCGACTGGATTTCTCCTGCGCCCTGTTCGACCGCGAGGGACACCTCATCGCCAACGCCCCCCACATGCCGGTGCATCTCGGCTCCATGAGCGAGAGCGTGCAGGCGATCCTCGAGGCCCGCGGAGACAGCATGCGCGCCGGTGACGTGTACGCGCTCAACAACCCCTACCACGGCGGAACGCACCTGCCGGACGTCACCGTGATCACCCCCGTCTTCGACAAGCGCAGCAAGACATTGCTGTTCGTCGTGGCCTCACGCGGGCACCACGCCGACATCGGGGGCATCACCCCCGGCTCGATGCCCCCCAGAAGCCGTCACATCGACGAGGAAGGGGTTCTCATCGACAACTTCACGCTGGTCGACGGAGGAAGCTTCCGGGAACGCGAGACCCTCGCGCTCCTGCGTTCCGGTGCGTGGCCGGCCCGCAACCCCGCGCAGAACATTGCCGATCTGAAGGCGCAGATCGCGGCCAACGAGAAAGGCGTCCAGGAGCTTTTCGGGATGGTCGACCACTTCGGCCTCGACGTGGTGCAAGCCTATATGCAGCATGTCCAGGACAATGCCGAAGGCGCGGTGCGCAGGGTGCTCGACCGACTCGAGGACGGACATTTCAGCTACGCGATGGACGACGGCACCCGGATCGAGGTGCGGATCGCGGTCGATCAACACAGCCACTCGGCCGTCATCGACTTCGCCGGCACCTCGCCCCAGCAGCCGACGAACTTCAACGCACCCTCCGCGGTCTGCCGGGCGGCGGTGCTCTATGTTTTTCGCACCCTGGTCGAGGAGGACATTCCGATGAACGACGGATGCCTGAAGCCGCTCGAGATCCGGATCCCGCCCGGGTCGCTGCTCAAGCCCGAGCCCCCGTCCGCGGTGGTTGCCGGCAACGTCGAGACGTCCCAATGCGTCACCGACACCCTGTACGGTGCGCTTGGGGTCGTCGCCGCCTCCCAGGGAACGATGAACAACTTCACCTTCGGCAACGAGCGCTACCAGTACTACGAAACGTTGTGCGGCGGCAGCGGCGCCGGCCCCGGCTTCGACGGAACCGACGCGGTGCACACTCACATGACCAATTCGAGGCTGACCGATCCCGAAGTTCTCGAATGGCGCTACCCGGTCTTGCTGGAGAGCTTCGCGATTCGCCGCGGCAGCGGCGGTCGCGGCCGACACCGCGGCGGCAATGGCGCCGTGCGTCGCCTTCGATTCCTCGAGCCGATGACCGCGGCCATCCTCTCCGGTCATCGAGCCGTGTGCCCGTTCGGGGTTGCAGGCGGGGAGCCCGGGCTTCCCGGGCACAACTGGGTCGAGCGCGCCGATGGGAGGCGCGAGGAGCTCGGGGGCACCGATCAGGTCGATATGAGCCCTGGCGACGTCTTCGTGATCGAGACGCCGGGCGGTGGTGGCTACGGCAAACCCGACCCGGAGCCATGACCGCGCCCCCGGGCCAGCACCAGCTCCGCCAGCTCGGAAAAGCCCGCTCCGCTTCGAGCATCGGTGACGTAGGCGGGCGCGACTGCCAACCGTTCGCAGAAATCGCTCACGTTGGCTACCCCGACCGAGGCCGGGAAGTACTCGAACATCGGCGCATCGTTCGGAGAGTCGCCCACGAAGATGTAACGCCCCTTGTCGCGGTCGAGATCGACCCCGAAGCGCTCCTGCATCAGGAGCTTGGTCATGCCAAGCTTGTCGTAGGTGCCGAACCAACCGTTCACGTGGATTGAGCTCACTTTCGCGGTCGCTCCGGCACGCTCGAACATGTCGACGATTTTGTCAATCTGCTGCGCGGGGAGCGGCTGGACATCCTCGCAGTAATCGATCGCGAGGTCCGACTCTCGATAGGGCTGGTCGGACGCGACGCCCGACCCCGGCACCTCGGAGAGAATTGCGATCGCGAGCCGCTCGAGGCGACCTCGATGCTGCTCACGCACGGCATCATCGTGCAAGAACCGCTTGTGCATCCTTCTCCGCTCCCGGTCATAGCAGAAGTAGAATGCGCCGTTCTCACCGACCACCGCGTCCACCGGCCACATGCGGGCAATGTGGTCGCACCACCCCGCGGGTCGGCCGGTGATCGGAATGCTCACCAGCCCGGCCCGGTGCAACCTCTCGAGGGCGCAGTAAGCCTGGGCGCCGAGCTGCCCATCGGTCGTCAGGGTATCGTCGATATCCATGAAGATCCCCCGGACCCGGTCGAGCTCGGCGCCCGGTATCTGGCCGACCGGCTGCATGCGGGCCCTCATGCGCAACCGGCCGATAACTTTCTTGCGGGACGACCGAACGATATCCAGGCGGAAAAGCGAGCCCGGTGATTTCGCGCGCGGGGGCGCTTTGCCCCCCGCGGATAGTGGCCAGGGGGCCGGGTTAAGAGTTGACCCG
>JBFHLI010000120.1:0-10182 GCA_041594935.1 Gammaproteobacteria bacterium | reverse complement strand
GAAGGTCGAGCTTGTCCACCACCTCCCGGATCAAGCTCCCGATCTGCACCGAGCTGCGCGCGCGACCGTAGGCGAGACGCCCGAACAGGATATTGTCCTGAATGGAGACCCGCGAGTTGAAATGGTCACGGTCGAAAAACTCCACCGGGGGGCTCTCGTCACCGAAGCCCTCGGCGAACTTCTTGCGCGCCTTGAGCAGTCGCTGCTGCATCGGCTCATCGATGAGACCGAGGCGATGGCGCGCGGTCACGAGCTTGAAGGGCAGCGACATGAGCTTGGTTCGATCCTCGGACTCGAGATCCGACGGTATCCCCCCCTCGGTGCGCGAGAGCAACGCTCGGAACTCCGGCAGATCGTCGGCGCTGATGAAGCTGAACTGCTCGAAGAGCTCGCTGCCCGGCTCGACGTCGGCGAACAGGTCAACCATGATCTCCGCGAGCTTTCTGCCGATCGAGATGAAATCAGGGATCAGGCCTTCCTGCTCGAGCACCTTGCGCACGTGCGGGTTGGCGGAGATGATGTCGATGTCGAAGGAGTCGTCCTTCGGGGTACCGAAGAGCAGATTCTCCGCCACCGACATGTTGGTGTTGTACAGGTCGAGGTCGAACGTCTCCACCAGCGAGGCGATCGCGGGATCCGTCAGGCGTTCTCGAAGCTCGCCCCGGGCCTCGAGGATCCGCGCCGCGAGCTCGGGGTGGACCTCGGGGTCGACGGTGCCCTGGAGCCCGAGCTCGTAGATGCTCTCGTCCATGTCCACCGCGCCGAGAACCTCGATGGCTCGCTCGATCAGCTGGTCGAGATCCTCCGCGCCGGCAGACTCGTAGTCGATCCAGTCCGCGTTGATGTCGTGCTCGGAGTTCCCGGACGCGCGCGCCTCCGCGATCCGGGTCTCGAGCCGGTTCTTCTCATCGTCGCCGTAGTCCGCCGGGCGGACGGGAAAGTGCATCAGGCTGTAGAACAGGTTGTCGCGCACGGTTCCCCCGCGCAATTTCGGCTCCTGCCCCACGTAGGCAATCTGACGCCCGCTCACCGACTCCGGCAGGCTCGGCAACGCGAGCCCGTCGATGGTGATGCTGCCCGCAATCGGGCGTTTCAGCCCCGCCAGGGTGAGCGCCAGGCGGTCCTTGCCGCTCGAGGCCGAGCCGACGATGGTCACGCGCTCGGCGAGCGGGAACGAGAACGATGCGGTGCCGGCGAACGTGCCCTCTCCCTCGTCCTCGTCACGCAGGTCGAGATTGCTCGCGAGCACCTCGCCGGTGAGGTCGATGCGGTCGCTCGGCTCGGCGGTCTGCATTTCCTCGGGCATGACCCCAGGCGGATCGAACATGTCGACCAGCAGCTCGTACTTGATGCTGACGTCCTGCTGCATCTGGTAGTAATCGAGCAGCTCCTTCCACGGGGAGGATAGGTCCTTGTAGGCCGCAAGCACCGCCACCAGGGCCCCGAAGCTCAGATTCCCGTGGATCACCAGATAGCCGCCGATCGAGAAGAAGAAGAACGGCGTGATCTGCGCGATGAAATTGTTGAGAAACTTGATGAAGAATTTCTTGCGGTAGATCTCGTAGCGGATCTCGTAGATCTCGTGCATGCGGTTCGAGTAATCGGCGAGCTCGTATTGCGAGGTGTCGTGAGCATGCACCTCCTGGATCGCGACCACCGTCTCGCCGATCCGCTCGGAGAGCTTACGCACCTTCAGGGTCCGCGCCTTCTTCAGCAGATTCACCTGCCGCTGCAGCTTTGGAATCAGCCACATCTGGAACGGATACAGCGCCACCGCGGCGAGGCCGAGGATCCAGTCCTGGATGAACATGAACAGCAGCAGCGTCAACAGCGTCCCGCCCTGAAACGCGGGCAGCGCGATCGAGTCGCCGACGAACCCCCCGAGCGGCTCCGTCTCCCCGGTGATCATGGACACGATCTCGCCCTGGCTCGTCTTGCGAAACTGCGGCAACGGGAAACGCAGCACCCGGTCGAAGAGCATGTAGCGCAGCCGGCGCAGCATGCGCTCGCCCACCACGCCGCGATACACGTTGAGGTAGTACTTGAACGCTCCGTTGATCAGCACCAGGGCGAGGAAGATGCCGCACAGCACCAGCAGATAGGGGATCTGCTCGAGCTCCAGACCGAAAAAGGCGCGGGGAAAGCTGGTGCCGCCGATCGCCTCGTTGACGATCTGCTTGGGCAGGTCGAGCGAGAAGTACAGGAACGGGAAGGAGATGAGGGTAAAGATCAACAGCAGGACCTGATCCTTCTTGCTGTATCTGAGGATGAATCTGAAGATGGTCGATTCCATTACCACTGCCCCTGATTGGTGTTGTTCACCGCCTGAGCGTCAAGCTCGCCCGCGATCGCGATCGAATGCCTCGGCGTGCGGTGCCGAGCGGGAAAGGTTGCCTTGCCCCTCGTATCGGATCGCCCCCCTCGCGCCGGCCGGCGGCAGGCCGGGGGTCGAGCTTATCAGTCTTTTCGCTCCGATCCCGCCCCGATGCAGTGCAGGTAGGCCTCCTCGAGCGCATCCCCGCCAAACGTCTCGCCGCATTCCTCCGGCGTACCAACGTAACGCAGGGCCCCCTCGTGCAGGATTCCCATTCGGTCGCAGAGCTCCTCCACGTCGGCCAGCATGTGGGTGCTGAAGAAGACCGAATGACCTCTCGACTTGAGCTCCTTGAGGTGGCGTTTGACCAGGATCCGCGCCTTGGGGTCGAGGCCGCTCATCGGCTCGTCGAGAACGATGAGGTCCTTGCCGCTCAGAAAGCACGCGGCGAGACCGAGCTTCTGCGCCATGCCCTTCGAGTACTGCCGCACCGGCTTGGCGAGTGCGTCCGGGGCAAGGTCCAACGCGTCGAGAATCTCACGCACCCGCGGCGGCGCGAGAACGAGGCCGTGCAGCCGACCCATGTACTGTAGGAAATCCCCGCCGCTCAGGTAGTACGGGGGAAGGAAGCGCTCGGGAAGGTAGGCGAGCCGCGCGCGGGCCCGCGTCTTGGTGTGGGGTACGCCGAAAATCTCGATGCGCCCGGCGTCGACGTCGGAGAAGTCGAGCAGACTCTTGATGCAGGTGGTCTTTCCCGCCCCGTTGATCCCGACCAGCCCGAAGAACTCGCCGGGCTCGACCTCGAAGGATACGTTCTCGAGCACCCGCTGGCGCCCGAATCCCTTGGACAGGCCCTCGAAGCGGATGGCCGGAACGATGGTTGACGCACCCATCAATCAAGCTTCAGCGGGGCGGGGTCCGACCTACCCCCCCAGGGTCCAGGATCGGCGATTCGATCGGCTCAGCTCGGTTGCGCGCTAGTAGAGAAACACCAAATTGCAGTCCTGCACATCGCCGGCAATGTTGTAGTCGTCGGTCGGGCTCTTGCATCCCGGGTCGGTGCTGCCGGGGAGTCCGAAGACGTTGCCGGGGTCGGCAATCGCCAACCGTAGCACCCCCGTCAAGGGCAACCCATCGTCGAGCTTGATATCCGTCTCTCGAGCAATGTCGACCGGCACGCCGCGGCCTAGCACCAGGTGCAGACGCACCGCGGCCGCGCCCGGGTCCTCATAGTCCGCGGTGCGCCCCATCAGCACCACATTGTTGAACGCATTCAGCGGGGTCTGATTGCTGCTGTTGGTGGGGACGCCCGGACCACCGATGTAAGCGCCCTCGATGAATCCGGCCTTCGCCAGCTGCTCCCAGAGGGCATTGGGCTCGGTGAACGCCCCCGGGCCGATCGGATTGTCGATACGGCCGTTGTCGTTTCCGCCGCTGCCAACCGCGACCCCGAGGGCAAGCGACGCGGCGCCCGCGTTCCAGTCGCCGGCGACCCGATTATAACGGTCGATGAAACCGAAGTACGCGGCCGGAATGTCCGAGGTCAGATCGGCCAGATGTCGGGCCCGGGCGCTGTTGATCATCTCCTGACCCTTCAGAATCCCACCGAGCAGCAGCCCGATGATCACGAGCACGATCGCGATTTCGACCAGGGTAAAGCCGTGTTGTTTTCGTCTCATCCCGGTAACCTCCTCCTCGCTCGGCTACCCGCACAACTCTTTTAATACTTCCGTGGGTCAAGCAACGAAATGATAACAAACGAGTCAGCTAATCCGAATCCGCCTCCTCACGTTCGATGCACGTGACACCACGGTGCGCAGCAAGTCTTACCCAACGAGCCTTCCTCTTCGCGGCATACAGGGCGTCGCGCTGCTTATCTCAGTACAGGAACACCGTATTGCAGTCCTGCACGTCACCGGCGATGTTGTATTGAGGTGGCACAGATGCATCGATGCACCCGGGGTCGGTAGAGCCTATCAATCCAAAGATGTTGCCGGGGTCGTTGTTCGCGATACGGAGCACTCCGGTGAGGGGCAAGCCGTCATCCAGCTTCACATCGAGCTCCCGGGTGATGTCCACCGGGACCCCGCGCCCCAGCACCAGATTGAGCCGCACCGAAGGGGCCACCGAGTCCTGATAGTCCGAAGTGCGCCCCAGAACAATATTGTTGTTGAAGGCGTTAAGCGGAGTCTGGTTGCTGGTGTTGGTTGGGACTCCAGTTGCTCCGGTGTAGGCGCCCTGGATGAAGCCGGCCTTGGCCATCTGCTCCCACAGAGCATTGGGCTCATCGAAAGCGGTGGCCCCAGCCACGTTGTCGATCCGGCCATTGTCGTTTCCACCGCCATTCACGGTCACGCCGATGGCGGTGGTCGCTGCCGCCGGGTTCCAGTCACCCGGAACGCGCCGATAGCGGTCTATGAACCCGAAATATGCCGCCTGGATGCCTGCGTTCATGTCGGCCATGTTGCGCACCCGGGCGCTGTTAATGAGCTCTTGCCCCTTCAAGATACCCCCGAGCAGCAGGCCGATGATCACGAGGACGATGGCAATTTCCACCAGGGTGAAGCCGTGTTGGTTATGTTTCATGATGGAACCCTCCGATTCCAGAGCGACCAGATGACGGTGATCAAACCCGTTTGCAATGCTCGTGCCAACTTGGGCCTCGCGGCTACGATTCACCCTAGAGTGCGGCTTTTTCCCGGGGCCAAGGCACGCTCGAGCGAGCCTCGCTACCCGCACCCGTGCAAGAGCGCTCGAAGCCGCAACCGGGTTACTGCCCAACCCGTTGCCCATCGACGCCGCGGTCGCCCTTCCCGCGAAGGGGTCGCCGGCTTGCGGACGAACCGCGCGCTGACTAGACTCCAGCCGGGGAAGAGGAACACGCGCATTACGCCCCACACCACTTCACAATTCCGCCCTCCTCACCAGACGCGCGCGAGCGACCGGCCGGGTCGAAGCGAACGACCGGCAGGGGAGTTCGCCGCGGCTGCACGGCTCGCCCGTAGTCAGGGCGTTGGCTCCCGCGCCCGCCCAGAGCCGGGCTGCCGGTTGACCCCATTCGACGAATGCTGACGAAGATCAAACTCAGCTGGATTCATATCACGCTGATTCTCGGCATCTTCTGTGTGTTCATCGCCAACGCGGTTGGGGTCTTCGAGCTCATGGTGGACATCGACAACAGCAGCCTCAATCTTCCCGCGGTGGCGAGGACGCCCGAGTTCATGGTGCTGGTCGCGGTCGGCCTCATCCTCTCCATCGCGCTGCCGCTGCTCAGCCCCATCAAGGCCTCGCTGCTCACCGTCTCGCTGATGGTGCCGGTGTTCTACGTCAGCTACCTGCCGGGACCGCGAAGCCTGATCCCGCTGGAGTACTCCCTGCTCACGATTCTCATGCTGTTCGTGGTCAACGTTCTGATCAGCTACTTCACCGAGACGCACAAGAAACAACAGCTTATTCAGCTATTTGCGCAATATGTCCCGCCTCAGGTGGTCAGCCAGATCAGTCACGATCCGCAGAAGTTCAGCCTCGAGGGCGAGGCCCGCGAGCTGAGCGTCATGTTCTGCGACGTGCACAACTTCACCGGCATCGCCGAGCAGCTCGGACCGCGTCAGCTCGCCCAGCTCCTGAACACCATCTTCACCCCGTTGACGGAGGTGCTCTACAAGCACCACGCGACCATCGACAAGTACATCGGCGATGCGGTCATGGCGTTCTGGGGCGCCCCCATCGAGGATCCCAGGCACGCTCAGAATGCCGTCACCGCCGCAATCGAGATGCAGCAGGTGATCGCGGGCCTCAGCGAGGATTTCAAGCGCAAGGGCTGGCCGGAGATCTCGATGGGCATCGGCATCAACACCGGCGTCATGAGCGTCGGCAACATGGGCTCCAAGTACCGCATGGCGTACACCGTGATCGGCGACGCGGTCAACCTCGCGGCCCGGCTGCAGGAGCTTACCGGGGTGTACAAGGCGGACATCATCGTCGGCGAGGAGACCCGGAAGGCCTTCCCGGTGGGTGTCTACCGTGAGCTCGGTCTCGTACGCATCAAGGGCAAGAATGCCTTCGCCCGGATCTACGAGCCGAGCAGCCCGGACGCCGACCCCGAGAGCACGATGGTGGAGAACATGAACCGGCACAACCAGGCGCTCAAGCACTACTACAACCGCGAGTGGAAAGCCGCCGCCCGGATCTTCGAGGAGCTCAGACGCAAGCGGATCGACGATCCGCTCTACCCCTACTACCTCAGCCGGATCGAGGAATTCACGGTCAACCCACCCCCCGCCCGGTGGGAAGGACAGGTCGAATTCACGGTGAAATAGATTCCCGGGCTGTCGACCGCCCGACAGGGTGTCGAAATTTCATCACCTCGCGGCTTCCATCCCGGCCTTGAGCTCCTCGAGCTTGAGAGTGAGAAAACGCACCTCGTGGGGATCGGTCACCACCCCGCTATCGAGCAGCTGATAGATCAGGATCGTCGCCGCCTCCAGCTCTCCCATGTCCTCGAGCACCACCACGCTCATGTGACGAGCCCAGTTGGGCACCTCGGGGCCGGTGGCATGCTCGGTGATCGCACGCGCGTATTCGAGCGCGAGCGGCAGATCGCGGAGTCGGTGCTTGGCCGCGATCGCGGCGTACGCCATCCAGCGCCAGCGCCGGTCGGGATCCAGGCGGAACTGGCGGTAGACGAAGTCGAGCATCCGGCGTTGCTTCTCCTCGACCGAGACCGCACCGTAGACCCGGCTCGCGGCGAGCAGCGGGTACTGCGCCCGCGGGTCGAGCTCGAGGATCCGGGCGAGCCAGCCCTCCACCCGTGCGTAGTCGAGGTCCCGAAACGGGATGCTGATGCCGGGCTGGTTATCGAAGGCCTGGAGCCACAGCATGAGGACCTTGGCGGTGACCCAGGGGTCGCCCAGCGCCGCGACCCGCAGCGCCTCGATGCTCGGCGGCTCGGGCAGCGCCTGCGCCCCCGCTTGCGGACCGGGGCGAAGCCCATGCCACCCGATCTGCGCCGCGAGCGCAACCAGGAGCAGACCGATCACCGGCCGGGGGACGTCACGAATCGAGCGCTCAGCCATGCCCTGAGTCTCGGCCGTGCGCCCGGCCCGACCGATCGCCCGGGCGACGTATTCGAGATGCCAGCCCATCGCGCGAACCCGCCACCGAGCTCGGCGGGTACCAGCGGACCCCGGAGTCTTCGCGCACCTTGCTCACAGGCTATTGCGGTAGAGGTCGAACAGGGCCGCGCCGCAGAGCAGAAGCACGTAAATGGCGCTCTGGCCGATGATCGCGAGCAGCGCGCCCCACTGCCCGGTGTGATAGACGAGCCACTCCGAGACCGTGAAGTTGTGCAGCTCCGGCAGCACGAAGGCGAGGCTCGCCATGAAGGCGTTGATCACCTGCTGCGAGAGCGACGTGCCCTCGATGAGCGGTCCGCCGCCGATCAGCTGCAACGCGCTGATGGTGCGCGCGAGAACATAGAATGCCATGACCACGCTCAGGGCGAGGGTAACGTGCGAGAACGTGAACAGGCAGAGCAGGCTGAATGCGGTGACGATCAGCAGCTCGCAAGCGAGCGAAATTCCCCAGATGAGGACCTGCTCGGGCGGAACGTACAGCAGCAGGAGCAACGAGCAGAGGAGCGCAGTGGCGGCAGAGAGAAAAGAGAAGCCGAGGAGCTTCCCGAGAAAATAGCTCGCGCGCGGGATCGGCAGCGAGAGCACCAGGTCGAGGCCCTTGTCGTTGAGCTCGCGCACCATGCTGGTGATCACGAACAGGCTCACCATGAACACCGAGAAGCCGCGCAGGGTGGCGCCGAGGAAAGCGCTCTGGAACTCGACCGTCTCGGTGATCGCGACCTCGGCAATGAACTCCGAGAGACCGAAGACCGCCACGATGATCCCGAGCACCAGCCAGGCGAGCCGATTTCGCATCCCCTCCAGGAGAGTGTAGGCTGCGATGACGGCGACCGGTCGCGATCTCATGGCGGACCACATGTTCAATCAGACCGCCTTGAGTTTGCAATACGGATAGACACGAAGAGCCCGTGGAAGTGCATCTCGTTTCGAAGCCCACCCCGTGCGCGCGGGGGAATCCGCTACCTTTAGGGTGATCGCCGCGCACGACCCGTCCACGCCATGAAACTTCGCCTGAGCGCCCTCGTCTCCACCCGCCACGAGTACCGCATCCTCGCGCTGATGCTCATCCTGCTCCACCTCGCGCTGTGGGGCGACCTGAGCGGCCCCATGTCGCGCTCGCTGATGCTCGCGCATCTCGGGCTGTTCATCATCTGGCAGCCGCTTTGGAGCCGCGAGTTGCGCCTGCGATGGGGGAGCGCCGTCGTTTTCGTGCTGGCGGCGCTCGCGGTCACGGTGTGGCTCGACTCGTGGATCTTGACGTTCTGGCTGCTGCTCCTGATCGGCATCGTCGGGGGCAAGGTGACCGTCGGACGCATCGACCGCTTCGCCTACCTCGCCACCCTGCTGTTCCTGTTCACCGACCTGCTCATCGCCGCGGTCCCGATGACCTTCCGCCTCGGGCCGGCGGCCTCGGAGAGCTTCACGGTCTTCGGCCACGGATTGCTCATCCTGCCGGTATCGCTGTTCGTGGTCTCGGCGGGGTCGCCCGGCCTGCAGCAGAGCCGGGTCGACTTTCTCTACGGCCTGATGATCTCGATGCTCGCCGCCATCCTCGCGCTCGGGGCCCTGATCAACACCCTCTACACCGGCACGCCCTTCGTCACTGCCCTGTTCCAGGCCGTGATCGCGGTGGCCATCTTCCTGTTCACGATCGGCTGGCTGTGGTCGCCGCTCGCCGGATTCAGCGGGCTCGGGCAGCTCTGGCAGCGCTATCTCTTGAACATCGGAACCCCCTTCGAGCAGTGGCTCGGCCGTCTGGCCGGCTCGGCCGAGGCGCAGGCGACTCCGCAGCAGTTTCTCCAATCGGCGATGCAGCAGCTGGTGGCCCTGCCCTGGGTGACCGGGGCGGAGTGGCAAACGGGTGAGCACACCGGCCGCGAGGGCTTCCAGACCACCCACCGCTTTCGAGTCCGGGTCGCCGACCTGGATTGCACCGTTTACGCCGAGCGCGAGGCCGGGGCCGGGCTGCTGCTGCACGGCAAGCTGCTGGTGCACCTCATCGCTCACTTTTACCGCGCCAAGCGGCGCGAGGTGCAGCTCTCTCAGAGCGCGCAGCTGCGCGCCATCTACGAGACCGGTGCTCGCGTCACCCACGACATCAAGAACTTGCTGCAGTCACTGCACACCATGACGGTCGCGGTCGAGCGCGGCGGCAACGACTCGGAGGCGCAGGCGCTTCTCAAGCGCCAGCTGCCCCACGTCACGCAGCGCCTGCAGCTCGCGCTGGACAAGCTGCAGGCGCCAGCGCAGCTCACCCTCAACGAGTGCGCGCTCAGCGATTGGTGGTCAACGCTCAAGCAGCGCAAGGCCAGCGAGGGGATTCGTTTTTCCGAAGAGCTCGGCACCGACCCCCAGGTGCCGCTCGATCTGTTCGACAGCGTGATCGAGAACCTGCTCGACAACGCGCGTATCAAGCGCCAGCTCGAGCCAGAACTCAAGATCGAAGTGAATCTGATCGCGTCCGGGACAGACCTTCGAATACGGGTGTGCGACGACGGGAGCCCGGTCGACGAGATCATCGCGAGAGACCTCCTCAAGGGCCCGGTGAGCTCACGTCACGGGTTGGGGATCGGGCTGTTTCAGGCCGCGCGCCAGGCCGAGCAGCTCGGCTACCGGCTGTGGCTCGATGAATCGAAGCCCGGTCATGTGTGCTTCGAGCTGACGCGCGTCGGCGAGTCCGCGCGACCGCCCCACCCGCGGCGACGCAGCACCGACCGGCTGAGTCCGATCGAG
>JBFHLI010000119.1:0-10236 GCA_041594935.1 Gammaproteobacteria bacterium | reverse complement strand
AGGTCGAATCTCGTCGCTCTAAGTCGAAGCGTTCGCTGATTGCGCTGCTCGGGTTCATGGGAAGAGTGACGCTCATTTGGCAGCTGCCTCGCGCGACTTCGTCAATTGAGTCGGGTGACCAAGCCTCTAGGCGAAGACCAGAAGTGTCGAGCCAATCCTCGTACTGCTCAAGCTGATGGCGGCAAAGTTCACCTGCGCTAGATTAGCGTTGATGTCCGGTGCGCCGAGGTGCAGCTTCGTGCTGGAGAGCCGATGCGTGCTTGACTGCGAGCAAGCGATGCGGCTTGATCTAGCTCGCCGCGAAACGATACTAGGGCCTACAGAATACGTTCGCGCTCAGCCCTGATCGACCGCCAGGCAAGTGCCGCGAGCGAAACAACGCAGCCGGTCGTGCCGATTGCACCCGTCGAAAATACTGTGCGGCACTTGCTGATCGTGTGAGAGCAAAACTCAAAGACCTCCTCGGGATTCTCGATCTGGAGCAGATCGAGGTAAATCTGTTTCGCGGCCATAGCCCGGAGGATCGGTGGCAGCGGGTGTTCGGCGGGCAGGTGATCGGACAAGCCCTGGTCGCGGCTTCTCGCACCGTCGAGGGTCGAGTCTGTCACTCCTTGCATGCTTACTTTCTTCGCCCCGGCGACCCGAAGGTTCCCATCCTCTACGAAGTCGATCGGGCGCGCGACGGGCGGAGCTTCACGGCGCGCCGGGTGATCGCGGTCCAGCACGGTCGGCAGATCTTCAACCTCGCCGCCTCCTTTCAAACTCCCGAGGAGGGTCTGGACCACCAGTCCACCATGCCCGAGGCGCCGGAACCCGAGCGGCTTCGCAGCGAGGCCGAGATCAGGCAAGAGCTGGTGGACCAGGTCCCCGAGCAATATCGGGCATACTTCGAGCGCGAACGGCCCTTCGAGCTGCGGCCGGTCGCTCCGGCCAATCTTTTCCGCCCGGCCAAGACCGCGCCGCTGCAGCAAGTGTGGTTCAGGGTGCCCGGGGCGCTGCCCGATGAGGTCGCGGTGCATCAGTCGGTGCTGGCGTACATGTCGGACATGACCTTGCTCGACACCGCGACCAAGCCGCACGGGGTCAACTTCCTGGATCGGCGCATGCAGGCGGCGAGCCTGGATCATGCGATGTGGTTCCATCGCGCCTTCCGGGCGGATGAGTGGCTACTGTTCGCGCAGGACAGCCCGTCGGCGTCGGGAGCCCGGGGTTTCAGCCGTGGAGCGGTGTACTCGCGCGACGGCCGGCTCATCGCATCGGCGGCCCAGGAGGGGCTGATCAGAATCCGCGACTGATCGTTCAGTCGAGGCTTCGATACCGCTTCAGCCCGCCGTGCTCTGGCCGATCCGAGCGTGGCGCAGGCCGGGACGAACGACTCCAGGCTAGATTCCAAGACGGTGCACCGAGCCTTGGGGCAAATCAGCTCAACTCGGCAGCGGCAGCGGTCGACCGTCGAGAGTAGGGGGCAGGGGAACGTTGAGCAGCCGCAGGACGGTGGGGGCGATGTCGGGAACGTTGGCCGGCGCCAGGCGCGTGCCGGGGGAGATCCCCGGCCCCGGATCCACAGTCGCGACTCGGTAGTGTGATCGCCGGTGCGAAGCCGTAGCGGGTGGTAGTACACGGAAAGCTTTCCGCCGGTGTGGGGGCGCGACGCTTCGTGAAAATGACAGGCATTCCGTTGATCAAGCGAATGGACTCTGGGCGTGTCGCACGCTTCACTGGCGAATGATAGGACCGGTGCCTACCGATACGCGGTCGCAGGTGTCAGCTGGTGAACCACGAAGTCTACGAGCGCGGACGCGTTGGATGCCCGTGACGAGAAATAGGGGGAGCAAAGTCAGCCGAGACGCGCTCGTGGCGGCGCGGCTACGCACTCGGATAGGGCTCCGTCGCCCAGTGCAAATAATCGTTGGCCGCGGGACCCGTTCGCTGAGTCAAGAACGGGCGTTCGCGTAGCGGTATTCCTGCGGCCGCATTCGATCCGCGGGGAGTCCAATAGGGACTTGGGCACTCAGGCTAGCGCCGTTGCATTCTACCAAGGTTAGCGTGGGTATCGGCGGATAGGACGGCGCTCGGCCGGCGAACCACTCGTCAGACGGACCGGGTAATTCCACCATCGACCCGAATATTCTGCCCGGTGATGTAGCCGGCGCCATCCGAAGCCAGAAAGGCAATCACGTCCGCAATCTCTTCCGTTCTTCCGTAGCGCTGCATCGGAATGCGCTCACGAAACTCCTGCTTCTCCGGCAAGCTGTCGATAAACCCGGGCAGCACGTTATTCATGCGGATGTTATCCGCCGCGTACCGGTCCGCGAACAGCTTCGTATAGGCGGCCAGGCCGGCTCGGAACACACCGGAAGTCGGAAAAACGGGATCGGGCTCGAACGCAGCAAAGGTGGAGATGTTGATGATCACCCCGGATTTCTGCCGCTGCATGATGGGCGTTACGAGTCGGGTCGGGCGAACCACATTCAGAAAGTACACTTCCAAGCCTCGGTGCCAGTCTTCGTCCGACAGCTCGAGCACTGGAGCTCTTGGGCCGTGCCCCGCGCTGTTCACTAGCACATCGACCCGCCCCCACCGTTCAATCGTCTGATCGGTTAATCGCTGCAGGTCATCGTTCGACTGGTTGGACCCGGTCACCCCGAGACCGCCGAGCTCCTCCGCCAGGGCCTGTCCCTTGCCGGACGAGGACAGGACCGCGAGCTGAAATCCGTCGGCCGCCAGCTTTCGCGCCGCTCCGGCTCCCATACCGCTTCCCCCGGCGGTGACTATCGCCACTCGCTCTCCTGCCATGTCTTACTCCCCGTCGTCGAGAACTTGCAGCCCGCTTGTTTTCATGATGGCGATGATATTGGCACAGCTAGCTGCACGACGTCGATGTCCATGAGAAACCTTGGAGACGGACGGTACACGGGGGAAAGTCGAACCGCCGGAACCCGAGCTGCCCCCTAAGGGCCGCTCGGTCGGCGCGCGGCGCCGAGATGCTCGTCGCGAGGGAGACCATTCGACGTTTCACTCCGAGGCGGCGATCCACCGGGGTCGCGTCAGTTGTGGATGCGCTCACCGGCGGTGCGAAACCTGCAGGCGCAGGGGTCTGGCATGTGGCGCCCGGAGGAGATCGGCCCAGTCGGATTGGGTATCGTTCTGGTTCGTCAGGGGAAGCGCGTGACCCGGGTTGCCGAGACTGCGGAGCCGCCACCAGGTTCCGATTAGGCGGATTCCACGACGGTTCATCTCGACTTCATGGCCAGCCAGACCCCGATCAGGACCACGGCGGAGGCGGCGATGAATCCCGGTGTGATGCGTTCGCCCAGCAAGGCGGCGGCCAGCAGCACACCGGACACGGGCTGGAGAAACTGGATGAGCCCCATTCGCGCGATGCCGCCTTTGCCGAGCGCCCAGTACCAGAGCACGTAGCCGATGATCGTGACCCCGACCGCGAGATAGGCGATTGCCATCCACGCGCTCAGCGGCACTCGCGATAGCTCTACCTCCCAAAGGAGGAACGGCGTAGCCGGTAGCAGTACCGCCGCGAAGATCACGACACCCCAGAACGTGGTCGCGGTCGAGGGATAGCCGGCTCTTTGTAGCCGCCCTCCCGCCACGTAGCCGAGCGATGCGAACAGATTAGACGCTAGCACCGTGAGGTCGCCGGCGACGGAGGCGGAGCCGTGAGCGCCACTTGAGCGGGTCGAGATCAAGATCAGCTCACCGACGAGCGCCACGCCGCAGCCGATCCACCAGAACCGCGTTGGCGCAACGCGATCCCAGGACATGGCGATTGCTCCAGTGAAGACGGGCAGGGACGCGAGCACCATGGAGGCATGATTGGCCGAGGTGAGACTCACACCGACGGTGAACAGCAGCGGAAAGCCGAGAAAACCGCAGAATCCCGACAACAACAGGAGTGAGCGTTGCTCTCGAGTACCGGGGAGCGGGATACGCAGGTATAGCGCAACCGGAAGAGCTGCGAGCCCGCCCAGCACGGTGCGCAGCACCGCAACCGCGAAGGGAGACAATTCCGCGACCGCGATCTTGGCCGCGACGGGAGATGCGCCCCAGACGATGACCGCGAGGACGGCGGCAGCCAGGATCGACAGCGGCATCGTTGGTCACTCCTCTCTTAACCAATGGATCGAGGACCGGTGAGGAACTGACGGCCGTTGGCGGTGCCTGCGATCTTCCGCGAGCGGAGGTTGCCGGACAAGCCGGCGCCGAAGCCGGAGACCAGGAGGATGGCAGGAGTAGGACGGTGCCGCAGGAGGCGATTGCGAAGCACGGAGAACGGGAACTTGTGCGCAACTTGGACCGGTTAGCGGTTCTGCGGCTGATCGAGGTCGCGCGAGATTTGCTCGGCGGGGCGCGGGTCGGGTCGGGAAAATCACCTCGACGGATGTCCCAAGAATCCGCCGCCCCCGCAGTAGGTGCCGAAAGCGCTCTAGACCTCAAAGGAAATCTTGACACCGGTACGCTCTGCCTGCGCGTGCAGACGCTCGATCTCTTCCATGGTGACTTCGTCATGCTTACCCCGCCCATGCGCAGCCAGTGCACGACCTCGGGCGATGAAAAAGTCAGTCCACTCCAAGGGCTCGGGGCGGGTGTAGTCTTCCAGTGCGGAGGCATATCCCTCCACCCGGTCCCAGTCCTTGGCCCGGATCAGCGCATCCATTGCAAACCGGTAAAACCAGAAGAAATTATGACTGATCGAGCCTTCGCGAAGCGCCGCCTCTCCTTCGCGCAGAGCCGCTTCTCGAGCGGCAGCGTCCTCTGCCATCAGCCATGCCAAGGCACCGAAGGTTCGGCCGGCATTGAATGCTCGGCCCGCTTCGCGACCGATTTCGGCCGCTTGCAGAAGCAACTCCCGGGCCTCACCCTCGCGGCCCTTGCTTTCAAGCAAGATCGCCTTCCAGCTGAGCGCATGAGGCTCCCAGGCGCGGGCGCCAAGCGTTCGGGCCAGATCCAGCTGATGCTCGGCCTGGGCTTCCAGCAGCTCGTACTCACCCAGGTCAAAGGCGGCGTGGCACACTGCCCCCCTGGCGTTCATTTCGACCCGGCGATCACCCACTTGGATGGCCACGTCCAGCGCTGCCAAACCTTCCGTTATCGCACCGCGCCAATCGCCCGAGTACAAGCGGGTGTAGCCCCGTTGGCCGAGGTGGGCCACCTCGATGCGGCCAAATCCGTGCTCGCGAGACAGCGCAATGCAACGAGTGTAATGATCGTGCGCGGTTCTCATCCGACCGCGAACGTATTCCGCATCTCCTAGCCCGCCGAGGGCCCGCGCCTCATCTTCGGCGCTGCCTGCTTGCTCGGCGAGCTTGAGCGAAAGGAGGTGCTCGCGACGGCAATCGTCGGCTCTGCCCAGCGAGAAGCACAGGTTACCCCGCAGATGGTGAAGATGTGGTAACCCGGACGTGAGTTGGTGGCTCTTCGCCGCCGCTTCGGCTCGGTCGAGCAGCACGAGTCCCTCATCGTAGTCCGTCGTTATCCGCATGTCGGCGGCGAGGCCCATCCACGCATCGAAGCGCTGCACATCGTCAGCCGAATTCTCCAGCGCCTCTCGATAGGCGGATATTGAAGCCTGAACGTCGGCGAGGTCGCGTAGCAACTCCCCCTTGATGCAGGTCAGTCGGTGCCGATCGGATTGTTCGGTTGCGAGCGCCAGTCCGCGCTCGGTCAGTGTAAGAGCCCGCTCGAACCGGAAGAGCTTTGCCTGTTCCCGGGCGGCATCGAAAAACGCACTCGGTGCCCGGTCGTCTTCGGCGCTCGCAAGATGTTCGGCATGCAATACCGTGTCGTTGCCCGAATACCACTGCGCTGCCCGGCGGTGCAGCGAGTGGCGTCGATGCTTGAGGAGCGAGCCGTAGACACTTTCTTGAATGAGTGCGTGGGCAAACAGGTAGCCCGTGCCTTCAGGTCGCACCAAGCTGTGATCGATGAGCCCCTGACAATCGTATCTGTCCATTTGGAGCAGGTGGCGCAGGGCATCCGTGTCAAATCGTTGCCCAAGGACCGATGCGGCCAGCAGTGCCTTCTTGTCGCCATCCTCCAGCCGGTCCATCCTCGCGAGCACCAGGCTTTGGATGGAATCCGGCAGGCTCCCGGCTGAGCCCCCTTCGGCGGTGCGCAATAGCTGCTCGAGAAACAAGGGGTTTCCGGCCGCGCGCTCCAGGCAACGTTGCGCGAAGGGGTCGACTGAATCGATGAACTCGGAGATGAGCGCAATCGCATCCTGTTCTCGGAGCGGGCCGAGGTCGATCGTGAGAAACGGACTGCCCTCGGTCGTGCTGCGCCAGCTCCGGTCGAGCGGGTCGCCGTCCACGCGCGAGGTCATCACCAGCAGCGCCGGGCATTCGGCCACCGTCTTCGTGAGGGCGGCCAAGTGCGCCAGGGTGACGGCATCGGCCCAGTGAACGTCCTCTACGATCAGGAGGGCTGGTCGGATGCGGCTGTTTGCCCGTACCAGGCACGACACCACTGCCTGCTTGCCCTCGTTTCGCGTTGCGTTATCCATCGCGTCGTAGAGGGAACGCTGCTCGGTGGGTTGCGGAAGGTCCAGCAGGTCACCGAGAAAGACTGCCTGGTCGGGCGACAGCCTGCCATCGGCGAGAACGGCGTCTGCGGTCTGTTGCCCTGACGCGTTGGTGCTGCCCACCGGCACCGCGAGCAAACTCTTCACCAGTGAGCGGATGGCGTCCTGGCCCTTTCCTACTCCGAAGGGGAGGACGAGTCCCCGGTGAGTCGACCCACCGTTCTCATCGGCAATCTTGGCAAACTCCTCGAGTAGTCTGGTCTTGCCAATGCCGGGATCCCCACGTAGGTAGATGGTCTGCCCTTGACCCTCCTTCAAGCACGTACCGACTATGCCCCTGAACTGACTGAGCTCCGCTCGCCGGCCGACGAACGGCGTCCTGGTGATGTCGGTCAACGCCTCTTCAAGCGACCTCACGCGACGAAGCTTGAAGGCCGAGATAGGTTTCGAGATACCCTTGACCGATACGGGTTCGAGGGCGCGCGCCTCGATTCTGCCGGCGCCGAGCGACTGGGTGGCGGCGGTGAGATATATCTCACCCGGTCCTGCCGCCTGCTCCATCCTTGCGGCAATCGGCACCGTGGGACCCGAGGCGTCGTACTCCAACTTGTCGCCCTCGCCAACCGTCAAGACGACCACCTCCCCCGAGTGAAGGCCCACTCGAATGCTTAGGGCGCTACCAATTCGAGTCTCTACGTCGGCGGCATAGGTGCGAACCGCTGCCTGCATCGCAAGTGCCGCCTCGCACGCCTCGACCGCATGGTGCTCACGCGCCACCGGCGCCCCGAACATCGCCATCACCCCATCGCCCATAAAGCGACAGACCGTGCCATGGTTGCTCTCGATCGCCTCGCACATGCGCTGGGTTGCACCGTAGAGAAGATCGTGAGCGTCTTCGGCATCCAGTTTCTCGGTGAGGGCGGTGGAGCCGGTGATATCGGCGAACAGCATGGTGACCGGCTTGCGCTCACCCGGATGCCGTTCCCATACGGCGAGACGCTCGTCGGATTCAATTGTGGTGGATTCGCGAGGAGAAGTGCCGGGCTCCTCCTCGGAAAGTCTTGCCGCCGCCTTGAGGATGGTCATCCGATGACCCAGCGCCCCGACTCCGAGCGCCCGAAGACTTTCGTGCTCGAGGTCCGGCAGATGGCCCCACTCGATGGCGTTCTCCCTGAATGCCTCGGCGTACTGGCCCAGACCGAGTTGCTCCAGCCAAATTGTGACCTTATCCGACATCGCGACGCCGGCTCCTCCTCGGGCAATATCTTACCGGTAAAGGCATCGTCATTCGGACGCGATGTGTTGCGCCGCAGACTTTCGGGTTACGGCCCTGCTCAGGACCATCGGACCGTCCTGGGTCCGTCACACTGCACCAGACGAATGGCACCCGCCCGGCCCAATCCACCTTCTAGACGGCGCCTCTCAGGCGCCAGAAGAACCGTCTGACCTTCGGTCAGATGCTAGAGATGTTGGTCGCTTCAAGTACTCAATGGCCAAGAGGAAGTCTCTCACCAGGACCATCCCAGATACCGCACCCCGAGAAGAATCCCTCCGATCAGCGCCATCGCAAGGAGAATGGTGATAATTCGAGCTCTTCCGCCGCGCTTCGCATTTCGGTACAGGGCCATGAAGTGCGGGTCTCCGGACAGACGTCCCCGACGTACCTGCTCAATGCTTCCGATGACGTTGAACGTACGGGATAGCCATGGGAGCTCGTTCCACCGTTCGGGACGATGTTCCCGCAGCCAATCAACCAGCCGACGAACTCGGCGAGTTCGTAAGTGTGACAGCCAAGCCGCACACAGTGCCGCGGTGCCGGCAGCCAAGGTCAGCAAGACAACCTCGAGACTGGCTCCTAGAAGGTCCACTACTATCCCTGAATCAACGGGTGAAACCCATCCGATCGGCTGCTTGCCGACCTTCTAGACACTATGGCCTACCCATAGATTGAGGTAGGTCGCACTTGAGTAGGAGAAGAAGCGGTCTGCCTCCGCTATCGTGGGTTGCGCGCCATCGCGCGTAGAGCCACATGCAAAGCGCGTGAAGGCGTCTGTTGCAGCAAAGTACGGAGGCAGACCATGACAAAGCATATCACTACATTTGTCGGCTTGGACGTGCATAAGGACTCCACCTCGATTGCGGTGGGTAAGCAGGGCGAGAAAGCTAGGTTTATAGGTACCGTCGATGCGCAGCTGCGTTCGCTGTGCAAGGTGCTGGGCAAACTGGGTGCCCCGGAGTCGATGCGGGTCGTCTACGAGGCAGGTCCGTGCGGCTACACGCTGGTGCGAGAGCTGCGTGCACGGGGCTACGACTGTGAGGTGATCGCGCCGGCGAAGGTAGCCCGCCGAGCCGGCGATCGGGTCAAGACGGACCGCCGTGATGCGCTTCACCTGAGCGAGCAGGCCCGGGCGGGGGCACTGACCACGGTGTGGGTGCTTGATGAAGCCGATGAAGCGTTGCGTGACCTGGTACGGGCTCGTGAGGACGCGGTGCGCAGCCGTTTGAAGGCCCGTCAGCGTCTGCAGGCGATGCTGTTGCGTCACGGGCATCGCTACCACGGCAAGACGGCGTGGACACCGGCACACGAACGCTATTTGTCCCAGCTGTCGTTCAAGCACCCGGCGCAGCAGATAGCGTTTGTCGAGTATCGCCAGGCGGTCAACGAGAGTTACCGGCGAGTCGAGCGTTTGACCGAGGCGCTGCGTGAACAGGTGCAGACCTGGCGTATGCGCCCGGTGGTTGAGGCGTTGATGACGCTTCGGGGCATTGATTTTGTGGCCGCCACGACGCTGTGCGCTGAGCTCGGCGACCTGCGTCGGTTTGCCCATCCTCGGGAGCTGATGAGTTTTCTCGGTTTGGTGCCTTCGGAACACACGACGGGTCGCTCGCGACGCCTTGGCGCCATCACCCGCACCGGCAACGGCCATGCCAGGCGCATGCTCGTCGAGGCGGCCTGGAACTATCGGTTCCCGGCCCGAATCTCTCGGGCGCTTCAGGTGCGCCAGGAGGGACAATGCGCGGCGATTCGCGACTTGTCCTGGCAGGCACAGACTCGACTGAGCCGTCGTTATCGGGCGCTGAGTTCGCGAAGACTGCCCTCGAACAAGGTTTGTGTCGCCGTCGCTCGGGAGCTCGCCGGTTTCGTGTGGGCGATCGCCCGAGAAGTGGAGCTCAACCCATGAGCTGAGCAACGAGACCGTCGCAGCAACGCGATGCGCGGACACGGTGAGGGGAATCCTCGGCCAGGCTAAGTGGGCATCCATCGGTGATGATCCCCGACACTAGAGCGAGGCAGCCCCGCGACCGAAAGATGAACGGCAGGTAGCCAATCCGCGAATATCAGCATGATCCATCGTCGCACATTGACTGTTCCGCGCGTCGCGTTGCTTTGACGGTATCGTTCCTCCACATCAAGTTCGATAATCGCGTCGATGCCGCGAGAGATGACGGTGCAAGCTTGACAGGGGTAGACCATATCAGCCTGGATATTTCACCAAGGCGCGTCGCCGCTCGTCACTAAGTCTCTCAGAGCGATGAGAAAACGAACCGTTCTGGGCAGCCTAAGCTCCGTACAATTCGCTTCCGCGGCGAGTCTACCCGGGCGCTGGCTCGGCCATGCGTACCTGGACTTGGGCTTCACGCAAGCGATAGCTACGGCTATCCCTTACGCTCCAGCCCGGCGTCCGGACTCGCCTATCCGT
>JBFHLI010000118.1:0-10379 GCA_041594935.1 Gammaproteobacteria bacterium | reverse complement strand
CTCCGCCAGCCGCGCCGCCTCTTCCGCCTCCCGGACCCGCTCCGCCTCCGCCAGCCGCGCCGCCTCCTCCGCCTCACGGATTCGCTCCGCCTCCGCCAGCCGCGCCGCCTCTTCCGCCTTGCGAACCCGGTCCGCCTCCGCCAGCCGCGCCGCCTCTTCCGCCTCTCGGACCCGCTTCGCCTCCGCCAGCCGCGCCGCCTCTTCCGCCTCGCGGACCCGCTGCGCCTCTGCGAGTCGCGCCGCCTCCTCCGCCTCGCGGACCCGCTCCGCCTCTGCGAGTCGCGCCGCTTCTTCGGCCTCGCGGACCCGCTCTGCCTCTGCGAGCCGCTCCGCCGACACTCGTTCGGATTCCTCCTCAGCCGCGAGCTCGCGCTCGGCTCGCTGGCGCGTTTCGAGATCGGCCTTGAGCTTGGCGAGCGCGGGGGGGAGCGCCGGACCCGGGAGAGCGGGCTGCTCTTGCCGCTCTGCCTCACGCTCACCGGCCGACTCCTGCAACAGCGCCTCGAGCACCGCTTCCGGATCATCTTCGTCAGAGAGCTGTACGACACGGTCCGCTCCCTGCTCAGCCGCGGGCGGCTCGTGCCGCTCGGAGGGACCGCCTCCCAACCAAAGCCACAGGGCCACCCCGAGTCCGACCGTCACCGCGCCGGTTCCCGCCAGTCCCCACCGCGTCCGCTTACGCAGTTGGGCGGGGAGAGCCGGGGTGAGGGGAACCTCATCCGGAGACGGCGCGAGCCCGGTGTCGGGACCGTCGCGCGGACTGTCGTCCTCCGTCGGAACCGGCTCGCCCGCGGACGGGGCGGTGACGACGACCGTCTCTTTCGTCTGCAGTTCGGGCTCGGCCGCCGCCAGGCCTGGTTCACCTAACTCACGCTCGGCGCCCCGCGCGGGCGCTCCGCTCGCCTCGCTCGCGCCGGAGTCCAGCGTCACGGGCCGGGTGCGAACGATCGTCTCCTCCTCATCGGGGTCAGTCACCGGCGCCTCGGCCCCATCTGGCTCGTCCTCGGTGCCGCCCCTCGAATCGAGAATTACCGTATCCTCGCTGTCGAAACGCTCCTCGGCCGTCTCATCGGGCCTCGACAAAGCGGGAACACCGGGCAGCAGCTCGCGCCACCCGTCGATCGATTGCGGACGATCGGCCGGGCGGAACGATAGGGCCCGATCAATCGCACCGAGTAACGCCTCTGAATAACGTCCCCGGGCCAGCTCCGCCGCCGGCTTGAGGGTATCTTTGCCGTCGAGGACACCGTGCACCCGGGCCATTGCGTCGACCGGTCCCTTACCGGTCACGGCTCGGTAGAGCGTGGCCCCGAGCGCGTAGATGTCCGTCCAGGGACCCTGCTTCTCGGTCTCGCTCGAGGTGTCGTACTGCTCGTAGGGGGCGTAACCGGGCGATACCAATGCGGTCAGGGTGTTGGTTCTCTCTCCCACCGCCTGGCGGGCGGAGCCGAAATCGAGCAGCACTGGTGAGCCGTCGGCGCGCAGGTACACGTTCTCGGGCTTGATGTCACGATGAATGAAACCGGCCTTGTGAATCTGCTCGACCCCGCCGATGAGCGCATGAACCACCGAGAGCAGCCGTTCCTCACTCGCGAGCTGCCCACGACGCGCGGCTTGCTCGAAGCTCTCGCCGTCCACATACTCCATGACCATGTAGGCGGTGTTGTTCTCCTGAAAGACCGCCGCCACGGTGACGATGTTGGGATGTTTGAATCGCGCCAGGGTTTGCGCCTCGCTGATGAAGCGAGCGAGACCCCACGCGTAGATCTCGCCGTGCTCGCCCGACACCGGCTGGACGGTGGCCGCCTCGGTGCGTACCGCGAGCTCTGCCGGCAGGAACTCCTTGATCGCAACCCGCTGATTGAGATTGATGTCGTGCGCGAGATAGGTGATGCCGAAACCGCCCTGTCCGAGCACCCCGTCGATCTCGTACCAATGCAGCCGGTAGCCGTTGGGCAGGGCGTGAACGGGACGGCGAGGCTGACTCACGGGCAGCAGGTCCGGGTCCCGACCGTCAACGCGCGTAGGCTCGCAAGCGAGTCTCAAGCTGAGGCATACTGCGGGCCGCGCGGGGGAGCTCGAGATTGGAGTCCAGGCGATGTCTTTGACCACCACCACGATCGGCGCCTATCCGAAGCCGGAGTACGTCAAGGTGCCGGATTGGTTTGCTGACGACAGCGGGGTCGACACCCCGAATCCAACCAAGTACTGGGCGCAGGCGGTGGTCGCACTCGGCGACGATGCGGAGTCCGTATTCCTGCGCGGCACCAAGGAGGCGATCGAGGACCAGGTCGGCGCGGGTATCGACATTCCCACCGATGGCGAGATTCGCCGCGAGAACTACATTCACTACCACTGCCGACACCTCGGGGGAATCGACTTCGAGCAGCTCACCGAGAAGGACGTGCGGGGAGTGTATCGGGCCTATCTGCCCACCGTGGTCGAGCCGCTGGAGCCGCTCGAGCACTTCCTCCCCCACGACTGGGAAACCGCGCAAGGCTATACGAGGAAGCCGGTCAAGATCACGATGCCCGGCCCCTTGACGATGGCCGACACCATCGCCGACCGCCACTACAACGATCCGCGGCGCCTGGGGACCGCAATCGCCGAGTGCCTCAACCATGAGGTTCTCGCGCTCGCGGAGGCAGGTTGCCGGCACATCCAGATCGACGAGCCCGTGTTCGCACGCAAGCCCCGCGAGACGCTGGAGTACGGCCTGGATAATCTCGGTCGAGCGTTCCACGGATGCCCCGATCACGTGTCACGTACGGTGCACATCTGTTGCGGGTACCCGGATCGGATCGATTCGACCACCTACCCGAAGGCGCCGCCCGAGTCGTACTTCGAGCTGGCCGACGCCATCGAGCAAGCCCCCGTCGACGCGGTATCGATCGAGGACGCGCATCGTCACAACGACCTCACTCTACTCGAACGCTTCACATCGACCACCGTCATCCTGGGGGTGGTCGCGATTGCGAAGAGCCGGATCGAGAGCGTCGAGGAAATCCGAGCCCGGCTCACCGATGCGCTCGAGCATATCGATGCCGCGCGTCTGATCGCCGCCCCCGACTGCGGGCTCGGGTTTCTCGGCCGCGAGCTCGCGATCGCGAAGCTCAAGAACCTGAGCGAGGCCGCCCACTCGCTGCCGGAATGAAGCGCGCTCGGGCTCAGCCGCATCGGCGTGGCCTCAGCGTTTCGGCGACTTGCGGCCGGATGTCCTCAGCTCGTGCTCGACCAGCTTGCCGAGATCCGACAGCAGGTGCTCCTCCTGCGCATCGAGCTGTCGGGGACGGTGGTCGATAAGACACAGGGTGCCGGCCCGGCTTCCGTCCTCGAGGGTGATCGGAACTCCGGCGTAGAAGCGGACCCGCAAGTCTCCGGTCACGAGCGGGTTATCGGCGAAGCGGGAGTCCTCGAGGGCGTCCGGCACCTGCAGGATCCGGTCCTCAAGGATCGCGTGGGCGCAAAACGCCTGATCGCGCGGCGTCTCGGCCACATCGATACCGTGTCGCGACTTGAACCACTGGCGGTCGGAGTCCACCAGGCTCACCAGCGCGATCGGCACGTCAAACAGCGCGGCTGCGATTCGAGTGTATCGGTCGAAGCGCTCCTCGGGCTCGGTATCGAGAATTCCGAGGCGGCGCAGCGCCTTCACCCGCCGGCTCTCGTCGGGTGGTAACGGAGCCCTCTGCCAGCGGCAGGCGGTGCGCAAGAGCCAAGCGCGCACTCTCGTGCGGGCGTAGATCAGATTCAACGGCTTCACGAGCCAGTCGGTGACCCCATCTTCGGACTCCCGAAGCCTGGTCGCGCCACAGGTGTCGTCCTCGCTCACCATCACAAGCGCGACCTCGCTCGCGTAAGCGCCCTCCAGCGCCCGGATCGCCCGACAGACCTCCAGCCCATCGCAACCCTCGAGGCCGCGCTCCACGATCACGAGGGACGGGCGCTCACGGCCCGCAATCTCGAGCGCTTCGTTGCCATTGCTCGTGG
The DNA here is from genome assembly GCA_041594935.1 of Gammaproteobacteria bacterium. Taxonomy (GTDB): domain Bacteria; phylum Pseudomonadota; class Gammaproteobacteria; order HK1; family HK1; genus JBFHLI01. Next base: position 6,389 of record JBFHLI010000118.1, on the reverse strand, counting down.
TGAAGAGGGTGAGGTCATCGGCCCGCACCGCTTCGCCGAGGGTCTCGAGCGTGTACGAATCGTGCGAAGCGACTAGCACACTTTGCTCGTTGAGAGGTCGGGTCGGTCGGGCCACGGCCGAGGGCTCCGCGCTGGTAGAAGTTCGCCGGGGGCTTCGAACCTTAAGCTCGATCACCTCCCCCTCGGCTGCCGCCGACACCTTCATCCCCCCCCGCGCGGCTTGCGCCCGGTCGCGCGCGAGCTTCAATAGAGCATCCACCGACGCATCGTCGCGCAGCGGGTCGTGATGATAGAGGGCGAGGTGGCCGACGCCGGCCGCGAGGCCGGTGTCGACCGCGTATTCAATCGTGCTGTGGCCCCAGCCGACCTTCGATGGATACTCCTCGGCGGTGTACTGGGAGTCGTGAATCACGAGGTCGGCGTCGGCGAGAAATTCCGCGTGGTGCTCATCCTCATCGCCCTTCACCCCCGGCTCGCCGAGCGCGCGCGGCCGGCAGTGAGGCTCGTGGTCGGTCGCGTACACCACCACCCCGGCGTCCGATTCCAATCGATAGCCGAGGGTGAGGGCGGGGTGATTCAGATACTGCGCGGTGACCCGGATGTCTCCGACCTCGAACTCACCTTCGAGGAGGTCATGATAGTGGACGGTCGCGCCGAGCTCGTCGAGAGTCACCGGGAAGTAGGTGTCCTGCATCTGCCCGGCGAGGGTGTCTCTGAGCGAAAGCCCCGCGCCCCGCGGACCGTAGATATCCCATTCGTTGTCCGCCGCGCGCAACGGCACGAAGAACGGGAAACCCTGAATATGATCCCAGTGGGTATGGGTGATCAGCATCGCGCCTCGCCGCGGCTGGCGCTCGCGAGAACCGAGGCGATGACCGAGGGCGTGGGCGCCGGTGCCGCAATCGAGCACGATGATCGTGCCGCCCGGAGAACGCACCTCCACGCACGAGGTATTTCCCCCGTAACGCACGGTGCTCGGACCCGGCTTCGCTAGCGAGCCTCGAGTGCCCCAGAAGCGAATGCGCATGTCCGCAGTGTAGGGGCGCGTGCGGTTGCACGCAATTCGGGCCGGCGGCCCGGATACTGGCGCCAGGATTCCCCGCCAGCGCGCCGGCGTTCAAGCCCCGGGGCGCGAACGTTCCTCGTGACGGCGGCGCTTTTGCTCGTACATCATCTCATCCGCGGCGCCGAGCAGCGCGTCGACCGAATCGTGCAGCGCGGGGTCGTAGCGGACGAAGCCGACGCTGTAGGCAAGCCGGCCGCGATTGGCAGCATCGGCGTTCCAGGTACCGACTCGTGCGTCGAGCTCGTGCAGGGGCTTCATGAACCCGTCCTCACCCGCGCCGGTCAGCAGCACGCAAAACTCATCGCCCCCGAGCCGGGCGATGACATCGGAGTCTCGGAATGAGTCGAGCAACATGTTCGCGAACCCATCCAGGACGCGATCGCCCTCCGCATGGCCTTGCTCGTCGTTGATCTGCTTGAACCCGTCGAGGTCAATGTAGAGCAACGTCGCGTCGCGTCCTACCCGCCGGCACATCGCTATCGTGTGCGCCGCGATGGTGCGAAATCCGCGCCGGTTGCTAAGCCCGGTCAGCTCGTCGGAGGTAGCGAGCTCGAGGGCCGCGATCTCGGCCTCGACCATCGTCCCGAGGTCGCTAAGCGATCGAATCTCCTCGTCGGACAGCATCCGGGGCTCACGGTCAATGATGCACAGGGTGCCGATCTTCGCGCCGTCCGGGCTCGAGATCGGGTATCCCGCATAGAAGCGGATGCTCGGGTCTTCGGTCACGAGCGGGTTGTCCACGAAGCGCTCGTCCCGTCTCGCATCGGGCACCATCATCAGGTCCTGGCCGAGAATGGCGTGCCCGCAGAACGAGACCGTTCGCGACGTCTCGGTAGCGTCCAGACCCTGGCGCGACTTGAACCACTGGCGCTGCGCATCGACCAGGCTCACCAGCGCAATCGGCACCCGGAAGAGGTGCTTCGCGAGGCGCGTGAAGCGATCGAATCGTTCCTCGGGCGCAGTATCGAGCAGGTTGAGATCGGTGAGTGACTTGAGCCGCTCGGACTCGCGGTGGGGAATCGGTGGCGCGATCATCGGTACTCCTTCGACCAGGTTGGGCAGAGGGGGTGACATCGTGTCGCCCACTCCGGGCACCGTATCGGCGCCCAAGACGCCCACCTTTAGGGCCGGGCCCCGGCTCCCCACCCGCGCGAAGCGCTGGCCTTGGGGCGCCGCTGACGGTGTCCGGCTTGCTCGAGCCTGGTGCCGACATCGGCCGAATCGACCTACACTGCCGGCGGTAGCCCTGGAGCTGGCGATAAGGCCCCCGGACAACGCTTCAGGGGCACTCGGCAGGCAAGACCGATAGCGGCGTCAAGGGGACGCCCGGTCGCGAGGAGTCGAGCTTGGGATCGATCTCGGAAACACGTCGGAGCCTTGGCGCCGTGATCGCCTGCATGGCTGCCAACACCGTGGTCTACGGGCTATCGTTCCCGCTGCTGGCATTGGTCCTCGAGCAGAACGGAATCGACAGCCGTCTGATTGGACTGAACACCGCATCCCAGTCACTGGCGGTGTTTCTGGTCGCGCCGTTCGCGCCACGCCTCATTGCCGCCTTCGGCCCACGGCTCCTGATGCGAGCCTGCATCGGCGTCACCGTCGCCGCCTTCGGGCTGATGGCGCTGTATCGAGATCTGGGGGTCTGGTTCGCGTTGCGCTTCGTCCTCGGTGCCGCCGGCAGCCTGCTTTGGATCGCGGGTGAAGCCTGGGTCAACGGCGTCGCATCCGAGAAGAGCCGGGGCCGTACCATCGCCGCCTACGCGATGGCCATCTCGGGCGGATTCGCCCTCGGCCCGTTCGCGCTGAGCCTCGTGGGGAGCCACGGATACGCGCCGTTCTGGCTCGCCGCCGCGCTGAGCGCGCTCTCGGCCCTGCCGCTGGTGCTGGCCACCGCCGAAGGGCGCCTGTCCGGGCACCGTCCAAGCCCGCTGCCGAGCATCCTGCGACGCGCCCCGGTGCCCATGATCGCCAATCTCGCATTCGCGGCCACCTCCGGGGTGATGCTGACGTTCTTCCCGATCTACGGTCTGCGGCTCGAGCTGAGCGAGGAGATCGCGCTCAATCTAATCACAGTCATGGGGCTCGGCAGCATCGCGCTCCAGATACCGGTTGGCTGGCTAGCCGATCGATTGAATCGGCGGCTGCTGATGTCCCTTTGCGTATCGCTCTCCGTCTTGACCACGATCATGATGCCGATCGCGATGCTCTCGGGCTCGCTGATCTGGCTGTATGCGCTCGTCTACGGCGGGCTACGCGGCGCCATCTATAGCCTGGCGGTCGTGCTGATGGGGGAAACGTTCCGCGGTAGCGACCTCGCGGCCGCAAGCGCCCTGTTCGGGCTCATGTGGGGTCTCGGCAGCGTCGTCGGGCCACCGCTCGGAGGGGTCGGGATCGAAGTCTGGGACCCGCACGGGATTCCGGCGGTCATCGCGCTCATCCTGCTCGCGTTGCTGCCGCTGCCGATCGGGAGCTGGCTAAGGAGCCGGGGCCACGAGCCAAACCGCCCGGCGGACCCGCCCGCGAGCTGAGCGATCGCCGTGGGTGGCCGGGGCCCCTCGGGCCACCTGCGAATTAAAGTTCTGGCGCTCGAGACCGATGATCCGCACGAAGGACACCGGCACGCGCGCACCGGAATCGGCGCGGCGCTCTCGGAACGTGACGGAGGCGATTCAATTTTCGGATCTTCGCGAACGCGGTTCGGTGCCACCCCCGCTACCGAACCCTCCACCCCGGGCCGCTGTGACCCGGTTCACAGTTCCCCGATGGAAGGTTTGACCGGGCCGCGGCCCGGGGAGGATGCTCCGCCCCCATGATTCGCCCACCCATTTGCCGATTGGAGGTTTAACCGCCATGACCGCCAAGAACGATGCCCCCGCTTCCCCCGGATCGCCGACCCCAACCACCCAGACCCCGGAAACCCCGCTGCGCTGGCTCGAGAGCTTCGGCGGCTCGTTCGCCGGCGTCGCGGCGGGTTTGAAGGAGCACTACCGATGCATCGTGGAGCCTTGCATCATCAAGGGACGGAAGACCCTCGTGTTCGAGCGCGGCCTGCGCGCGACCCGCCCCAAGCTCTTCACCTACCTGAAACGCTTCGCGGACGAGAACGGCCTGAGCCTGCACGAGGACCGGCGTACCGAGCAGCGACCGGTCAAGCACGACCGGCGCGCGAAGTGGGCCCCGATCCTCGCCCTTGCGGCGGGGATGCTCGCACCGGGGGCGGCCGGCGCCGGCGTAGCGGGCGAAGTGACATCCGCAGCGACGAGCACAGGCCCCGCCGCCGTCTCGAAACCACCCGGCGCTGTTCTCCGCCCCGGGACATCATCGGTCGGCGCCCCGGTTCAGGTGACATCGCTGCTTCAGGCCGCACTCGAGGCGCGCATCCACGGCGCTCCGACCCCCGTCGACGTCGGGGATGACGCCTCGATGCCCTCATCTGGGCCGCGAAACCTCGTGCGCTATGACCACGCCGCGGTGGTGGATCGCCGCACGCACCGTGTCAGCTACTTCGAGGGTGATCGGTTCCATGCCCTGGGGATTGAAAGCCCGGGCGCAGCGACGATCGAGGTACTGCTCGGGGGCGGTCCCCGGAACGCGCCGAAGCTGTGGACGAATTTCGAGCAGGCGTTGCACGACTCGGTCGAGGTGCATCTGTTCAGCGGCGATCCCGAGCGGGATGATTTCGGACTTCTCAAGGCCTCCTACGACGTGGCACTTGCCGGCCAGCAGCCCGTGCTCCTGCCATCGGAGATCGAGTCGGCGCCGGCGAAGACGGGGCCCCTGCCGATCCGGTCCGACGACCCCCGCGCGCTGACGACGGCGGAGGATATCTCGACCCCCGAGTTCGAGCTCGACACCGGCACCGTGTTCCTGGTGGCCCTGGCGGTGAGGCGAGCGGGCCGGCTGCTGCGGGCCGACGCGCGGCGCACGCCGTTGCTGCCGGACGGAGGGTCCGACCCTGCGGCCGAGCGCTATGACCATCGATTTCAAACCGCACGCGGGGAGCAGCGTTTCAGCTACTTCGAGGGTCAACGCTACTGCGCGCTCGGCTACCACTACGAGGGGCAGATCATCCTCGATGTGCTGGATGACCCCTCGCGGGCGCCGGTGAGTCTGCTCGATACCTGGAACCCGAGCCGCGAAGTGCTTACCGCCCGGCTCTTGGTCATTGCGCCCGAGCCGGGCCCCACGTCGACGACATGGAGCTCCCGTGCCGTCGCCGACCTGCCGCGCGCGAGTCGCGAAGCCTATACCCGGGTCTATTGCGAGGCGGTGCGGGTGGCCTCTACCCAGCTTGCGTCCGACGATGGGAAGCGCGCATCGGAAGCGGTCGCTTGAGGCGCCTTCGAGGCGGTGCGAGCCCGTACGGCTCACGCCTAGGAGCGGGACGCGGGTGGCACCCGTGGAACCAGCACGAGCGCAGGGGTTAGGAACCGCAGGTTAGATGGGGCGGCGACGGTCGGAGCCGCCGCCCCGTGAACGCCCCCCTCTCTCCTCCCATGAGCGCGAACCCTGACGGGCGCCGGTCCATGCGCACCGGCGACGCTGCGATGCCGAGCGCGCACCCGAGCCAAACAGACCTACATGGAGCGCAGCTGCTCCTTGCGCGAGCGCTCCGGCTTCTCACGATACAGCAGCAGGCCGGACCCGCTCTGGGTGACATGTGCGACCATGGCCCATCGTCGCCGGAGCTTCACGAGGTTGCCCCCGAGCTCGAGGGCGAACACCAACAGCGTCACCGCGCCTCTCGGCAGCGCGGGTGACCAGCCTTCGAGAAACAGCCCCCGGCTGCTGATGTTGGTGGCTTTGTAACGCTCGGCAGGATGTCCCTCCGGGGACACGTAGACCTTGAGGTCGATCCCCTGCCGGGCGTAAACACGACGCTCCAGACGCTCCATCGGTATCTCCTTCGATGCGGACGATCGATCGTATGCAAGGAGCGTGCCCGGGTCGATAGAACAAGCGGTTGCGGGATTTGAGCCGCGCGAGCGCGACGGCTTGTAAGGAATTCCGACAAGCAAGCGCCGATTATCGGGCTTGATGCCGGCGCGAGCCGTGACGGGCCTCACACCGCCGGCGCCCCGGGGTCGTCCGGATCGCAGGATTATTCATGCATTACAGTCGGTTAAGGCGGACGCGGCGGCGTTGCGCCGGGTGTAAAAAATATCGACAGCGCGGACTGCGGGCGGGCTCAGCGCGCGGCCGAGCGCATTTCCGGACCTTCCCGCTCGGCCAGCCAGCGGGTCGCCTCCGCCCCCGGCATCGGCCCGCCGAAGTAATGACCCTGAGCCTGGTCGCACCCTCGCTCCCGGAGGAACTCGAGCTG
>JBFHLI010000117.1:0-10414 GCA_041594935.1 Gammaproteobacteria bacterium | reverse complement strand
GCCCGACACCCTCGGCCGGGGCATGGTCGATACCGTGAGAAAGGGCTACGGCGGAGGGATCTTCGCCGTCAATCCGCGCTACCGGGAGGTGCACGGGCTCGAGTGCCGCGCCTCGCTCGCCGCTCTCCCCGAGGTTCCGGACCTCGCGATCCTCGGGGTCGGGGCAAGGCAGCTCGAGACCGTGATCGAGGAGGCGATATCGATCGGGGTGGGGGGCGCGGTGGTGTTCAACCGCGGCATCGCGTCGGACGGCAGCGACCCCGGGCTCGTCGAGCGGCTGCGCGCGAGGTGCCGGGAAGCGCGCTTTCCGTTATGCGGCGGCAACGGCATGGGATTCTACAACTTCGATCTCGGTCTCATGGCCAGCTTCATTCCGCCCCCCGACTCGACGCGTGCCGCGGGCGGGATCACCCTCCTCGCCCACTCCGGATCGGTGTTCGTGATGCTCGCATCGAGCAGCGCGCGTTATCGGTTCAATCTGGCGATCTCCCCAGGCCAGGAGCTCGGCGCCACCGTGGCCGACTACGCGGATTACGCGCTCGCCCTGCCGACAACCCGCGTGCTCGCCCTGTTCGTCGAAACCATACGCGATCCGGGCGCATTCATCGCCGCCCTCGAGAAAGCGCGCGAGCGCGACATCCCGGTCGTGGTTCTCAAGGTTGGGCGAACCGAGGAGAGTGCTCGTCTCGCCCGCAGCCATTCCGGCGCAATCGCCGGCAACGACGCCGCCTTCACCGCGGTTTGCGAGCGCTACGGGGCTCTGCGGGCGCGCAACTTCGACGAGCTGATGGCAAGTGCGGTGCTGCTCGCACAGTCGCGCCGGGCCGGACCGGGCGCACTTGCCGCGGTGCTCGACTCCGGCGGGCTGCGCGAGCTGATGATCGATCTCGCGACCGACATCGGGGTACCGTTCGCCGAGATCGGCGAGACGACGATTTCACGCCTGCGCGCGCGGCTGGAGCCCGGGCTGGAGCCCGTCAACCCGCTCGACGCGGCCGGGGCATTCTCCGAGGGATTCGCCGGGATCTTCGAGGACTGCCTCGACACCTTGATGGCAGACCCGAGCACCGCCATCGGCGGGTTCGAGTTCGAGGCCCGCGACGCGCTGGTGTACGTGCCGAGATTCTTGGAGATCGCCAAGGCCGCCGGCGCCCGGCACCACAAGCCGTTCTTCGTCCTCAACAGCTTTACCGGCACCCTCAACGATCGACTCGCCACGGAGCTTGCCGAGACCGGCGTGCCTCTTATCAACGGCGTGCAGAACGCTCTGGTGGCGGTTCAACACGCGCTCGCGTATCGAGATTTCCAGGCGCGCTCCCCATCCTTGCCCGGGCCCACCCCACCCGCATCGGTCGTCGATGGCTGGCGGCGACGCCTGCGGCAGCCGCTGCCCCTCGGCGAGGCGCCAGCGCTGGCCCTGCTCCAGGCGTTCGGGGTGCCGGCTAGCGAGACGGTCACCGTCGAGGATGTCGCGGCACTCACCGATGCCAGCGAGGCCCTCGGCTTCCCGCTCGCGCTCAAGTGCGCCATGCCGGGGGTGCTGCACAAGTCCGACGTGAACGGGGTCCACCTGAACCTCGGCAGTCTCAGCGCGCTCACCGACGCCTATCGCGATCTGTGCGAGCGGCTCGGGCCGTGCGCGATCGTCCAGCCGATGGCCCCCGCCGGGATCGAGCTCGCGTTCGGTCTCCTGAGCGACCCGCAGTTCGGGCCCCTGGTGATGGTTGCATCGGGGGGGATCTGGATGGAAGTCCTCAAGGACCGCTGCTTCGCGGTGGCGCCGGTGGACGAGGCCGAGGCCGCCCGACTGCTCGACCGCCTCGCAATTCGGCCCCGCCTGGAAAGAGCCGGCGGCGGCGCTAACATCGCCACGTTAGCGCAGGCATTGGCAAGATTTTCGGTGCTGGCCGCGACCTACGGGGACGAGATTGCGGAGATGGACGTGAATCCGGTTATCGCGAGCGCTTCGGGATGCATCGCCGTCGATGCGCTGGTGATCGCCCGCGACGGAGCCCGCCCGCCGTAGAGCTTGGATCACGGTGACGGCTCGCCGAACTCGGCCCGTATTGCGCCTCCTTGCTCGTCGATTTCGGGCACGCGCCCGAGCCGCGGCTCGCGCTCGTCGACGCGCACCGGTGGCGCCGGCAGCGACACCGGGCCGGAGTGGGTGTCCACCGACGTTCTTCGCAGCGCAGGGTGGCGCGAGAGCCCCTCGACACCGTTCACCTCGCCGTAGGCGATGCGGGACTCGCGCAGCTGGGCGAGGAGCCGGGGGCGGGCCATCGAACAGAACCGCTGCTCGATGATCGCATCGAGCGCAGCGGCGTGCTCACAGCGAGCCACGTTGCTCGAGAACCGTGGGTCCCCTGCAAGTCCGGGCTCGCCGAGTACCCCGCGGCAGAGATCCACGAACTCACGCTCGTTCTGGATCGAGATCAGGACCGGGGGGCCGTCACGGGTCGGATAGGCCCCGTAGGGGTGAATCGACGGGTGCCTGAGCCCCACCCGGGGCGGCGCCGCGCCGCCGTAATCGAAGTGCAGCAAAGGCACCGCCATCCAGTCCGCCACGCTGTCGAACAGCGAGCAACGCAGGTGCGCGCCCTGACCGGTACGCTCCCGCGCAAGCAGCGCCTCGAGCACCGCCATGTAGGCGTACATTCCGCACGCGATGTCGCACACCGATACCCCCACCCTTCCCATCTCGTTCGGGCCGCCGGTGATCGAGCTCAATCCGCTCTCGGCCTGGACCAGCAGATCGTAGGCCTTCATCTGGGCGTAGGCGCCCTCCTCACCGTACCCGGTGATGTCGCAGACGATGAGCCGGGGGTAAGAATCTCGCAGGCGCTTCACCCCGAGGCCCGCCCTGGCCGCCGCTCCGGGCGCGAGGTTCTGGATGAACACGTCCGCCCGGGAGTGCATTCGGTCGACCAGTCGCCGATCTCCGGGGTCCTTAATATCGCAGGCAATCGACTCCTTGCCGCGGTTGAGCCATACAAAATAGGCGCTCTCACCGTGCACCACCCGGTCGTAGCCGCGGGCAAAATCGCCGCCCGACCGCTCGAGCTTGATGACCCGGGCCCCCGCGTCGGCGAGTCTCGAGGTGCAGTACGGCGCCGCCACCGCTTGCTCCAGCGCGACGACGAGGGTTCCCCGGAGGGACCTATCCTGGGTGGGCATCTGTCACATCGACCTCGCAAGTTCGCTCGGTTGCGACACGATACAATAGAATTTGGGCTCTCGAGCCCCCCGCTCGGCCCGTTCCCAGGATTCACCCGGGGGGGGAAATGCGATCGGCGGTCAGTGGCGACCACGAGGTCGTGACAGGAGTACGCTGAATTCCCGGCAGCAATGACGGTGAGGAGGATTCGATGGAACCACCCGAGTCTCGGTCCGAAGAGCTCTGGGCGTTCACGCTTGCGTGCTATCCCCGCGCCGGCGTTCAACCGGCGGTCATCGGCCTGCAGGATCGCTGGGGCGCCGACGTCAATCTGCTGTTTCTTTGCTGCTGGGTGGGGGCGAGCGGACGGGGGCGACTCGCGGCCGATGATCTTCACCGCGCCGAGCGTTCGGTCGCGGACTGGAAGACCGAGGTCACCCTGCCACTGCGGGCCATACGGGATCGCATCAAGCAGGCACCTGCCCTGGGCGCGCTTCCCGGCGCGAGCGACGCCCGCGGCAAGGTTCTCGCGGCCGAGATCGAATCGGAGCGAGTGGCTCAGATCGCCCTCGAGGACACCGTCGCGCGCGAAGCCGATCCGAGCGTGCCCGAGGGCGAGCGTCTCGACGACGCCGCCGCTAACCTCACTGCCTACCTCGATTCACGCTCTGTGCGCGTCGACGAGGCCGTCCGGGAGCAGCTGTTGGTCTTGCTCGGTGCCAGCTTCCCCGACCTGCCCGACGCGGAGCTCGCGCGGTCCTAAAGCGGTGTCTGCCCTGCGCACCGCCCAGACCAGATGCGTCACGGAGTACGGGGCGGAACATGGCGACCCGTAGGCTTCCGGGCAGCGGGCGCGAGCGCGAGGAATAGCCATCGCTTGGGCCGGCCCAAGTCGGTGCACGCGTCCCCGAGCCAGCCCCCGGATCGACACGCCGCGGCAACGAATAACGCCGCGCTCAGGCCGCCCACGACGAGGGTCACGCCCACCCCGCTGGGCAGCTTGATGAATAGCGCCGTGGCGCCGTGGTGAAATATCCGGGCTAATGCCACAATGTGAGGACGGGACCGGACTTGAGGAGACCCCGAGATGGCGCAGACACTGGCAGAGCCCACCGTAGCGTTCACGCGCATGGCGGACGGCACCAAGGAGGATTATGAGCTCCTCGAGCGGTACGAGTCCGAGTACAGCGCCGGGCTCGCGGATCGAATTCTCGCGCACCTGCGGCTGCTCGAGGGCAGCACCGGCGGGCTGAAGGTCACCCGCCTCGAGCACAGCCTGCAGTGCGCGAGTCGGGCCCACCGCGACGCTCGAGACGAGGAGTACGTGGTCTGCGCTCTGCTTCACGACATCGGCGACACGCTCGCCTGCCACAATCACTCCGAGCTCGCGGCGACCATCCTTCACCCCTTCGTCTCGGAGCGAAACCACTGGATGGTCAAGCACCACGGCGTGTTCCAAGGCTACTATTTCTTCCACCACTACGGTGCCGATCGCAACGCGCGAGACGCATACCGAGACTCGCCCCATTTCGACTACACCGCGGAGTTTTGCGAGCTTTACGACCAGAGCGCGTTCGATCCGGACTACGACACGCTGCCGCTCGAGTTCTTCGAGCCGAGTGTCCGCCGGATCTTCGCCAGCCCCCGACGAAGCCTCTATGCCTGGAAGGTCGAGGCGTAGCGGTATCGCCCGGTGCCGGCCGGGGCACGGGCGTATACCCGCGATCGCCCTCCGGGTGCAATCCGGACGCTCGATATCCTGGATATTTCACCAAGGCGCCTTGCCGCTCGTCACTTAGCATTTGAGAGCGATGAGAAAACGAACCGTTTTGGGCGACCCGAGCACGGTGCAATTGGTTTACGCGTCAAGTCTACCCGGTCGCTGGCTCGGCGATGCGTGCCCGGACTTGGGCTTCGCGCAAACGATACCTACGGCTAACCCTTGCGCTCCAGCCCGGCGTCCAGACCCGCCTATCGGTCGCCATCGTTCCGGGTCCTTGGCGAAGTATCCAGGCTAGCGTTCCACCGATGAGCACCGAGCTGTTCAACTATCACCGGATGAGTCAGATCTTCGGTGCTGACGACAGCGCTCGGTTCGAGGACGACGCCGAGCAGGTCCGCGTGTGGGGGCAAGTGTGGGGCTGCAACAACGACGTCGGTCGTTTGCGATCCGCCCTCGTCCACCGTCCCGGCTCGGAGTGGGAGGTGATCGACCCGGACAAGCCGATGAAGGAGTTCGACGGCCTCGGCGATGAGAAGGCAGGCTGGTACTGGGCCGGCAAGACGCCGCCTGAAGTTGCGGCGATGCAAGCCGAGCATGACCAGCTGACGGCGCTGCTGCGGGCCGAGGGGGTGAGCGTGATCGAGGTAGCGCAGCAACCCCGCGACCTGCTCCGGCTGTGCTACACGCGCGACTCCGTCATCGCCGTCGGGGGCGGAGTCATTGTCTGCCGTATGGCCCCCAAGATCCGACGCGGTGAGGAGTCCGCAGTCACCCGGACGCTCGGGGCCCTCGGCGTGCCCATCGTCCGCACCCTGAACGGCGATGCATTGATGGAGGGGGGCAGCTTTGCCTGGCTCGATGAGCGCACCGCGGTGGTGGGACTCGGGGAGCGATGCAACGAGTCGGGTGCGCGTCAGATCGAGGAGGTGCTGCGAGAGCAGGGCGTGCGTCTGCTTCGGGTTGCGCTGAGCGGCTTCGATCTGCACATCGACGGCTCCTTCGTGATGATCGACTCCGACAAGGCGCTGGTCGACCCGACCCAGCTGCCGCACTGGTTCCTGGGCGAGCTGGTGGACCTCGGCATCCACCCGATCTCGATCGATCCGCAGGACCATCCTTTCACGGTGAACTGTCTCGCCACCCGGCCCGGACGCGTGATCATGAGCCACTGCACGCCCCGCACCGCGGAGCGCCTGGACCACGCCGGTATCGAGGTCCTGCGGGTGCCGTATGGATCGATGTGCGCGGGCGGCGGCGGCATCCACTGCTCGGTCGCGCCGCTGCGACGCGAGTCGGGGCACTGAGGCGGGCTCTTTCCCCCGGCGGCCAGGCGGGGGCACGCACCGGCCCTGCTCGTCCACGGCCGTTTCTGCGCAAACGCGTGGCCCCCGAGCCACGACCGCTCGCGGCGGCGTGACCGCATCGGAGCACCCGGCCGGTCTCGGGTATCAAGACTCTAGCCAGTCGGCCGATAACCTCGCATCGGCAATCGAAAGACGGGGAGACTCGCGATGACAAGTTGGCGCCATGGGTTCCTCCTGCTTGCCATCGGCGCCCTGCTGCCGCCGATGAGCTACGCTCACGGTCATCGCAGCCCGGGGGGAGACGCGTCGATTCCGGTGTGGGCGGAAGCGCTAGAACGCATCGTCCAGCCGGTCACCACCGTCATCGAGTTCGTTGACGGGCACATGGAGCGCAACGTGGGCAGCGGCTTCATCGCCGGCCACCAGTACTACACCGTCAATCACAACCTCGTATCCCGTGCGCCGATGTCGGTGGCGAGAAAGACGACCCGCCTCGACGGAATCGTCATCTCACCGAGCCGCGTGCAGCCGTTCCACGACCTCGCGGTCTTCGACCTCCCCGACGAGCTTTGCAGCCGGCACTGCAACGAGTTCAGCCTCTCGGGCGACGTCCCCATCGAGCCCGGTCAACGAGTTCAGTGGCTACGAAAATTCGACGGTGAGTCGACGCTGAAGAGCGGTACCGTCCTCAACTATGCATTGCTCGGCACGGTGCCGGCGGACAGCTGGAGCTGCGCCGCGAATCTCATCGTCGAGGTCGACGCGCCCTTCATCCCCGGCAGCTCCGGGGCGCCGGTGATCGACGCGAACAGCGGGCGCATCATCGGTATGGTGCAAGGAAGTCTCGCTCGCGACGGGGTCGAGACCGGGTACTTCAAGCCGGCGGACTGCATCGACCATCACCTGCTGCCGGTAAGAGCCCTCAGCGCGCACTTCCCCGGCCCCTGATCGGAGCCGTCCCCCGGACTCGAGGTTTCTCCCCCTCTCAAGCGGCGCCGAGGCGGCTCGTGCCTCGCCCCCGACCACGGCTCGGGGAACCTGGCATAATTCCAGCATGAAAGAACGCTACGACGTCATCGTCATCGGGGCGGGGCACAACGGTCTCACCGCTGCCGCCTATCTCGGACGAGGGGGGCTCGACACCCTGGTGGTCGAGCGACGGGAGGTCGTGGGCGGAGCCGCGGTCACCGAGGAGTTTCACCCCGGCTATCGAAACTCCATCGCATCGTACGTGGTGAGCTTGCTGCGCCCGGAGGTCATCCGGGATCTCGAGCTCAAACGCCACGGGCTCGAGTTCATCAGCTTCGACGGCGTGCTGCATATTTGCGGGGACGACCACGTCTTTCTCACCGGCGATGAGATGCACGACCGCGCCGCGATCGGTCAATTCTCCAATCGTGACTTCGATGCGATGCAACGCTTCGATCAGATGCTCGTCGAGATTGGAGAAGTGGTCCGCAATCAGTGGCTGCGAGAGCCTCCGAGCCTCGGCGGCGGATTCTACGATCTGCTCGCGGCGGTCAAGCTCGGTCGGGACGTGAAGCATCTGTCCGCGGATCTGCGCCACCGTCTCGTTCAAGTCTTCACGAGCGGCGCCGCCGACATCATCGAGCGCTGGTTCGAGAGCGACATGGTGCGGTCGATCTACGCCTCGGGATGTGTCTCCGGTAACTTCGCGAGCCTCTACCAGCCGGGCTCCGCCATCCCGTTTTTTCACCACGGGCTCGGGGAGCTCGAGGGACAGCGCGGAAAATGGGGAACCGCGCGGGGCGGGATGGGGGCGATCACCCAGGCGATGGCCGCAAGCGCCCAGGAGCACGGCGTCGAGATTCGAACCGGCGCGCCGGTCGCGCGAGTGTTGCTCGAGGACGAGCGGGCGATCGGGGTGCAGCTCGAGAGCGGCGAGACGATTCACGCGCGCGCCGTTCTCGCTAACACCGACCCCAAGCGAACCTTCTTGAAGCTGGTGGGCCGCGAGCATCTCGAGCGCGCGTTCGCGGACGATATCGCCGCGATCCGCATGGGTCACGCGTCGCTGCGCATGAACCTCGCACTCGACGCGCTGCCGAAGATCGACCTCCCCGGCGGGGCGCCCTTTCATCGATCCAAGATCTACATCTTTCCACCGATGGCGGCGATGGAGGAGGCCTACCACAATGCCCGCGAGGGACAGATCCCGGACTCACCGAGGCTCGACGTCCTGATCCCCTCGGCCCTCGACGACAGCCTCACCAAGCCCGGCCACCACGTCATGAGCCTGTTGTGCAAGTACTTTCCCTACACGCTCGCCGACGGCCAGAGCTGGGACGACGTCAAGGAGCGGGTTGCCGACGGCATCGTCGAGTACGCGGCGCGTTACTTCCCCCAGCTGCCGGAGCTCATCGTCGGCAGACAGGTGATGAGCCCCCTCGACCTGGAGCGCGTGTTCGGTTTAACCGAAGGAGATATCTTCCACGGCCGCCACGACCTCGATCAGATCTTCAGCCTGCGCCCCCACCCTACCAGCGCTCAGTACCGAACGCCGATACCGGGGCTCTACCTGTGCGGCTCCGGAACCCATCCCGGCGGCGCGGTGAGCGGCGCCCCCGGATATAATGGTGCGCGCCGGGTCCTAAAGGATCTGAAGCGCTGGAGAGCGAGAAGCTAGCCGATAAGGGTTTGCCCGACGCAGCGGCGCGCGAGCGAGCCCCATTCCAGGCTAGCGGCGACATCGCGAGGCTAACGCGCTCAACGCGCAACCACCGGGGAAAAACCATGATTGACGACGACCGCTCGGTACTGATCATCGTGGACGTGCAGAATGATTTTTGCCCCGGAGGGGCGCTCGAGGTCCCGGCTGGCGACGAGGTGGTGCCGGTCATCAACCGCCTCGCCCGGCAGTTCACCCACCGCATCCTCACCCAGGACTGGCACCCGGTCGGTCATCTCTCCTTCGCCTCGAGCCACCCCGGCAAGGCCCCGTTTCAAACCGTCACCCTGACCTACGGGGATCAGGTGCTCTGGCCGGATCACTGCGTGCAGGGAACCGACGGCGCCGATTTCCACCCCGAGCTCGAAGTCGAAGGGGCCGAGCTTGTGCTCCGCAAGGGGTTTCGGCGTGAGCTCGATTCCTACTCGGCGTTCTTCGAGAACGACCGGAGCACGCACACCGGTCTCGCCGGCTACCTGCGCGACCGGGGCTTCGAGCGAGTGTATCTGAGCGGGCTCGCCACCGATTACTGCGTCGGCTGGTCGGCGCTCGATGCGCGACGCGAAGGCTTCGAGGTCTACCTCATCGAGGACGCCTGCCGCGGCATCGACCTCGACGGGTCGCTCGAGAAGGCCCTCACCGCAATGGACGAGGCGGGAATTCACCGGGTGCAAGCGAGCGCGGATTGATCACGAGTTGGCGAGGGCCCCGGGCCCCTTCGGCTAGCTGGAAGACGAGCATCGGCCCGTGACGGACGGAACGAGCGGCACGCCGCTCGACCGTCATCTCTCCCTACCGGCCGACCGTCCACCCGGACCGCACGAGGAAGCGGCTGGTCGACCTGCCCAGCCTTCAACCCTGCTCTGGGCTCACCGCGCTCTGCGTGCCAGGTACTCTTGCCACGGGGTCCAGTAGTACTGCTGCCAACCTCGATTTACTTCGTCGTAGTCATGGTCTGGGACGTCTAAATGAACCAAGTTGATCTGACCGAAATCTGTCTCCGGTTTGAAGCTCAGGATAAGGGTCGAGTCCGGATCGCTCGCCTTGAACTCTGTCGATCGCCACGATTGCACGATCAGCGTCGGACTGAAGACCGCTAACATCGTGCCACTGAGCGCACCTTCAAAGGCCCGGAATTCCGCTCCCGGCGTTCGCCCGATCGTTACCCGAGACCCGGTGATCGCTTCATGTTCGGTCGGATCCAGATACATTTCGAACAACGAGCCGGCCGAAGCTGGCAACACGATCGTTTGTGCGATCACGCTACGCATCATAGCCTCCTGCGCGGATGTCTAAGCTGACAGCATCGGCTGCCTCAGCGCTGGGGTAAGCATACGCTGTCTCGCAACGGTTGCGGGTCACCGTGCACGAGGAATGAAACAAGCTTCAGGAATGTGGCGAAAATCAGATGCAGACAGAGTACCTCGCCGCCGAAGGCGTGAAGGCTCGATTTCCACGTCATAGACGACGTCCGCGGCGGCGTGCCGACCCATGCCATACTGGCACCTCACCCGCATTCGTCCCACGGAGGTGCACGCATG
>JBFHLI010000116.1:0-10462 GCA_041594935.1 Gammaproteobacteria bacterium | reverse complement strand
GCGATCGCCCACGGCGGGGGGGAGCTATCGAGCGAAGGTGTGCGGGCCATGCTCGGGACCCTGGAGACCGAGCGGCTGACGGCCCTGCTCGCTGCGCTCGCCGATGGCGATGCGCGAGCGGTGATGCGCTGGGTCGAGGAGATGGCCGGGCGTGCGCTCGATTTTGGCGGTGCGCTGCAGGCAGTGCAATCGGCACTGCAACGAATCGCGATCGCCCAGCTGGTGCCGGAAGCGCTCGACGAGGATGAGGATCAGCGCGAATCCCTCATGGAGCTGGCGGGCCGGATGTCGCCCGAAGATGTGCAGCTGTTCTACCAGATTGCACTGATCGGTGCGCGCGACCTTCGGTTTGCCCCCGAGCCGCGCGGCGGGTTCGAGATGACGCTATTGAGAATGCTGGCCTTTCGGCCGGTGGGGTCGGCGACCGGCGGCGAGCGAGATTCAAGTGGATCGGGCGACAAGGATCCCGGCGGGGCGAGCGCGGAATCGCGCCCGGTCGCCTCGGTGACGTCCGCAACCGCGGGCGCCCCTGCGGGGCCGATGACGGCCGAGTCTTGGGCCCGCACGCTCGAGGCGATGAATCTCTCCGGCCTGGTCCGCGAGCTGGCCGCCAACTCGGTCATCTCGGGGTGCGACGGTGCGCGGATCGAGCTGAAGCTATCTCCCGGGCACGCCCACCTCAACACAAAGAACCTGAAGGATCAGCTCGGCGCCGCGATCGAGCGCTATCGGGGCGAGCCGGTTCGGTTGCAGATCACCTTGGACGAGCCGGAGGGCGACACGCCGGCGGCGCAGGACCAGCGGGCGAACGCGGAGCGCCGGCGCGCGGCGGTGCAATCGATCGAAAACGATCCCAACGTGAATGCAATCTGCGACGCATTCGATGCCGTGATCGACAAGGATTCGATCGAGCCTCTGGGCCGCTAGCCTGGATGTTTCGCCGAGGCGCCTTGGTGAAACATCGAGGCTAGGCGTTGCGTTCGTGAGCGGCACCACATGGTTTGGCCACGGAACGCCGCTGCGGGCAGGGTTCGGCGTCGCTCGGTTGATGCGCTATCCGTTGCCAGGCGATGACGCAAGTGCCTGGACTGAAGACTTTCTAACGCGCTCGGGTAGCGCGCAAGCAGCAAGAGGATAGAACGTCATGAAGGGTAATCTCGGTAACTTGATGAAGCAGGCGCAAGAGATGCAGGCCAATCTCGAGCGGGCGCAGCAGGAAATTGCCACCCTCGAGGTGAGCGGCGAGTCGGGGGGGGGAATGGTCGTGGTGGTCATGACCGGACGCCATGATGTGCGCAGGGTCACGATCGATCCCTCCCTGATCGGGGATGATAAGGAGATGCTCGAGGACCTCATCGCGGCGGCCATCAATGATGCCGTGCACAAGGTGGAGGCGATGACCCAGGAAAAGCTCTCCGGCTTGACCGCGGGACTGAGTCTGCCCGGCGGCCTCAAGCTTCCTCTTTAGAGCGCGAGCACGCGATCCGGTGGCCGAAAGCACGTTGATCGAACGATTGGTGCAGGCATTCCGTTGTCTGCCCGGGGTCGGGCCGAAGTCGGCGCAGCGCATGGCGTTTCACCTGCTGGAGCGCGACCGCGAGGGGGGCCGAAGGCTCTCTGCCGCGCTCCTGGAGGCGATGCAACGGGTGGGACACTGTCGCCAGTGCCGAACGCTCACCGAGGAAGCGCTCTGCTCGGTGTGCAACAACGAGAAGCGCGACCATTCCGTGCTATGCATCGTGGAGTCCCCGGTCGATGTGAGCGCGATCGAGCAGGGCACGGATTTCCGCGGCCGTTATTTCGTGCTGATGGGTCGGCTGTCCCCGCTCGATGGCGTCGGACCGAAGGACCTGGGACTGGAGCAGCTGGCGGCGCGCCTGGACGCGGGCGAGATCGAGGAGATGATCCTCGCGACCAATTCGACCGTCGAGGGCGAAGCCACCGCTCACTACCTCAGCGACATGGGTCGTGCCCGCGGCATCCGGGTCACCCGCATTGCCCAGGGGATCCCGCTCGGCGGGGAGCTCGAGTTCGTGGACGGGGGCACGCTCGCGCATGCCTTCTCCGGGCGGCACGAGGTCAAACTCTGAGGTCGCGACTGAAGCGCGCTTGGCCACCGGCCTAAGTGCCGCAGGCTCGGTCAGATGGGGCGGGGGCCCGGTGGACCCGGCGCGGCGCGGACCAGGGACCGATAACTCTCCAGTCGCGCGCGGGTGATCCCGCCGGTCCTGCCAGCCTCCGAGATCGCGCAACCCGGCTCCCGATCGTGGTGACAGTCGCGAAAGCGACAGCGTCCGAGATAGGGTCGAAATTCGATGAAGCCGTGTGCGAGGGCCATGGCCGGAACCGACCACATCGCGAACTCGCGCACCCCCGGGGAATCCAACAACCAGCCCTCATCTCCGAGCGGATGAGCGGTGGTGGCGGTGGTCGTGTGGCGTCCGGCTCGCCCGCGCCGGCTGAGTTCTTGCACGCGCGCATTGGCCCCGGGCGCGAGCAGATTGGCGAGCGAAGACTTGCCCACGCCGGACTGCCCGATCAGCACCGAGCTCTGTCGATCGAGCGCGTTGCGCAGACGCATGATTCCCTCGCCGGTCCGAGCGCTTACCCAGTGCGTCTCGTATCCGATCTCGGTGTAGGCGCCGAGCTCGCCCCGGATCCGCGCGCGCTCTTTCCCATCGAGCAGATCGAGCTTGTTCAACACCAGTGAGGCGGTGAGCGAGAGGCTCTCCGCCACCACGAGGCAGCGATCGATCAGGGGCGGGGAATAGGGCGGCGAGGACGCGACCACGAGCAGGACTCGGTCGACGTTGGCCGCGATCGATCGGGTGCCGCCGTCGCTGCGTCGCCTCGCGATCACCGACCTTCGGGGCAGGATCTCGATCACCAACCCTGCTTCGCCGGCGGTGCCGGTCCAGCGCACCCGATCTCCGGCGAGGATCGGCGGCAGGCGCCGGTCGGCGCGGCAGCGATGTTCGACTCGAGCTCGATCGAGGACCACCACCGCGCCGCGTCGGCTGGTGATGACCGTGCCTTCCCGTGGGTCATCCGATTCCTCGCGTGGTGCCACTCGCATTTCCCGCCGCCGATGGCGACTCAGACCGTGAGACGATCCACTTTGGCGGCGCAGATGAAATCGTTGTCCGACAGCCCCCCGATCGCATGGGTGCGAAATACCACCTTGCAGCGCCGATAGCCAACCTCGAGGTCCGGGTGATGATCTTCCCGGTGTGCAATCCACGCCAGCGCGTTCACGAACGCCATGGTCTGATAGAAATTTTTGAAAGTGAACTCGCGGCGGATCGCGAGCCCACCCTCGTCCGTCTCCCAGGCAGGGATCTGGCCGAGTAGTTTTTCTGCCTGCTCAGGGCTCAGGGCAGACGCCCCTCCTTCGCAAGGCTTGCAATGACGTTGAGTGAGATCGCCCATGGGTCATTCTCCCGATTCGATTCTACGTTCACCGTGCGTTCCCACATCCCGGCACCCATCGTTCCCGGCTGCGAGGTGGCTGAGAGTACATTGTAGCGTTGCGCGGTCGCGACGGGCATGCCCGGGCCGGCTCCTCCATCGACGCCAGCTGTTACAATCATTTCGAGGGCCGAAGCGCGCGCGAGGCGACATGCCAGCTGATCCCACCAACCTGATCTGGATTGACCTCGAGATGACCGGTCTCGACCCCGACCACGACCGGGTCATCGAGATTGCGACCATCATCACAAGTTCGCATCTCGACGTGATTGCCGAGGGGCCGGTGTTAGCCATAGGCCAGGACGATTCGGTGCTCGACGGGATGGACGAGTGGAACGCCGAACAGCACGCGAAGTCCGGCCTTCTCGAGCGAGTCCGCGGGAGTGCTCACTCCGAGACGCACGCGGAACAGGTAACGCTCGAGTTCATTCGCACGCACGTGCCGAGCGGCAAGTCGCCGATGTGCGGCAACAGCATCTGCCAGGATCGCCGGTTCATGTCGCGATTCATGCCCGAGCTCGAGGGCTACTTTCACTACCGTCATATCGATGTGAGCACGCTCAAGGAGCTGTGCGCGCGTTGGGCCCCGCAGATCTCCGGACGCTTCACAAAGAACGCCACCCATCGGGCGCTCGACGACATCTACGAGTCCATCGGTGAGCTGAAATTCTACCGCGAGCACTTGTTCAAACTGGAGGGCTGAACGCGGTGTCGATGACGCGTAACTTGCCCGAGGCGCTCTATCGTGCAAACGAGGTGCGGGAGCTCGATCGGATTGCGATCGAGGACCAGGGGATCGGTGGCTCGGACCTCATGGCTCGCGCCGGGCGCTTTGCCTACGACGCGCTGCGCCGGCATTGGCCAAGGGCTCGGCGGGTGTGCGTCGTCTGTGGCCTCGGCAACAACGCTGGCGACGGTTACGTGCTGGCGCGTCACGCGCACGAGGCGGGGCTCGTGGTCGAGGTGTTGCAGCTCGGAGACGCCGCCCGTCTCACGGGCGACGCGCGCAAGGCGTGGCAGCAGATGCACTCACTCCAAGCGTTGGAGCAAGAATTCTCCGCGTCTCGGCTGAGCGATGCGGAGGTGGTCGTCGACGCCATCTTCGGCACCGGCTTGAGCCGAGCGGTGGAGGGCCGCTGGCGCGATGCGATCGACGCCATCAATCGTTGCGGAAAGCCGGTTCTCGCCATCGATCTTCCCTCCGGTCTGGATGCGGACACCGGCTCGGCCCACGGGGTCGTGGTGCGAGCCGAGCATACCGTGACCTTCGTCGGACTGAAGCAGGGGATGTTCACCGGGCTCGGACCGGCGGTGTGCGGCTTCGTCGAGTTCGACGATCTGGGGATTCCGGCTGCGGTGTACGAGCGGGTCACGGCGGGGGCCCGGAGGGTTACCCTCGAGCAGTTCCGCGACCGACTCGCGCCCCGCTCGCGCGCGGCCCACAAGGGCCATTTCGGCCATGTCCTGGTCATCGGGGGCGATTACGGGTTTGCGGGTGCGGCACGGTTGGCGGCCGAGGCGGCCGCGCGCTGCGGCGCCGGCCTGGTAAGCGTTGCGACCCGGCGTGCGCATGCCCCCACCCTGGTCGCGGCACGACCGGAGCTGATGGCCCACGGGGTGGAGACAGAATCGGCGCTCGAGCCGCTCCTGGCGCGCGCGTCGGTGATCGCGCTCGGGCCGGGTCTCGGTCAATCGGATTGGTCACGCATGCTTTTCGAGGCGGGGCTCGATGCCGGCAAGCCGCTGGTGGTCGATGCCGATGGGCTGAACCTGTTGTCGGGTATCGATTCGGCGGCGCGAGACGATTGGGTCTTGACCCCGCACCCCGGTGAGGCGGCGCGAATGCTCGACGCCGACCCCGCGAGCGTGCAGGCGGACCGTTTCCGGGCGCTGCGGTTGCTGATCGAGCGTTATCGAGGGGTTCTGGTCCTCAAGGGGTCGGGCACGCTGATCGGCTCCGCCGGCGGTCTCGTCGGGGTCTGCAGCGAGGGCAACCCCGGCATGGCCTCGGGCGGGATGGGCGACGTTCTGACCGGGGTCATCGCGGCCTGCCTCGCTCAGGGGCTGGGTCCACTCGATGCGGCGCGGGTAGGGGTGTGTCTGCACGCGAGGGCCGGTGACGCGGCTCGCGATGCGGGCGAGCGCGGCACCCTGGCGAGCGACCTGATGCCCTACCTGCGCCGGTTCGCCAACCCTTGAGCGCTGCGACGATGACCGCTCATTGCGTTCACGTGCCGGACGTCGAGGCGATGGAGGGACTCGGCCGGTGCATGGCCGGCGGCGCTTGCCCCGGGATGGTGTTCCTGCGCGGTGAGCTCGGTGCCGGCAAGACGACCCTGGCGCGCGGGCTGCTGCGAGGTCTCGGGGAGACGGGGCCGGTCAGGAGTCCCACCTTCACCCTGATCGAGCCCTACCCGTTCGAAGGACTGTGCGTGTATCACCTCGACCTGTACCGCGTGAGTGACCCCGCAGAGCTCGAGCTCATCGGCGTGCGCGACTACCTCGGTGAGGATGCCTTGCTATTGATCGAGTGGCCGGAACGGGCCGGCCCACTGCTCCCGCCCCCCGACCTCGCGGTTGATATCGCGGTGACGGCGCACGGACGGGATGTCCGGTTCGAGTCACACTCGCCGGCGGGGGCGCGGCTCGTGGAGGCGGCGAGGAGGGCCGGCTGTATTGAGGCATAGTATCAAGAACTTGAAATAACCTGCGGAATGAATTAGATATTTACTATCTGATAGACGGTGGTTTTATCGACCGTATGAGGCTACTCGGGCTTTTCCTATGCTGGTGCCTGTGCTCTGCCACCCTCGCGGCCGGGGTGAACGTGCACAGCCTGCGGATGTGGCAAGCCCCCGACCGGACCCGGCTCGTGTTTGACATCAGCGGTCCGGTCGAGCACAAGGTCTTCAGCCTCCAGGCTCCCGACCGCGTGGTCGTGGATTTCCGCGACGCGGTGCTGGTCGGCGAGATCGGAGGGCTCGATCCATCCGATCAGCTCGTGGCCAACGTGCGCAGCGCTCCGCGTAAGGAGACCGACCTGCGGGTGGTGTTCGACCTTAAGAGCGCGGCGCGCCCGAAGAGCTTCCTCCTCAAGCCCAACAGCAGCTACGGCTACCGGCTCGTGCTCGATCTGTTCTCGAGCGCGCAGAACGCGGCCGGCTCGGTGGGCAAGTCGGTTGCGAGTGGGCCGGTGGCGGTACGGGACGTGGTGGTGGCGATCGATCCGGGGCACGGGGGTGAGGACCCGGGGGCGAGCGGACCCAGGGGCACGAAGGAGAAGGACGTAACCTTCGCGGTGGCCAAGCGGGTCGCGAGATTGATCGACCGGGAGCGCGGGATGCGTGCGGTGCTGGTGCGCAGCGGCGATTACTATGTCGGCTTGCGTCAACGCATCAAGATCGCTCGCAAGCACCGGGCGGACCTCTTCGTGTCGATCCACGCCGATGCTTTCCAGGACGACCGGGTGCACGGATCATCCGTCTACGTGCTGTCGAGGAACGGGGCGAGCAGCGAGGCGGCGCGCTGGCTGGCGGCGCAGGAGAACGCAGCCGATCTGGTGGGCGGGGTCAGCCTGGACGACAAGGATGACCTGCTCGCCTCGGTGCTGCTGGACCTCTCTCAAACCGCTACCCTGAGTGCCAGCGGCGACGTCGCGGGGGATGTGCTCGGCGAGCTCAAGCGCATCGGGAAGACGCACAAGAAGCGGGTGCAGCGCGCTGGCTTCGTCGTGCTGAAATCCCCGGATATTCCCTCGGTCCTGGTCGAGACCGCCTTCATCTCGAATCCGGCCGAGGAGCGTAAGCTGGTGCGGCCCGAGCACCAGGAAGCACTCGCCCGTGCGATCGCGCGCGGCATCCGTAACTACTTCGAAAAGCAGGCACCGCCGGGGACGTTGCTGGCGCTGCGCAAGCACGTCATCGCGAAGGGCGACACCCTCTCGGAGATCGCGATGCGGTACCGCGTGTCGGTGAGCAGCCTCATGTCTGCCAATCATCTCCAAGGCGACCGCCTGATCGTGGGTGACACCCTGCGTATCCCGAGCGCGCGCGGGAGTTGATGGCTACGCCAAGGACCCGGTACGACGGCGACGGGTAGGCGAGTCTCAATCCCGGGAGTGTGACCACCGCGGGCACGGAGAAGGATTCCGTCGGTGGTTGAACGTCGCGCCCGCTGCGCGGGACCACGCCGGCCCGGGATGACCCGATAGGTCAGGCCTCCAGCTCGGCGAGAGCTTTCTCGGCGGACGCCAGTATGCGAGTGCGAAACAGCAGCAGCTGCAGCCGGCTGCCCCCGAGCTGGCGCCACAGCACGGTCGAACGCAGCCCCGCAAGCAGCAGCGCTCGGATACGGTTGGCGTTCTCGGGATTGTTCAGGTGCTGCGGGGTTCCGGTGACCATGATGCGCGGTGAAAGCGTGCTCACGGTCTTGAGGTAGATGTCGGCAAGATTAGCCACCACGCAGCTATGGGTGGTGGAGAAATACTCCACCTGCGTGGTCGCGCCCTCGACCCCTTGCGCGATGATCTGCATGAGATCGTTGCGGCGTACGAGCTTGCGTTCGAGAAACAAGAGGCACACCGCGTAGCGGGTGAGCTCCACGTCTCGGTTCTCGCGATTGAGCTGGGTGCACAGGGTCGTGAGCCCGCGTCTCAGATTCCGCCAGCCGCCGAACACCGCCTCGGTCGACTCGCTATCAATCTGAAACAGGCTTTGGATCGTCGCTGCGAAGGGGCCGTCATCCATGGAGCCGGTTCGGGCCACCTGCTGGACCAGAGAGATCGACTGATAGACGCCGGCAAGCGCCATCACCCGATCGATGTCCGGCTGGGGGGCCATTGCACGAGTCTCCTTCACCGCGTCACCGCTCCATCACCCCCTCAATCGTCCCGCCGCCGAGGCATTCCTCGCGGTCGTAGAGAACGACCGACTGCCCCGGGGTCGGGGCCCACTGCGGCGAATCAAATCGAACCGCATAACCGCCCGCGGCCGAGCGGGTCACGGTGCACGGCTCATCGGGCTGGCGGTAGCGCGATTTGGCTCGACAGCGCAGAGGAAGATCGGGCTCCGCCTCGCCGATCCAATGGCAATGGCCGAGCTCGAGCCCGCGCGCATAGAGCCCGGGATGAGACTTGCCCTGAGCGACGACCAGCGCGTCGCGCTCCAGATCCTTGGCTACCACGTACCAGGGTTCTCCGGTGCCGTCGCGCCGGCCTCCGAGCCCGAGCCCCTGCCGCTGCCCGAGGGTGAAGAAAGCGAGCCCCGGGTGAGCGCCGATCACCCGACCCGAGGTGGTTTCGATGGGACCCGGTCGGGGCGTCAGGAATCGGCGCAGGAACTGACGGAACGGTTGCTTGCCGATGAAGCAGATTCCGGTGCTGTCCGGCTTCTCGCTGGTTGCGAGACCCGCCTTGCGGGCGAGGGTGCGAACCTGCGCCTTTGTGAGCTCCCCGAGCGGGAACGAGATCCGGGAGAGCCTGGATTGCTCCAGGGTGTGGAGAAAATAGCTCTGGTCCTTGCGGGGATCGACGCCCTTCAGGAGCCGAAAACCGGTGCCGACACGCTCGATGCGGGCGTAGTGACCGGTTGCGATGCGCTCGGACCCGTGAGAGAGCGCGAAGTCCATGAACACGTCGAACTTGATCTCTCGATTGCACCACACGTCGGGATTTGGAGTACGTCCAGTGCGATGCTCGCTTAGAAAGGGCGTGAAGACCCGATCCCAGTACTCGGTCGAGAAGTTGACGGTGCGAAGTCCGATATCCAGCTGCTCACACACCCGCTCGGCGTCGCGCAGGTCCTCTTCAGCCGAGCAGTGGCCGTCAACGTCATCCTCCTCCCAGTTCTTCATGAACAGGGCCTCGACGTTATGACCCTCTCGTCGAAGCTGCCACGCCGCGACGGCGGAGTCGACGCCGCCGGACAGTGCCACCACAATTTTTTCGTTTCGCGGCGCCGCCGGCTCGCCCGTGGATGGTTGTCTCGGCGCCTTCGCAATGTGCATCGTCTCACCCGACATCTTCGCACCGGCCCGGAATCATCCGGCAGAAATCAGAGCTTTTCAAACCGACGACGCCGGAATTCGTCGCCCGTTTCGTGGTCAAAGCAGTATAAAATACAAATGGCAGCGAGCCGCAGCGAGCGGCGGTGGCGCCGTGAACCGAGGAGAGACGGTATGGGTATCGTGGAAACCATCGCCCTGACCATGGGCGTTGCATGGGCGAGCGGAATCAATCTTTACGCGGCGATCGCGGTGCTCGGAATTCTGGGCGCGAGCGGCAACATCGTGCTTCCGGAATCGTTGCAGGTGCTGAGCGACCCGCTCGTGATCGGGGCGGCTTGCCTCATGTATTTCGTCGAGTTCTTCGCGGACAAGACGCCGGGCGTCGATACCGGCTGGGACGCCATTCACACCTTCATTCGTATCCCGGCGGGCGCGATTCTCGCCGCCGCCGCCGTCGGCGAAGTGGACCCCGCGATGCATCTCGTGGCCGGGCTGCTGGGCGGGACGCTCGCGGCCGGTGCGCATTTCACCAAGGCGGGTACCCGGGTGCTGATCAACACCTCTCCGGAGCCGGTGACCAATTGGACCGCCTCGATCGGTGAAGACCTGCTGGTGATCGGCGGACTGTGGACCGCGCTTCACTACCCGGTGGTATTTCTCGGACTTCTCGCGGTGTTCATCGGGCTGATGGTGTGGTTGCTGCCGAAGATCTGGCGGGGAGTCAAGCGCCTCGCGTCCCGTATTCGCGAGCTATTCACCGGACGCCGGAGTGATGCGCCGATCGTCGGGCCCCCGCCCGAGTCGTTGCCGGGCGGGGGCAGTTCCCCCGCTTCGGGGGCCTCGCCGGGACGCCGCTGAGCCCTCGGCCGGGGTTGCGGTCCGCGCTGCCTGTGTTTCTGCGCCATCGGGGAACCGGCACCCGGTGAGAGTGATCATCCTCGATACAGATCGGTCCTTTCGGGCGCTAGTGCGAAAGCTCCTGGCGCGCGAT
>JBFHLI010000115.1:0-10566 GCA_041594935.1 Gammaproteobacteria bacterium | reverse complement strand
GACTGCGGTCGCTCGGCTGGCAAGCCCGGGTACACACCACCCGGGAGTTCTTCCTCTATGCAAGTCTCGCGCCGGCCGAGTCACCGCGTTTGCGCCACCTGCGCACCGGGCGGCACCAGACGAGACCGGCAGTTCACACCGGGGGATAGGAACATGATACGAACCACTCTGGCCGCCGCGGCCCTATTCGCGGCCAGCTCATCTGCACCGCCGTGCGTCGCGTCCGGCCAGCGGAGCACCGCGAGCCTGACCGAGCTCATGGCGATCCATACCCAAGCGGTCAATCACGAGCTCGGGCGCGGCGCACGGCTCGACCTCGATCGGGCCGCTAGCTTCTACCGGCAAGCGGCCCGGCTCGGCTACGCGGATTCGCAGAACGATCTCGCGAAGCTCTACGAGCACGGTCGCGGCGTGCCCCGGGACCCCATCGAAGCCTACTTCTGGTACACCCTCGCCGCGGCGAACGGCAACGCCCAGGCCAGTGCGAGCCGCGACGACCTGCTGGCGCGAATGAGCGAGGCCGAGCGCGCGGAGGCAAGACGGCGCGTGCTCGAGCCGGGCGACCGCCTACCCTGAGAACGATCCGGGTCTACCCGCCGTGAAGCCCTCGGTCACGGTGCGGTTCGGCCGGCCACGCCTGCGCCGCCCGGATGAACTCACGACGAGGCGCATTGCTGCCACCAGCGGGGAAAGTCAGCAATAGAGTCAATCACCGCGTCGGGCTCGATACCGAGCCCCAGGTCCCCCGGCTCGAACTTGCCGGTCCGCACCAGGACCGCGGGCATGCCGAGCGCCTGGGCCGCCCCGACATCGCCCCGGATGTCGTCGCCGACCATGACCGTGCTCGCGGCGGCGGAGCCGAGCAAGGACAGGGCCACCTCGAAGAACGGCGCTGCCGGCTTGCCTAACACCTTGGCTTCGCGGCCGGTGGCATGTTCGAGCGCGACCACGAACGGCGCCACGTCGAGCTGAAGACCGCTCGCGGTACGCCAGTATCGAGTCATTCCCAGCGCGACCAGGACCGGCCGCGGCTCCGACATCAGGAGCCGGAACGCCCGGTTCAAGGTGGCGAAATCCCATTTCGAGGCGAGGTCGCCGATGACCACCGCGCCCGCCCCGGTCTGCGCATCGTCGGCGAGCAGGGGCAGGCCCTCGAACTCGACCCGAGTGGCCTCGGGTACGAACAGCGCCACCGCTCCCCGTACATTCGCCTCGAGCCATCGCCGGGCCGCGACCGGCGGAGTGAGGATTTTCGAGGCCTCGACCTCGATGCCGAAACCGGCGAGCTTGCTCACCAGTCCCTCGCGAGGCTTGGACGTGGTGTTGGTCACGAAGAGATGAGGAATCCCGGCTGCCTGGAACCAGGCGATCGCCTCGCGGCCGCCCGCGACCGGACGGTCGCCGACGTACAGCACGCCGTCCAGATCGAACAGCACCGCCGCTATCGATTCGCAGCTCGACATCCAGGAAACTCTCGGCCCGCTCGCATCTTAACCCTTATATTGCACCAAGGACCCGGCGCGATGGCGACGGATAGGTGGAGTTGGACGCCGGACTGGAGCCCAAGAGATAACCGTAGCCATCTATTGGGCGAAGTCCAAGTGCCAAGCCCGCGTAGCCGAGCCAGCGTCCGGGTAGCCTCGCCGCGGTGGCGAAGCGCACGGATCCGAGGCTACCGGAAAGGGACATTTCTCTTCCACTGCTCAGTAAGTTAACGCATAGCGGCGGGGCGCCTTGGTGCAACATAGGGGTTAACCCGAATGGCCCGCCCCGAGCGCCTTCAGCGAAGCGCGTCCTCCTCCCGGCGCGCTTCCTCGACCGCGACGTTGTAGGCGTCGATGATCGCGCTTTCGTAGACGACACCCACCAGCTGCCGGCTCTCCCGGTCGCGAACCACCGGAACGCTGATGCCGATGAAACCCCGTAAAGACTGAATCGCCTCATGCAGGTCGGTGTCCTGTTCGAGCACGAGCGCAGGCAGGTTCGCGATGGCGCCGATCGGAGCACCGCTCTCGCCGCGCCGGCGCGCCTCGACGATCTGAAACAGCGTAACCAGACCCCGTAAGCGACCCTCTCCGTCGACCACCAGAATGTCGTTAGGCTGGTCGCGCAGCTGAACCTCCTCCGCGACGCTGATCGGGGTATCGGGCGAAACCGTCGAGTAGTCGTTGGAGGCAACCTCACGAACGGTTCTCGATCGCATGATCTCGACCTCCCTCGCCACCTCGATTTCCACCCCTTGGCGCATGAGCTGGAGGTTGAAGTAGGACTGGGGGTAAAGGCGGCGCGTCGTCATCCCCGCGAACACCACCGCCAGCATCACCGCGGTGGTCAGCGCGTAGCTGCTGGTCAGCTCGAAGGCGATGAGGATGGTGGCGATCGGGGCCCCGATCACGCAGCTGATCACGCTGCCCATGCCCGCCACCGCGTAGATGGAAGGCGAGGACACCCACTCCGGAAACAGCGCGAACAGCAGGTTTCCGACCGCGCTCCCCAACATCGCGCCCAGGAACAAAGCGGGGCCGAAAACACCCCCCGAGAACCCGAACCCGACGCTGAGCGATGTCGCCACCAGCTTTGCCACCATTAGCAGGAGCAGCAGCCCGACCGGGAAGAGCTGCCCCAGCGCATCGTGGATGGCCTCGTCACCGAGGCCGAGCACGTGCGGCAGCCGGATCGCGATCAGGCCGAGCAACAGCCCCCCGATCATCGGTCTCGCCCACACCGGGAGGCCGGTTCGCTCGACACCGCGAATCGAGAGATCCATGCCGCGCATGAATGCAATCGCGAGCAAGCCGCCGAGCACCCCGATCAGGGCAAACGAGGGATACTCGTAGACATGCTCGATGGCGTAGTCGGATAGAGTGAAGATGGAGAAGTCGCCGAGGTGTAGCCGAGCGATCGCGGTGCCCACGACCGAGGCGGTGACGATCGGAATGAAGGCGCGCAGAGCGCGCCCACCGAGCAGTACCTCGCTTGCGAACAGGACCCCTCCGAGCGGCGCGTTGAAGGACGCCGCGATCGCGGAGGCCGCGCCACAGCCAAGCAGCGCCATGCGCTGACCGCGGTCGAGCTCGAGCACCTGCGCGAGCCAGGAGCTCACGCTTGCACCGAGGTGCACCGCCGGTCCGTAGCGTCCCACCGAAGCACCCGCCCCGATCGAAAGCGCACTCACCGCGGCGGACCCGAGGCCGACGCCAATCGGCATCCGCCCGTTTTCCTCGTGCAGCGCCCGCATCGCATCCGCCGGCCCGTAGTTGCGACGCCCGGGCATCCAGCGCCACACGATCAGGCCGACCAGGAGTCCTCCGAGCGCCGGGGCCAGCACGATGCGCCACCACGGCAGGGTGGGGAGGGTCGAGTAGACCTTGCCGTGCTCGAAGCCGAAGAAGACCGTCTGGAACGCCCCGATCAGGAACAGGAACCCGAGAGCGCCGTAGGCGGCGAGGGCACCGGCCACGGCCGCGAGCAGCGTGAACGAGAGCAAATCGAGGCGGGTGCTTCGCTGGCTAGCGCGGTCGACCTTACTCATGGAAACTCGAACCGGCCTCAATCCCGTCGCAGCCGCTCGGTCACCGCGATCGGAGTC
Source organism: Gammaproteobacteria bacterium (assembly GCA_041594935.1). Classification (GTDB taxonomy): domain Bacteria; phylum Pseudomonadota; class Gammaproteobacteria; order HK1; family HK1; genus JBFHLI01. Next base: position 6,977 of record JBFHLI010000115.1, on the reverse strand, counting down.
GGATATCGCAACATGATGAGGTACGAGGAAACCACGAACGTGATCAGGGTGGCGCCCTGGATCAGATAGGAGACATGGGCATTGATGACACCGGCTTCCACCGCGAGCACCGCGATCAGCAGGGAAAACTCGCTGGTCTGGCCGAGGCGCATCCCAATCTCGCGAGACATCCTCTCCGACTCACCCTCCCGGATCAGCAGAGCCCGGAAGACGTAGGGCTTGACCAGCAACATCATCGCCGCAAGCACGGCCGCCGGCAGTGCCACCTGGCCAAGCGCCGCGAGCTCGAAGCTCGCCCCCAGGGAGAAGAAGAACATGATCAGGAAGAAGTCGCGAAGGGGCTTCAGACTCTCCGCGATGTAGGTCGAGATGCGACTGGTCGCGAGCGCGACCCCGGCGATGAACGCACCCATCTCGTATGAGAGCCCGAGCACGTGCGCGAGCTCGGCGAGCCCGACGCACCACCCGATTGCGGTTAGAAAGACATACTCGTGAATCGTATCGAAGCGCTGAATGAGTGGCTCGAGGATCCAGCGCTGGGCCACGAACGCCAGGACCGCCAGGCTCGGCAGCGAGAACAGCAGCAAGGCGAAGGAGCCCCAGCGCGCGTGGGGGGTGGAAGTGCCCTGCAGCAGAACGAGGATCACGATGGCGATGACGTCTTGCAGAAGCAGGACGCTGATGATGACCTCGCCCATGCGGCGCTGGTGCAAGGTGGTCGTCGGCAGTAGCTTGAGGCCGATGATCGTGCTCGAGAACATCATCATCGCGCCGATGAGGACGCTGTCGGCGACGTTGAAGCCGAAAGCGAGCCCCACCAGGACGCCCAGAATCGCAAACAGCAGCGAGCTCGCGACGGTCACCACCGTCGCCTCCCGGAGCATCCGCAGTAGCTTCTGTGGATGCAGATTGAGACCGAGGAGAAACAGGAGAAAGATGATCCCGACGTGCCCGATGCCCTCGATGGTGGAGGTATCGCTCACCAAGCCGAGACCCGAAGGGCCGAGCATGCAGCCCAACGCAATGTACGCGACCAGCAACGACTGCTTCGCGTACAGGGCAAGACCTCCCAGAATCGCGGCCCCGGTGAAGATGAGGAACACCGCAAAGAGGGTCACGTCGCCTTGCAAGCTGGCTCCTTACCGCCACTCAGCTCGCGAATGAGCCGGCCTCGCAGAGTCGCGGTCCGCGCCGAGTCTAGTCCTCATGCCGAGTGACGGCTCGCCGGAGCCGCACGCGCCAACCAGTCCGCCAGGCGGTTCGTCTCGGCCGCGGTGAAGCGCAGCCCGAGCTTGGTCCTGCGCCACAAGACGTCCTCCGCGGACTGAGCCCACTCCCGCCCCATCAGGTAGTCGAGCTCCGCCTCGTAGAGATCCGCGCCGATCCGCTCGCCGAGATCCGTAAGTCCCCCCGCGTCGCCGAGCAGGTGTGATGCCCGCGTGCCGTAATCCCGGGCCAGGCGCGAGGCGAGCGCCGGAGGCAGCCAGGGGTGCGCGCGCTCGAAGTCCTGATGAAAACGGTCGAAGTCGGCGTGCTCGATGTCCCCTCCCGGCAGGGCGGCCCGCTCGGTCCAGGTTCTCGCGCGCACCCCGAGAGGCGCCGCGAGGCGATCGAGCGCGTGCTCGGCGAGCTTGCGGTAGGTGGTGATCTTGCCGCCGAAAACGGAGAGCACCGACGGCCCACCGGAGGGAGCCTCGAGCTCGAGAAAATAGTCTCGGGTGACCGCCGAAGCGCTCTTCGCCTCGTCGTCGAACAGTGCCCGCACCCCGGAGTAGCTCCACGCAATCGAATCCGGTTGGAGCTTGGTCTCGAAGTACTCGTTGACGGCGCCGCACAGGTAGTCAATCTCGTCGCCGGAGATCTGCGCCTCCCCCGGCGCTCCCTCGAAGTCGCGCTCGGTGGTCCCGATCAAGGTGAAGTCGCGCTCGTACGGGATTGCAAACACAACCCGCCCGTCGGCATTCTGAAAGATGTATGCCATGCCGTGCGAGAACAGCCTCGGCACGACGACATGACTACCGACTACGAGGCGCACCGACTTCTTGCTCGCGACCAGCACCCGGTCATCGAGCACCTCCCTGATCCAGGGCCCGGCCGCGTTCACGATCGCTCGGCTCTCGAGCGTGAACTGGCTGCCGTCGATGCTCGATCGCAGCGTCGCCCGCCACCGCGAGCCCTCGCGTCGCGCGGACATCAGACGGGTCCGGGTCATGATGCGAGCGCCCCGCTCGCGAGCATCCATCGCATTGAGGACCACCAGGCGTGCATCCTGCACCCAGCAGTCGGAGTACACGAAAGCACGACGATAGGTCTTTAACAGTGGCTCCCCGGCGGGGTGATCTTTAAGCTCGATGGCGCGTGAAGGCGGGAGGAGCTTGCGACCACCGAGGTGGTCGTAGAGAAAGAGCCCGGCTCGAATCATCCAGGGCGGTCGAAGGGCTGGATGATGCGGCAGTACGAACGACAGCGGCCAGATGATGTGCGGGGCGGCTCGCAGGAGGACTTCGCGCTCGGCCAGGGCCTCGCGCACGAGGCGAAACTCGTAGTGCTCGAGATACCTGAGCCCACCGTGAATGAGCTTGGTGCTCTTCGACGAGGTCTGTCCGGCCAGGTCGCCTTGCTCACACAGCGCCACGCGGAGCCCTCGGCCCGCCGCGTCGCGGGCGATCCCCGCCCCGTTGATGCCGCCGCCGATGATCAACAGGTCGTAGGGCTGCTCGGTCATGGCCATGAATCTCGCGCAACTGGTTGTTCGCTGAGCCTAGGAACGGATATTACCGTGGCCGGCAACCAATGTAATTGCGCGGTCCGCCGGCGGGGATGGCGCTTGACCTTCTGACCCGCGTGCGGATCATGGGCCAAGTCCCCAGAACCCCGGAGCTCAACGCACAATGCCTCGAGACCGACTCATCCTCGCAATTGATCAGGGCACCACGAGCACCCGAGCGATCGTCTATGGGATCGACGGAACCCCGGTCGTGACCGCCCAGAGAGAATTCCGGCAGATCTTCCCGCGCGATGGCTGGGTCGAGCACGACCCGGAGGAAATTTGGTCCACCACCCTCGAAGTATGCCGGGAAGCCCTCAATGGACGGGCCCGAGAGGTGATCGCGATCGGTCTCACCAACCAGCGCGAGACAACCGTGGTGTGGGACCGCAAGACCCACGCGCCGCTCGGTCATGCCATCGTGTGGCAGGACCGCAGAACCGCGGACGCCTGCGAGGCACTCAAGGTCGCCGGAAAAGAACCCCTGGTAACGGAGCGCACCGGCCTGCTACTCGATCCCTACTTCTCGGCCACGAAGCTGCGCTGGATTCTCGATCACGAAGACGGAGCCCGCGCTCGCGCCGAGGCCGGGGAGCTCGCGTTCGGTACCACCGATTGTTTCTTGCTGTGGAGACTGACCCAGGGGCGGGTGCACGCGACCGACGCCACCAACGCCTCGCGTACGATGCTCTATAACATTCACACCGGTCGGTGGGACGACGAGCTGCTGGAGCTGTTCGATATTCCCGCCGCGGTGCTCCCCGAGGTGCACGACTCCGCCCACGAGTTCGGCGAGACCGAGGCCGGGCTGTTCGGCTCCCCGATCCCGATCCGGGGTATCGCCGGCGACCAGCAGGCCGCCGCCATCGGCCAAGCCTGCTTCGCGCCGGGGATGATCAAGAGCACTTACGGTACCGGCTGCTTCGTGCTGCTGAACACCGGTGAGAGGCCGGTGCGCTCGAAGCATCGCCTGCTCACCACGATCGCGCATCGCATCGAAGGACGCACCACCTACGCCCTGGAGGGCTCGATCTTCGTCGCCGGGGCCGCCGTGCAGTGGCTGCGCGACGGCCTTCACGTGATCGAGTCCGCCAAGGACACCGAGGCGCTGGCGCGCGGACTCGAATCGAATCGTGGCGTCTACCTCGTGCCCGCCTTCACCGGTCTTGGCGCTCCTCACTGGGATCCCCGCGCGCGCGGCGCGCTGCTCGGACTGACCCGCGACACCGGCGTCGCGGAGCTGGCGCGCGCCGCGCTGGAATCGGTCTGCTATCAAACTCTCGACCTGGTGAATGCGATGGGCCGCGATGGCGCGATCACGCCCGACACGCTGAGGGTCGATGGCGGCATGGTTGCCAACGACTGGTTGATGCAGTTCCTCGCCGATGTGCTCGGGGTCGCGGTCGAGCGCCCGGTGATCACGGAGACCACTGCCCTCGGGGCGGCATACCTCGCTGGCCTGTGCGCGGGTGCATTCGACTCGCTGGAAGATCTCGCGCGGCGCTGGCAACGTGAGGCACGATTCGAGCCGCGGCTCGAGGCCGCGGAGCGCGAGCACCTCGTCGCCGGCTGGGGCCGGGCCGTCGCGCGGGTACGTTATGACCCCGACCAGAGGCAATAGCGCCCGATGATCGACTGCCAGCGGCACCGGTTCGACATCCCCGGCGACATCGCTTATCTCAACTGTGCGTACATGTCGCCCCTCATGACGGACGTGGCGCGGGCGGGCGAGCGCGGGGTGCGCATGAAGTCCAGGCCATGGGAAATCACGACCATGGATTTCTTCGAAAGCTCCGAAACCGCCCGCCGGTTGTTCGCCAGGCTCATCCACGCGCCGGCCAACGACATCGCGATCACGCCGTCGGTTAGCTACGGGATCAGCCTGGCCGCCCGCAGCCTGCCGGTTGAGCCCGGCCGCGAGATCGTCGTGCTCGAGGACCAGTTCCCCTCTAACGTCTATCCCTGGCGCGAGCGCGCCAGGATCGCGGGAGCGCGGCTCACCACGGTGGCCCGGCCCGCGCACGGCGACTGGACCAGCGCAGTACTCGATGCGATCTCGGAGACCACCGCGGTCGCGGCGCTGCCCCACTGCCACTGGACCGACGGCGCCCTGGTGGACCTCGTTCGGATCGGCGAGCGCTGCCGGAAGACCGGCACCGCGCTCGTGGTCGATCTCACCCAGTCGGCGGGGGCGATGCCTTTCGATGTCGGGCAGGTCCGGCCGGATTTTCTTGCGTGTGCGGGTTACAAGTGGCTGCTCGGCCCCTATAGCCTCAGCTTTACGTACGTGGCACCGAGATGGCAACAGAGCGAGCCGCTCGAGTATACCTGGATGGGCCGCGAGGGCAGCGAGGACTTCACCTCCCTCGTGCGATATCGCGACCGCTATCAGCCAGGGGCGATACGCTTTGACGTGGGACAACGCGCCAACTTTGCGCTCATGCCCATGATCGTGACCGCACTGGAGAAGTTGCTCGAGTGGGGCGTGGATGCGATCGCCGCGACGCTCAGCGCGCGCACCGCGGACATCGCGGCGGGAGCGAGTGAGCTCGGCCTCCGGGCGGTGGACGCCGATCGGCGCGCCGGTCATTTCCTCGGATTGAGGTTTCCCGATGGGCCACCAAGCGGTTTACTTGACCACCTCGTGGCCCACCGGGTCTACGTGAGTCTGCGCGGCGATTCGATGCGGGTCACACCCCATCTGTACAACAACGATGCCGACACCGAGCGCCTGCTCAGCGCCCTGAGAACCGCGCTCTAGCCTGGATGTTTCAACAAGGACCCCGGACGAAGGCGACGGATAGGCGGGTCTGGACGCCGGGCTGGAGCGCAAGAGATAGCTGTAGCTATCGCTTGCGCGAAGCCCAAGTCCGGGCACGCATCGCCGAGCCAGCGACCGGGTAGACTTGCTGCGGAATCAAACTGCACCGCGCTCGGGCCGCCCGAAACGATTGGTTTTCTCATCGCTCTCAGACGCTTAGTGACGAGCGGCGAGGCGCCTTGGTGAAGTATCCAGTCCAGTCTAGCTACGAGGTTACCGCTTGAGGCGCAGGAGGTTTCTCACCGCCGATGACGCCCTTACCTGGTGCTCACCGCGGTATCTCTCGTGGTTGGATTCGATCTCCCCGAGCCGGTAGAGATAATTCACCATGATGCCGGCGGACTGAGTAAGACCGTTGGCGGAAGTGTCCGCCCTCCAGTTGAGCTGGTCGATTCGCGCGCCATTCGACAGATGAAAGTGGGCGACCGCGTTCGCGGCGTCGCCGCCAATGGTCTTTTCCTTGAGCAGATAGCGCGCGCAGAGCCTCAGCAACGGCCCTTCCAGGGCTTCAGAGATCGGCTGATTGAGGTGCCAGTGCGGCTCCTCCATGAGCTCCCTCAGGGCGACGCGGGGCGTGAGACCGGGCCGCAGGGCCTCAACTCGCTTGCGCTCGGCCGCGTTCAACAGCCCCTCGCCTCGATCGCCGACCCGGTCGAGACGCGCCGCCAGCCAACTCGCGAAGCCCGGAATCGGCGATAGGGTTCCAAATGTCTTCAGTCCCTTGAACTCGAGGGCGAGCAGGTCGACCACACGCTTGATCAGAAAGTCGCCGAAGCTGATTCCGGCGAGCCCCCGCTGGGCATTCGATATCGAGTAGAAGATGGCGGCATCGGCCTCCTCGGGATCGGTGGCCGGCGCCTCGGTGTCGAGCAGCGCCTGGATGTTGTCGGCGAGGCCCGCGACCAGCGCGACTTCGACGAAGATAAGCGGCTCATTGGGCATCCGTGGATGAAAAAATGCGAAGCAACGACGGTCCGATCCCAAGCGGTTCTTCAGGTCCTTCCATCCGTCGATCCGATGCACCGCCTCGTACTGGATCAGTTTTTCGAGAAGCGAGGCCGGCGAATCCCACTCGATTCGAGTGAGCTCGAGGAAGCCAACGTCGAACCAGGCCGCCAGCAGGGACTTCAGCTCCGCCTCGAGCACCTCGAGCGAGCGATCCTCACGGCAATACTCGATCAGCTCGGCCCGCAGATCGACCAGAAACTTGACCCCTTCGGGAAGCGTCGTGAACTGCTTGTAGAGCGTGTACCGGGGCGGGCGCAACGCTTCGCGCAGCAGGCGCTGCGCGCGCTGCCGGGACACCGCGTCCGGGGCTTCCCGCACCGCCTCCATCGCGGCATCGATCGGCCCGGGGTCGGCGCTCGCCTCACGCGCCAGCACCGCGAG
>JBFHLI010000114.1:0-10615 GCA_041594935.1 Gammaproteobacteria bacterium | reverse complement strand
GGCCGCCGGCACGCTGGATGCGGGCGAGACAGTGACCGGTTACTTTGGTAATGCCCTGGTGCAGGGCGGCAACACGACTCAGATCGATTATCTGAAGTCGACCGTGTCGCTCACCAGCAGCTCGAACATCAATCTTGACGTGGAGGCCACCGCCGCTGACTTTCTGTCCGACGCAGATCTGAACCCGGCCGATCCGGAGATCACGGTGCAGGCAGCCGGTATCGCGAGCGCGAACGTGCTCTCCGAGACGGCCTCGGACCTCGCGATCGGTCACATCGACCAGGCGCTGACCGATGTTGGAACCCTGCGGGGTACCTTCGGCGCGATTCAGAGTCGATTCGAGTCGACCATCGCGAGCCTGCAGGCAACCGCGGAGAACGTGAGCGCGGCGCGCTCGCGAATTCGGGACGCAGATTTTGCGGCGGAGACTGCGGCGCTGACGCGCGCCCAGATTCTACAGCAAGCCGGCGTGGCAATCCTGGCTCAGGCCAATGCATTGCCGCAGAACGCACTGGCTCTGCTGCAGTAGAAGCGCAAGGCGAAGGAGATTGAAGACTCAGCCCCATCCGGGTCTGCCCAAATTTCCACGCCCCCGTCGTAGGTGAAAGATACGATGCCGACCTCCAACATTTCGACCCAGACGATGACATCGACGAGTCCCGGTGCGCCCAGCCGCGCCGGGGCCGCCGTGCAAGGGGTCGTTCCCGGGCCGGAGGAGCCCAGGCGTTCGACGGAGACCGCCCAGCCACCCGCGAAGCCGATCGACACCACGGCGAGCGTAGGGCGTCTGAATGACCTCATGCAACAGATTCGACGAGAGCTGCACTTTAGTGTGGATAACGCCACGGGAAGGACCATTATCAAAGTGGTGAACGCTCAAACCCAGGAAGTCGTCAGACAGATCCCGCCCGAGGAAGTTGTGACGTTGATGGAACACCTTCAGCAGAGCGGGAACAGTCTGATGATGGATCTCAAGGCCTAGGGCGGGGCCGGAACACTGGCGGTAGGACTTAGCGAGCGCTTGCCCGCTCAGTCCTACCGAAGTACAACGCGGCAGGCAGGGCCAAATGATCACCGCACCCGGTATTGGTTCCGGACTCGACATCGCCGACATCGTCAGTCGGCTAATCGCCCTGGAGGGTGAACCCGCCACCCTTCGATTCGATCAGAAGGAAGCACAGCTACAGGCCGAAATCTCCGGTCTCGGTTTTCTCAAGAGTGCACTGTCGGAGTTCAACTCCGCCCTCACGAATCTCAAGCTCGGGTCTACCTTCGCCCAGCGCGCGGCGACCTCCAGTGACCCTGATTCCTTGACCGCCAACGCCTCGAGCAGTGCCTCTCCGGGCAGCTACTCGATAGAAGTGATGTCGCTCGCGCAGGCTCACAAGCTCGCCTCCGCCGGATTTTCCGGTCCGGACGCAGAAGTGGGATCTGGCACACTTACCATCATCTCGGGCGTAAACGCCTCCAGCGTGACCATCGACCCCGCGGCCAAGAGCTTGGCCGACGTTCGCGGCGCCATCAACGAGATCTCGGAACAGACCGGAGTCGCCGCCACCATCATCAACGTCGATGACGGTGTCGGCGGCAGCGTCAGCAAGCTCTTGCTGACCGCGAGCGAGACCGGCACTGCCCACGAGATCACCGTAAACGTCGTCGACGACGACGGGGATAGCCTCGACAACGTGGCCGGCTTGTCGCGGTTGGTCTATCAACCCGCGGACGCCGGTGTGAAGAACATGACTGAGGCGCAGCCCGCGGTAGACGCCGAGATAGCGGTTGATCAGCAAACCGTGACCCGCGGGACGAATACCTTGAGCGATGTGATCGAGGGCGTCACCCTCAACCTGCTTGCCGCCGCCCCCGGCCTCCCGATCTCGCTGACCGTCTCCAACGACCAGGAGAGCATCCGCGAGGCCATGCGCGAGTTTGCCGACGCCTATAGCTCGCTGCGAGAGACGATTACGTCCTTGACCCGTTACGATCCGGTGACCGAGGACCGCGGGGTTCTGCTCGGGGATGCGGGACTGCTCAATCTCAGCACGCAGCTGCAACGCGAGATGGGACGACAGTTCGACGTCGGCGGCGCATTCTCGACTCTGTCGGAGGTCGGGCTTCGTGCCCAGGCGGACGGGACGATGGCGCTCGACGAATCGGTCCTGACAGGGGCCCTCGAGACGGATCTCGATGCGGTTACCCAGCTGTTCACGTCCACCGACGGGTTCGCGACGAGGCTCTCGGCCTTGGTTGACGGTCTGGTGGCGGCAAACGGCGTCCTCGACACCCGCACCGCCGGCCTCGACTCGCTCATCGATGATATCAACGACGGACGCGACGCGCTCGACCGGCGCCTCGTCTCTCTGGAGGAGCGGTTGCTCGCGCAGTACGCAGCCATGGATTCGCTGGTGGCCCAGCTACAGTCGACCAGCACGTTTCTCACCCAACAGCTCACCTCGATCCGGGGATTGAGCGATCGCGGTAACTCTCAATGAGGCTGATTGATGTCGACGCACGGGTCACGTAACGCGGTACAGCTCTACAACCGGGTGAACGTCCAGTCCGGGGTCGACTCGGCCTCGCCGCCCCGGGTCATCCAGATCCTGCTCGAGGGTGCGATCGCGCGACTCGCGGCCGCCAAAGGACACATGCAGCGCCGGGAAACCGCCGAGAAGGGGCGCCATCTGAGCGCAACAATCTCGATCATCGAAGGCATGAGGGCGAATCTGAACATGGAAGCCGGGGGGGAAATTGCGAACAACCTCAACGCCCTCTACGAATACATGACGACCCGGCTGATGGAGGCGAATCTGCGCAACGACCCGCTTATCATCGACGAGATCGACGCTCTCGTGCGCGAGATAAAGGTGGGTTGGGACGGCGTGACCCGCGGCGCGGCCGAGTCCGGATCGGTCGGGGTGCCGGCGGGCTGATGCCGGCGTTCGCCGGTGGCGCTGAGATTGCGGTGACCGCGTGAGCCGGCTGCGGGCAGCGCTCGAGCTGAGCGAGTCCATGTACGGCGCCGCCCGGGCAGGCGACTGGGACGCCGTCGCACGCCTTAGCGTCGACCGCGATCTCGTCGTGCGGCGCTTGTTCGCGGATCTTGTTCCCCGAGATGCGGCCGGCGTTGAACGCTCGGATCTCAGTCGGCTCGCGGAACTCGATGCCCGGCTCTTGCGTCTCACTCGCGACGAGTGCGATCGTTGCGGGGAGCAGGTCGTGAACAACAAGACGGCGCTGCGCGCACGGCGTGCCTATCGGTCGGCGGGAGGTTGACCAGCCGCTTGCGCCGAATGCGTCCAGGCTAGGTCTTCCACTCAGGGCGCGGATTCAATCGAGAATCGACTCGCGCGGGGCCGCCGCTCCCGCCTTGCTGCTGCATCCAAGCGGGACATCTCTCTACGCTCCTGCCCCGGTGAGCTTCGACGGCTGAACGAGCTTTTCGGCTCATCCGGGTCAAAGCCGTTGGCTTGCGCACCGGCCGCGCGTCGCAAACGCCGCTCGGGGGGCACCTAGACGAGATCCCGGCAACAGTGAAGCCGGCGGCGTTGGAACGGCCGGCGGACCCCGCCCTGGCACGAACCCTGCAGCGATTCAGGCCGTGATGACGGACTCCGAGACAGGGGTCGCGCACGAGACCCCAACAATAAGATATCTCGATCAAGCGAGTAAAAATATTTCCTCAATCAACACTTTAACTGCTCCTGTGTCGACCGGGGCAATTTTCGCGTCAACCTTTTGACAATTGGGAGCCGAGGACCTTAACTCATATGACATCACGAGAGACGGGGGCCGCCCCAACAAGTGCGGGGATGGAGACCACAATGGCGACGCCCAACATTCTGATCCTCGATGCGGACGAGGAGCGCGCATCGACCCTTCAGGTCATCCTGGAGTATCTTGAATATCAGCCCATCGTCGAGAACGATCTCCACCGATGGCAGGCGTATTTCGAAGCCGATCGGGCGACCGACGTCGTGGTGCTTGCCCCGGTCGGGGCGGAGGGGGTGATCAGGGTATTCCGGGAGATCAAGGCGAGAGACGAGCATCTGCCGATCATTGCCGTAGTCGACCCGGACGACGAGAGCGACCTTGCGCAGGAGGTCGATGCCGGAAGCATCGCCAAGGTGGCACTGCCCATCAAGCACGGCGAGCTGCAGAACGCGCTGCAGCGGGTTCGCACCTACCGTGAGACACGGCATCTCGCCGGAGGCCCACGCTCGCTCGAGCTCTTCCGGAACCTGGTCGGAACCAGCCCGGCGATTCGGGCCGTCCGACGGCTGATTGAGCAAGTTGCCGCCACCGACGCCAGCGTGCTTCTTTCCGGCGACTCGGGCACCGGCAAGGAGGTCGTGGCGCGCAATATCCATTACCAGTCGAAGCGTCGTTACAAGCCTTTCGTGCCCGTGAACTGCGGCGCGATTCATCCCGAGCTGCTCGAGAGTGAGCTGTTTGGCCACGAGAAGGGGGCATTCACGGGCGCCATCAGCACCCGTCGCGGAAGGTTTGAGATGGCCGACGGCGGGACCCTTTTCCTCGACGAGATCGGCGACATGCCGCTCGAGATGCAGGTCAAGCTGCTGCGGGTAATTCAGGAACGATGCTTCGAGCATGTCGGCAGTAACAAGAGCATCAACATGGACGTGCGGATCATCGGCGCAAGCCATGTGGATCTAGAAAAGGCGATCGAGCTCGGGCGCTTCCGGGAGGACCTTTACTATCGCCTCAGCGTGTTCCCGATCGAGATGCCGAGCCTGCGGGATCGAATCGAGGATCTGCCGCTGCTCATCAACGACCTGGGCAATCGCATGGCGAGCGAGAAGCGAGGCACGATCCGGCTCACGCCAGCGGCGCTCGAGTCCCTGTGCCAGTACCACTGGCCCGGCAACGTGCGCGAGCTCGCCAACCTGATCGAGAGACTTCTGATTCTTTATCCCGAGGGCGTCGTCGACGAGCATGAACTCCCGGATAAATACCGACTTGGCTCCCGGGAGGGCGTGGAGCGACCAGCGACCCTGGTCGATGCGACCCAGGTCGCCCATGCTGCGACCGCGCTGCCCCGCGACGGAATCGATCTCAAGGAGCACTTGATCGATGTCGAGTATCGACTCATCGAGCGGGCCCTGGAAGAATCCGATGGGGTCGTTGCCCACGCGGCAAAGCGTTTGAAGCTAGGGCGCACGACCCTGGTGGAGAAGATGCGTAAGTTTGGCATTTCGAGGCCCGACAAGGCGTCGAACATTTGACACTGGCCGCCTGCGGCGGCGACTCCTCTCTCATATCTATCTGATTAGTGGTCGGATTCGTTTTCGGCACAGTCCTTGCTTGATTTTGCCCCAAGAGCGTCCCGGTCTTGGCGACGCAGTGTAGGACAGGGCTCAAACAACGATTCGCACATCGCTCGGCTTTGAGTCGCGCGGACCGACCCAGCACCGCCGAGCGCTTATCGCATGAGCACCGACAGGATCGCAGCCGTGACTGAGGGAACCTCTTGGCCTAATGGGTTTGCGCCTTCGCCCGCCGCGGCGAGGACGGCGGAGGGCGGGCGCAATCTCGGTCGGTCTGAGGTCAGCGCTCAGGTGCTGTCCGAGCGGGCGCGCTTGGCTAATCGGCTGCAGCGGTTGGTCGAGGCCCTTCCCGGCGGCGTGGTGGTACTCGACGGAGATGGACGGGTCGAACAATGCAATCGGGCCGCGGTAGAGATATTCGGTCGCTCGCTCGAAGGTCGATTATGGCGAGAAGTTGCGACCGAGGTGTTTGCGCCCAAGGCGGACGACGTCTGCGATATCTCACTGTTCAACGGGCGGCGGGTGAATGTCACGACTCGATCGCTTGGGGTCGAGCCCGGCCAGATTCTGCTGATCAACGATGTTACCGAGACCCGGGAGCTACAGGCGAAGCTATCCGAAGTGCAACGCCTCTCTGAGATGGGAAAGATGATGGCCGCGCTCGCGCATCAGATCAGAACCCCCATCGCAAGCGCGTTGCTGCATCTGTCGAATCTGCAGAGCATCGGCGACCTGGGCCCGAGCGCGACCCGCACCGCGAAGAGCGTCGCCGGGCGGCTGCGCCACCTCGAGAGTCTCGTTAACGACATGTTGACCTTCGTGCGACAGGGAAATCTCGACCTCGAGGAGATTTCCATCGGCGGGTTGCTGGACGGCTTCGCTGATTGCCTTCGCGGCCCGGATGCTGAATCCCGGTTGACCGAGGTGCGCTTCGAAAAATCCGCAAACGAAGGCTTCGTGCTCGGAAATCGACAAGCGCTACAGAGTGTTTTTCAGAACCTGGTGACCAACGCCTGGCAGGCTGGGGGGCCGAACGTCTTCCTTTCGTTGAGCGCACGCCGCGAGGGCGCCGAGTTCGTGGTGTCGCTCGTCGATGACGGTCCGGGAATCGAGCAGGAACTTCAGTCGCGGGTGTTCCAACCGTTTGTGACGACCCGCCCCGACGGAGTGGGGCTGGGTTTGGCGATCGCGCGGCGGATGTTGGAGGCGCATGGCGGGCGACTGAGCCTCGAGTCCCAGCCCGGAAAGGGGAGCACCTTCTCAATGGTTCTGCCGCTCGCGGGCGTCGGATCAACGCGGTCTTCGATGGCCGCCAAGAGCAGCGAGGGAGTGGATCGATGAGTGCCGATGTATTGGTGGTGGAAGACGAGGCAGATCTGAGGGCGGCGCTTTGTGAGACGCTTCGCATCGCCGGGTTCAGGGCGATACCGGCCGCGGACGGAAAAGCGGCGGTTGATATTTCCACCCAGCATGCCCTTGGACTGGTGGTGAGTGACGTGCAGATGAATGGCGTGAGCGGCATGGACTTGCTGCGCCGGGTCAAGTCCACCCAGCCAGAGGTTCCGGTATTGTTGATGACCGCCTATGGAACCATCGAGCAGGCCGTCACCGCCATGCAGGAAGGTGCGGCGGATTACCTCGTCAAGCCGTTCGACGCGGAGGTGTTGGTGAGCAAGGTCAGCGCATTGCTCGACCGGGATGAGGGCGCTGGTCATGAACTCGTGGCGGTTGACCCGCAGAGTCGCGAGCTGGTCTCGCTGGCCAAGCGGGTGGCCAAGAACGAGGTAACGGTCCTCATCACCGGCGAGAGCGGCACCGGTAAGGTGGTGTTGGCTCGATTCATTCACGCCGAATCCGGCCGGGGAGCTCACCCATTCGTGGCCATCAACTGCGCTGCGATTCCGGAGAACATGCTCGAGGCGGTGCTCTTTGGCTACGAAAAGGGTTCGTTCACCGGTGCTCACAAGGCCTGCCCGGGTAAGTTCGAGCAGGCGCAGAGCGGCACGCTACTGCTCGATGAGATCTCCGAGATGGCGTTGTCCCTGCAGGCGAAGCTCCTGCGGGTATTGCAGGAACGCGAGGTCGAGCGGCTGGGTGGCAAGGAGATGATCCCCCTCGACGTGCGAGTGATCGCAACCTCAAATCGGGACATGCAAGATGCGGTTGCGTCCGGCGCATTTCGCGAGGACCTCTACTACCGGTTGAACGTATTCCCGCTGTACCTGCCGCCGCTGCGCGCTCGCGTCGATGACATCGTTCCGATTGCGGAGCGTCTGATTGCCCGAACGGTCAAGGTGCAGGGACGGCGAACGCCCGCGCTGACAGCGCAGGCGAAGCGCCGACTTCTCTCCCACTCCTGGCCCGGCAACGTGCGTGAGCTCGACAACACCTTGCAGCGGGCACTGGTGCTGCAGTCCGGCTCGGTCATCGATGCGTTGGACCTCGACTTCGAGCCGCCGCGCCGTTCGGCCCCGGTTCTTGCGGCGGGGCTTCGCCCCGCGGCACGGGACACTTGCCCATCGTCGACCGAGAGTCTCGGTGATGAGCTCAGGACCCAGGAGCACCGACTCATTCTCGATGTGCTCGAGAGCGAGGCCGGTAACCGTAGGGCGGCGGCGGAAAGGCTCGGAATCAGTCCTCGCACCCTGCGCTACAAGCTTGCCCGCATGCGCGAGAGCGGATTAGCAGTCCCGAGCAGCGGCCTGTGATTCCAAGCAATGGAGATGAATGTGAAGACAAATGAGATAAGTAGTCTCCTGTCCCAGATCCGGGCGCTTTCGGCCGAAACTCAATCCCCGATCGGCTTGACGCCCGGTTCGGCTACGGACCGACCTGATTTCGGCGACTTGCTGCGTCGCTCGGTGGATTCGGTGAACGCCCGGCAGCTCGAGGCGAGCCGGGCAACGGAAGCGTTCGAGCGGGGCGACCCCGGTGTCGATGTCGCGGGCGTGATGATCGCGGTCCAAAAGTCCAGCATCGCCTTCCAGGCGCTGACCCAGGTGCGCAACCGGCTGGTGAGCGCGTACCAGGACATCATGAACATGCCGATCTAGTGTACTGTCCCGCAAACAACTTACCGTTCTCGACGGCTCCCGAGCCGCCGGCCGGCGTTGCGACTCGTCGCAATAGCTACGGCTATTCTTCCTCGTCGCGCCTTGTCCGGCGACTCGCTAGCTCGCTGAGCTCTCGCAATTTACCGACGGTACACGCTCCTAGGTCACGGGCGTAGATGGATACTGCCGTCACCGCCTTGAGCGGACTCAATCGACTGTCCGTCGTGCGCCAGATTGCACTGCTCGTCGCACTGGCAGGTAGCGTCGCCGTCGGAGTGACCGTGGCATTGTGGTCGCAGACCCCGAACTACACGCTGCTGTACGGCAGTCTCACCGGCAAGGATGCGGCTGAGGTATTGGAGGCATTGCAGGGCGCTGACATTTCCTATCGAGTGGACCAAGAATCCGGCGCGATACTGGTGGCGAGCGGCAAGGTGCACGAGGCGCGGCTCAAGCTCGCAAGCGAAGGTCTTCCACGCGGGACCGATCTTGGATTCCAGATGCTCGAGAAGAAGCGGTCCTTCGGCACCAGCCAGTTCATCGAGCAAGCACGCTATCACCGAGCCCTGGAGGTCGAGCTGGCACGGTCGGTGGCGTCTCTGAGCAATGTGCAGAGCGCGCGGGTGCATCTGGCCCTGCCCAAGCAGTCGGTCTTCGTCCGTGATCGAAAGCCGCCCAGCGCCTCAGTCCTGATCAAGCTGTATCGAGGGCGCGCTCTCGAGGAGGGCCAAGCCGGCGCCATCGCCCATCTGGTCGCAGCCGCGATTCCGAATCTGGAATCATCCAGCGTCCGAGTGATTGACGAGAGCGGTCGCCTCTTGACCGCGCCCGATCGGGATCGAGCGATGAGCCTTAGCAATGAGGAGTTCGGGTATACCGAGCGCGTGGAGGCTGCCTATATTCGTCGCATCGAGAGCATTTTGAGTCCAATCGTCGGCGAAGAGGGGGTGCGTGCTCAGGTAACCGCCGAGCTCGATTTCACCCGCACCGAGCAGGCGCGCGAAAGCTTTACCCCGAACCCGGAAGCGATTCGCAGCGAGCAGATCATGGAGGAGCGCGGCGCAGGCCCCGGGGCGGGCGGAGTACCCGGAGCGCTTTCCAATCAGCCCCCGGGCGGGGCGGTTGCCCCCGAGCTGGCCGGTGGCGAAGAGGGGGGAACGCAAGCGCTCGAAGAGCTTGCGCGCTCACGTCGGGAAGCGACCCGGAATTTTGAAATCAACCGGACGATTGACCACATCGTCACGCCGAGCGTGGCCGTACGGCGTCTATCGGTCGCGGTGGTTGTCGACGACCGGGTCACCACCAACGAGGCTGGTGAGGTCGTACGCGCTTCTCGATCCGCGGAGGAAGTCGAGCAGATCACGGCGCTGGTCAAGGAGGCGATCGGATTCGACGAAGAGCGCGGTGATCGCGTGAACATCATCAACACCGCCTTCACAGCGCCGCTCGCGCCACCTGACGATCTTCCGGTCGAGCCGATCTGGAAACGGGCCTGGGTCTGGGACCTCGGCAAGCAGCTCGCGGGCGCGTTGCTGGTGCTACTGCTCATCTTCGGGGTGCTGCGCCCGTTCATGCGCAATCTCGTCAATCGGGATCTGGCCGAGCGCGAGATGGCCCACGCGGAGCAGGCGAGGCTCGCCGGCGGGGGCGAGGGTGGGGAGCCGGGCTCGGATGCCACCGCCGCGCTCAGCGGCCCGGGGGAACGGGTGAACATCGATTCGATCAAGTCGCTGGTGGCCGAGGATCCCAAGCGTGTCGCGAATGTCGTGAAGACCTGGGTAGACGGTAATGGCTGACGAGACGGAGAGCCCACTGAGCGGGGCTGAGCGGGCCGCGGTGCTCCTGATGAGCCTCGGCGAGGAGAGCGCGGCGGCCGTGCTCAAGCACATGGGCCCGAAGGAGGTGCAGGTGCTCGGTAACGCGATGGCCAGCATGCAGCGGATCTCTCAAGGTCAGGTCAACTCCGTCGTGCAGGCCTTCATGGGGTCCGTGCGCCAGCACACCGCCCTTGGAATCGACTCCGATCGCTACGTGCGCAATGTTCTCGTTCAAGCCCTCGGTGCGGACAAGGCAAGCGGCTTGATCGATCGGATCCTATTGGGAGGTAACGCATCGGGCCTCGAGACGCTCAAGTGGATGGAGCCGAAAAGCATCGCCGAGATTGTGGGCCAAGAGCACCCGCAGGTAGTAGCGATCGTGCTGTCTTTCCTCGAAAAAGATCAGTCGGCGGCAATTCTGTCACTACTGCCCGAAGCGATGCGGGCCGACGTGTTGATG
>JBFHLI010000113.1:0-10636 GCA_041594935.1 Gammaproteobacteria bacterium | reverse complement strand
GTGACGATTTGCGACAGACGTTTCATGGTTGAGCCCTCCTAGCCCCTTGTACGCGGAACTACCTGAACCCAGGCTGAACGGCACCGGATGCCGGAACCGACCCCCCCGCGGTCCTAATCGGTCGAGGTAGCGCGCTCCGCCCAAGCGAGCCATCTGCGAAAGGATCCACTGCCGGCGGGCACGCACGTACCGGGAGGGCCGGGCCGCGTCGAGCTTGATCGGGTTCGGCAGCACCGCGGCCAGGGTGGCGGCCTCGGAGCGGCTCAGGTCGATAGCGGATCGGGCCCACAGCGCGTTGCTCGCGGCCTCCACGCCGTAGACCCTGTCGGCGAACTGGGCGATGTTGAGATAGACCTCGAGAATGCGCCGCTTGGGCCACAGGCTCTCGATCAGCACCGTGAAATAGGCCTCCAGAACCTTGCGGGGGTAACTTCGGCCCGGCCAAAGGAAGAGGTTCTTCGCGACCTGCTGGGAGATGGTGCTTGCGCCCCGGAGCCGGCCTCCCGATCGATACTCGGTCCAGGCCTCGCGGATGGCCGCGAGGTCGAAGCCCTCGTGCTCGGGAAAGCGCTGGTCCTCGGCCGCGATGACCGCCAAGGCGACGTGCGGTGAGATCTGTTTCCAGTCGACCCACCGGTAGCGAACCGGCTCACCGCCCCGGCCCGAGCGCAGCGACTCGATCCGGTCGCGCAGCATGAACGCGCTGGTCGGGGGGTCCACCCAGCGGAGCGACAGCACCAGCAGGATGCTGGCGCAGATGAGACCCAGAAGGGCCACGACGAGCCAGCGGACCACGATGCGCACCGGCCCCCGCCGCCGCTTCGATATTCGCCGGCTGCGTCCGGCGCGAATCGGGCGCGCGCGGTGGGTGGAGTTCGACGCAGTCAATGCCCAAGCGGATAGCGATCGCTATGCCGCCGTACACTTCTCACCGTCCAGCCGTCTCGATTCGCGAAGCGGCATGAGGCGGGTGCCGCCCGCTGCGACCGCCCCGAGCGGTACACGCTCCTAGAACTTACGGTACGCCTTGTTCAGGTCCACCATCGGATGCCGCGTGGACATCTGGAACTTGACCAGCAGCTCGCGGGCGAGCATGTCTCGGTCCTGCTGGTTCTCGGGAAGGTTCAGGTCCCGGGGAACCGTCACCCAACCGTTGATGTTCCGGTCGAACACCGCAGGCCGGCCTTCCTCGAAGCCCATGTGCACGTCCTCGAGCCAATTGAGGTCGTCCCAGCCCATCAGCTCCAGGTAGCGCTTGAGAAAAGGCGTCAGCCGTGAGTAATCGGGCACCAGGTTCACATCGTAGCGATAGCCGATGTGCTGTCCGATCTCGCCCGACCGGGCGGTCTGGAACTCGTCGTCGTGTTGCTTTTCACTCATCTGGATTCCTCGCGCTGTTCGTGGAGAAGTCGCGCCTACCCGCGGTCATTGCCGTCTCGGGTTGCCGCGCTCAGTACCGCGACATGTCCGGCCGGCCGAGGGTGTGGTGCGAGCCGGCGAGCGGGACCTGGGCGAGGGCAGAGGCCTCCATCGTGAGCGCGGCCAGGTCCTCGGGCTCGAGCGAGTGGACGTTGGTCTTACCGCAGGCGCGCGCCAGCATCTGGCACTCGATCGCGAGGCAGTGCAGGAAGTTGTACACGCGCTCGGCCGCCGCATCCGGGTCCAGTCGCCGGCGCAGCTCGGGGTCCTGGGTGGCAACCCCGACCGGACAGCGGCCGGTGTGGCAGTGGTAGCAGTAGCCCGCCTCGACCCCAATCTCCTTCTCGAAGTCGGCCTCGGGAATGTCCTTGTTGCAGTTGAGCGCCATCATCACCGAGTGCCCGATCGCCACCGCGTCCGCGCCGAGCGCGAGCGCCTTGGCGACATCGCCGCCGTTGCGGATCCCGCCGGCATAGACGAGCGAGATCTCGCCCGTCTTGTCGACGTCGTCGAGCGCCTTGCGCGCCTGGCGGATCGCGGCAATCCCGGGCACCCCGGTCTCCTCGGTGGCGAGGTGGGGGCCGGCGCCGGTGCCGCCTTCCATGCCGTCGATGTAGATGCTGTCGGGGCCGGTCTTCGCCGCCATGCGCACGTCGTCGTAGACCCGGGCCGCGCCGAGCTTGAGCTGAATCGGGATCTCCCAGTTGGTCGCCTCCCGGATCTCCTCGATCTTGAGCGCGAGGTCGTCCGGGCCCAGCCAGTCGGGGTGACGCGCCGGGGAGCGCTGGTCGATGCCGGCCGGCAGGGACCGCATCTCGGCCACCTGGTCGGTGACCTTCTGCCCCATCAGGTGACCGCCGAGCCCCACCTTGCATCCTTGGCCGATGAAGAACTCGCACGCATCGGCGAGGCGCAGATGATGGGGGTTGAACCCGTAGCGCGACTGGATGCACTGGTAGAGCCACTTCTGCGAGTAACGACGCTCATCGGGAATCATACCGCCTTCGCCGGAGCAGGTGGCGGTGCCCGCCATCGTGGCCCCCCGGGCAAGCGCGGTCTTCGCCTCGTAGCTCAAGGCCCCGAAGCTCATGCCGGTCACGTAGATCGGGATGTCGAGCTCGAGCGGGCGCTTAGCGCGCGGCCCGATGATGGTCTTCGTATCACACTTCTCGCGATAACCCTCGATCACGAAACGGGTTAGGGTGCCCGGCAGAAAGGTCAGATCGTCCCAGGTCGGGATCTTCTTGAACAGGGAGAACCCGCGCATCCGATAACGCCCGAGCTCCGACTTGATATGAATGTCGTCGATCACCTCGGGTGGAAACATGAAGCTCCGCCCCAGGGTGTAGTGGTTTCGCGTGGACTTCTTCTTCACTTCGGCATCCATTCGTTCAACTCCTCAAAGAATCTGATCGCGTTCGAGGCGGCCGGTAACCAGCCGCCAGCAACGAACTTGCGTTCCCGCCGCCGTCACAGCACGAGCTTCTTCTCGGTCGGCTCCAGGTTGTCGTAGTTCCAGAGCTTCTTGCCGGCGACGATCTTGGTCATGTTCTCGACCCCGTTGGGAGCCTTGAGGTCGTACATCGCCAGCTTGCGCTCGAGCCACTGACGGTCGAGGTCGTTCATCTCACCTTCCACCGCGTCGACCCCGAGACCGTGCACCTTGCCACCCACGTAAATAGTGCCGTCGTACATCGAGTCGCCGAGATTGGTGCCGGCGTCCCCGAGCACCACGATGCGGCCGCGCTGCATCATGAAGCCGCTGAAGGCGCCGGTCCGGCCGCCGACGATGATCGTGCCACCCTTCATGTCGATGCCGGTGCGAGAGCCCACGTCGCCCTTGCAAACGAGATCGCCACCGCGCAGGGCGGCCCCGAACGTGGACCCCGCATTCTTCTCGATGACCACCGTGCCCGACATCATGTTCTCGGCGCACGACCACCCGACGCGGCCGGAGATGCGTACGTTCGGACCATCGATGAGGCCCACCCCGAAGTAGCCTAGGCTGCCCTCGATGTAGAGCTGAAGCCGGTTGAGGATCCCGACCGCAACCGAGTGTTTGGCGCCCGGGTTCTTCAGCACGATGGTGCCGTAGCCTTTGGCCATAAGCTCACGTATCTGCAGGTTGAGCTCCTTCGCCGACAGGTCGGCGGCATCGATCTCGGTTCGCCGGTTGAAATCGACGTCGAACGCGTCCGGGGAGAGGAAGCTATCCTCCTCCTCGGCGGAAAAGAACATCTGCTGCGTGCGCCCGCCGAGCTGCTCGGTGTGCATCCCCATGCGGTGTGATTCGTGCTCCTGGTCTAGCTCTGCCATACGCGTACCTCCCCTTCGTACGGGTCGAAGGTGTCTATCTCGTGGGGAAAGATGCTCCGGATCGCCACCTCCTCGGAGGCAAGAGCGATGAGATCGTCGCTCTCGTAGAGCACCATCGGCTTCGCGGCCATCACATCCTTGGCCATGCCCAGCTTGTCGCCGGTGGCCACCACGTAGGTGAACACCCCGTCCAGCTCGCTGATCGAGGAGCGCATCGCATCCTCGAGATCCTCACCGCGGTCGATCTTGTCCGCGAGGTAGACCGCGATCAGCTCCGAATCACAGTTTGACTTGAAACGGTGACCGTGACGTTCGAGCTGGCGGCGCTTACCCCAGTAGTTCGTGAGCTGCCCGTTGTGCACGACCGAGACGTCGTTGAACGGGTATGCCCAGTAGGGATGGGCGGAGCGGATGTCCACATCGGACTCGGTCGCCATGCGGGTGTGGCCTATCCCGTGGGTGCCTTCGAACTTGCCGAGACGATACTGCGACGACACCCGCTTCGCGTCCCCGAGATCCTTGATGAGCTCTAACCCGCGACCGATCGACAGGATCTCGACGTTCTCGATGTCCTCGATGTAATCGGCGAGACGCTTCATGTCGCCGTCGTAGCTGAAGCGGTAGCGATGCGCGTACTCCGTGACCTCCTCCTCGCGGGGCTTCACCCCCAGCTCCTCGAGCCGCGCGTCGACCTGCGCCTTGCGCTCCTTCATCTGCTCGTGAATCTTGAATCCTTTCGTCGCCTCCGCCTGCTCGGCAACCTTGAAGCGCATCACGAACTCGTTCTCCTGCGGGTTCCCATAGAGGGCGAACCCGGTGGAGTCCGGGCCGCGATGCTTGAGCGCCTGCAGCATCGAGGTCAGCTCGGATCCGATGTCCGAGCTGTTGCCTCTGTGAATCAGGCCGGCAATTCCGCACATGAGCATTCACTCCTTCTTATCGAGCCCCTCTCCCCGCAGTTGGAGAGAGGGGAACGAGGTCGAGCTGCCTACGGCAAGCAATCGACGTAGGTCTCGAGGTCCCACTCGGTTACGGTGTGGTTGAACCGCTCCCATTCGTCACGCTTGTAATGCATGAAGACGCGGTACATCTCGTCGGGCATCGCCGACTTGATGACCTCGTCCTTCTCCAGCCGGTCGAGCGCCTCGCCGAGCGACATCGGCAGCTTCTTGACCTGCTTGCCGGCCTCCATCGCCTCATAGATGTTGCGCTCCTCGGGCTCGCCCGGGTCCAGGCTCCGCCTGATCCCGTCGTCGAATGCCTTGAGCAGGGCGCCGGCCATCAGGTAAGGATTCACCATCGAGTCCACCGACCGGTACTCGAAGCGACCGGGAGCGGAGACGCGCAGCGCACAGGTGCGGTTCTGGTAACCCCAGTCGGCAAACACCGGCGCCCAGAAGCCGGTGTCCCACAGCCGGCGGTAGGAGTTGACGGTGGAAGAGCCGAGCGCGGTCAACGCGCCGAGATGCTCGATCACCCCGCCGATGCACTTCAGCCCCACGGGACCGGGCTTGCGCTCGTCGATTCTCAGGTTCGGCTCGAACATGTTGTCGCCGCCGTGGCGATAGGAAAAGACCTCGTCCATCCCCGGCAACGGGTCCTGATGCAAGCGGTTGCGGCGATCGCGACCGCCCTTCCACAGAGACATGTTGTGGTGACAGCCGGATGCCGAAACCCCCATGAAGGGCTTCGACATGAAGCAGGCAATCAAATTGTCCTCGCGTGCAACCTGCGCGCAGATCTGACGGTAGGTGGTCAGCCGGTCGCAGGTCCTCAGCGCGTCGTCGAAGGTCCAGTTGAGCTCGAGCTGTCCGGGGGCGTCCTCGTGGTCACCCTGGATCATGTCGAGTCCCATCGCCTGCGCGTACTCGATTACCTTCATGAAGGACGGACGCAGCTCCTCGAACTGGTCGATGTGGTAGCAATTGGGCTTGGTGACCCCGCCGTCGGGCTTGCCGTCCGGGCCCCGCTTCAGCCACATCATCTCCGGCTCGGTGCCGTGGCGCAGGTGCAATCCCCGATGCTGCTTCCTGAACTCGTCATGAATGATGCGCAGATTCCCGCGACAGTCCGAGGTCAGGTGACCGCCGGGATTCTCCCGCTCCTCCCGGTTCCGGAAGCAGGTGCAGAAGACCCGCGCGACGCGTTTGTCCCAGGGAAGCTGGCAGAAGGTATCCGGGTCCGGGATGCCGACGAGCTCCGAGGCCTCCGGCCCATAGCCGATGTAGTGCCCGTGGCGGTCGACGAACAGGTTCGCGGTGGAGCCGTAGACCAGCTGGAACCCGCGCTCGGCAATCCGCTCCCAGTGATCGGCGGGGATACCCTTGCCGACGATACGCCCGGTCACCGAGATGAACTGATAGTAGATGTAGGTGATGCCGAGCTCGTTGATCTTGCGCCGCACCTTCTTGACCAGCTCCGCTCGTCCCGGCGCGTCGACGTGCGCCTGCAGCTCGGTCGGCGGGCGCCGTAGGCCCACCGCCCGTCTCTTGGCGACCTTCTTCCTCACTGCTTTCTTCTTCACGACTTTCTTCTTGCTGGTAGCCATCTGGTTCCCCCTCTTGCTGTGCTAGCCGGCTGGAGTTGATCGGCTCGACGGACCCGATCCGGTCCCCCCCACCCCGTGCGGAATGGATCCAATTCTTTCGCTACGCCTAATCGAATTCGGCCAATCGGACACCAGTTATTACGTCATAACTAATTGTTATATAACTTTTTTAAAGCTCATGACTGTACCTTTGTACGCTTGACGGGCGCCAATCAGCTGGCCATAATCTTACCGAATTCGTACCAATTGTCTAGCGCTTGGACAAGCATTTTGGCGATGACCAGGATCTCACCCGACCGATCGAGCCAGCCACCGTTCCCCGGCCTGCGGGCGCTGGCTTCGCGCGGCTCGGGGGCGGCCAACATCGCCGTCGTGCTGCGCCAGGAAATCGTGGAGGGGCGCTACCGCTACGGCGACCGGCTACCCGCCGAACGTAGCCTGGCCGAGCACTTCCGCGCCTCGAGAGGCACGGTCCGGGAGGCGCTTCGACGTCTCGAGGAAACCAGTCTCGTCACTCGCCGCGTCGGCAGTGGCACCTTCGTCAACTACCGGGAGCGTCCCGACCACCACGACGTGGCGCAGACGACAAGCCCGCTCGAGCTCATCGAGGTGCGAGCCGCGGTCGAGCCCCCGATCGTCCGGCTCGCGTGCATGAACGCCAGTGCGCGCGACGTCGAGCATCTGCGCGAAGCGCTCGGGAAGGTGGAGGCGGCCGGCGACGATGCGACGCTGTTCTCCGGTGCCGATGAGCTGTTTCACCTGGCCCTTGCGGACTGCTCGAAGAATCCGGTGATGCAATGGCTTTACCGCCACATCAATGACGTGCGCGAGCACGCCCAGTGGAGCGCGAGACGAGACAAAGTCCTCACGCCGGCGCGCATTGCCCGGTACAACGCACAGCACCGAGAGGTGTTTCAGGCCATCGAGAGTCGAGACATCGAGGGCGGGATGCGCGCCATGACCCGGCATCTGGAGCAGGCCCGTTCCGACCTGCTGGGTGAAGCGGGCCAGGAGAAGTAGGCCAATCGGTTGGGAAGGAGCGAGGTGATGGGAATGCCGGCGGAACGCCCTCGGCTGCTCGAGCCGGGGCTGCGATTGCTCCCCGCGGGAACCGAGCGTTACAAAGTGCCGGGGGGCGGGGCGATCGTGATCGCGCTGGAGGCGAACGACACACTCGAGATCATCGACCCGGAAGGGCGCCAGGCGTGTGAGCTGGCGACCTTCGACTCTCAAGGCCGCTGCGTGCCCGCTCTTCTGGGCAGTGGCCGGGTGCGCCCGGCCACCGGCATCGCGAGGCTGCTGGGAAACGACAGCGAGGATGCGCGATTCGTGGCCGCCGCCCTCAATCGCCGCCGCATCGCGTTCGAAGCGGCCGACGCCCGGTCCCTGTTCGAGGGTGATTCCGCCCCCGGCGAGCGTGCGATATTTACCGCGCAGGGCAATGCGGTGTGCATCGTCGCCGCTCCCGGCGGCCCGATGCGGGCCGATGCGCAAGACCCTCCCACCGATCTGGTCGCTTACGTGCGCCGGTCGCAGATTCGAAACGACCCGAAGGCGCGCTTGCCGGAGCCCCTCGCTGACCCCCGATTGGAGGTCCACATCGATGCCGCCACCGCGCGCGCGTACGAAGTGCGAGCCGGGGAGTTCATCCAGGTCATCGACGTCGAAGGGCGTGAGTGCTCGGACTTCCAGGCTCTCAGCCTCGCCGGCCTCGAGGCCGGTCGGGAACGGTGCCTCGACGCAACCACCACTCGCAGCCTGCTCGGAGCCGCCTATCCCGGTCCCGGACTGTACGCCAAGTGCTTCGATGCTGACATGCAGCCGCTGGTGGAGGTCGTTCGCGACACGGTCGGCCGCCATGACACCTTCAACCTCGCGTGCACCGCCAAGTACTACGAGGAGATGGGGTATCCCGGTCACGTCAACTGCACCGACAACTTCAATCGCGCGCTCGAGCCCTACGGGGTTGGCGCGCGCCGCGGCTGGGAAGCCTTGAATTTCTTCTATAACACGAACCTAGACGACAACAACCAGCTCTACCTGGACGAGCCTTGGTCCCGACCCGGTGATTACGTCCTGCTCAAGGCGCTGACCGATATGGTGTGCGTGTCCTCAGCCTGTCCGTGCGACATCGACGCGGCCAACGGCTGGAACCCCACCGACATCCACGTGCGCGTCTACCCGTCCAAGAATACATTTTCCAAGGCCATTGCTTACCGAATGACTACCGATGCAGAACCCCAGCTCACCCGGGAAACCGGCTTCCATCCGCGAACGTCGAAGCTGACCCGAAACTTCACCGAGTACCGCGGCTACTGGCTGCCCGCCCGGTTCAACAACCACGGCGCCATTGACGAGTACTGGGCATGCCGCGAGAGGGCGATCATCACTGACCTTTCGCCGCTCAGGAAATTTGAGGTCCTGGGCCCCGATGCCGAGGCCCTGATGCAGTGGACGGCGACGCGCAATGTGCGGCGGCTCGCGATCGGGCAGGTCGTCTACACCGCCATGTGTTACGACACGGGCGGCATGCTCGACGATGGCACCATCTTCCGGCTCGGCCCGGATAACTTCCGCTGGATTGGCGGCGATGAGTACAGCGGCGCCTGGCTGCGCCAACAAGCCGAAGCACGCGGACTTCGGGTGTGGGTCAAGTCGGCCACCACGCAGCTGCACAACGTGGCCGTGCAGGGCCCCAGGAGCCGGGACATTTTGCAAGAGATGGTCTGGACCCCCCCGGCCCAGCCGACCCTGGAAGAGCTCGGGTGGTTTCGCTTTACCATCGGTCGCGTCGGTCACTTCGATGGCATTCCGATCGTGGTGTCGCGGACCGGGTACTCCGGCGAGCTCGGCTACGAGATCTGGTGCCACCCCAAGGACGCACCGGCGGTCTGGGACGCGGTGTGGGAAGCGGGGCAACCGCACGACTTGACCCCGCTCGGGCTCGAGGCCCTCGACATGCTGCGGATTGAGGCGGGGCTGATCTTCGCCGGTTACGAATTCTGCGATCAAACCGACCCCTTCGAGGCGGGCATCGGTTTCACCGTGCCGTTGAAGACGAAGGAGGACGACTTCGTCGGTAAAGAGGCCCTGCTCAAGCGCAAGGCGAACCCTCAGCGGAAGCTCGTGGGACTGGAGCTCGCCGGCGAGGAGCCGGGTGCGAACGGCGACAGCGTGCACGTGGGGCGCAACCAGGTGGGGATCATAACCAGCGGGGTGCGCTCGCCGGTCCTGCGAAAAAACGTCGCGCTGTGCCGCATGGCGATCGAGTACGCCGAGGAAGGAATTGAGGTGGAAGTCGGGAAGGTGGACGGCCACCAGAAGCGGATCCCCGCACGAGTGGTGCGTTTCCCATTTTACGACCCCGACAAGCGGCGAGTCCGGGGGCTCGCCGACGAGTGAGTTTATCTTTCCAATCGGCGTGTATCCTGTTGCTTTCGGAGCCAGAACACGCGTGTCCTTATGACTTCCTGACATTTAAAGCTCTTGGCGTCCATGGACTTCCCAGCCAAACCCGAAGTGTCATTTGGGGGTAAGTTTGTGGGTAACATCGGGGCTCCGGACTGGAGTTGCCCCGATATTGTGGGACACCTCCTTCAACAAGGATCAGGCGTCCACAATCTAGCGACGGACGCGTGTTGCCGTCGCCAAGATCTCGAATACGCTAACTTTGCGCTAGCTCACTCCGAGTAACTTCTTACGTCCGTCAGCCCAGGTTCGAATAACCTGATCGACGGCGAGCCCGATGAAGGCCACACATAATCCAAGCGTCAATCCGTTGCCAATGCCGTGTCTATCAGACAGGGACTTGAGTATCAATTGACCGAGATCATCGGTCCCGATCATCGCGGCGATGATCACCATGAAGAGCGCGAATACCACAGTTTGGTTGACGCCCAGCATCATGTGCGGAAGGGACAGGGGCAATTCAATCGTGAGCCACCGCTGTAGCCGATTCACACCAGACATCGAGCCGGCCTCGTGCAGTTGTGCAGGCACGCTTCGCAGGCCTTCAATCGTGTAGCGGGTTGCCGGAATCGTTGCGTAAACGATTACCGCAAACAGGACTGACGTGTCCGTAATGCCAAAAAGCATGATGACGGGAATCAGGTAGATAAACGACGGGAATGTCTGCAAGGTATCACAAGCCGTCAACATGAATCTGGTGGCAAGATGATTCTGCGCACATAAGGTTCCGGCGATCACCCCGATAAGTGTTGATATGACAACGCCAACAGTCATCAAATAGGCGGTAATCAGGGCCCTGTCCCACCATTCTGTCAATGCGATAAACAACAGAAAGGCGCCGACGATAAGCGAGGATCTGACGCCTCCGAGGATATAGGCAATACC
>JBFHLI010000112.1:0-10703 GCA_041594935.1 Gammaproteobacteria bacterium | reverse complement strand
TTCGTCACCGCCGGCGACCCTACGCTCGACACCACGGTGCCCTTGCTCCACGCGCTCGTCTCGGCCGGGGCCGACATCCTTGAGCTGGGCGTCCCGTTCTCCGACCCGATCGCCGATGGCCCGGTCATTCAAAGAGCGAGTGAGCGAGCGTTGGCCGGGGGCGCCAGCCTCAAGGGGATTTTCGAGATCGTCAGGGACTTTCGCTCAACCGACCGCGATACCCCGGTCGTGCTGATGGGCTATCTGAACCCCTTCGAGGCGATGGGCTACGCCGACTTCGCGCAAGCCGCGGCCGGCGCGGGGGTCGATGGAGTCTTGACGGTCGACCTTCCGCCGGAGGAGGCCGATGTCTTCGTGCAGGCGGTACGCGGCCATGGTATCGATCCCATCTTTCTCGTCGCCCCCAACAGCGATGACACCCGGATTGCCCGGATCTGCGAGTATGCGCGAGGGTACGTGTATTACGTTTCCCTCAAGGGCGTGACCGGCGCGGCCAATCTGGATATTCCGTCGGTGGCTGAGAAGGTGGCAACGATCAAGGCCGCGACCAACCTCCCGGTCGGGGTCGGATTCGGCATCAAGGACGCGGCAACCGCGGCCCGGGTCGCGGCGGTGAGCGACGCCGTGGTGGTGGGGAGCGCGCTGGTCACCAAGATCGAGGCGCTCGCTCGGAACCCGGCGCAGATTCCCGAAGCGGTGGCGGAGCTCGTGAGGCAGATGCGACAAGCAATGGACGGCCGGCCGGCGTGAGCTGGTTCAAGAAACTCATTCCCTCGCGCATCAGCACCGAGGGAGGGCACAAGCGTAACGTTCCGGAGGGCTTGTGGACCAAGTGCCCGGCGTGTAGCGGCGTGCTGTACCGGGCCGAGGTCGAGCGCAACGCCGAAGTGTGTCCGAAGTGCGACTTTCACATGCGCCAGAGCGCCCGAACTCGGCTTGCGCACCTGCTCGACGCGACTCCGCAATCTGAGATCGGATCCGAGCTCGCGCCGGTCGATGCACTCCGGTTCCGGGATAGCAAGAAGTACCGCGATCGCCTGGCGCAGGCGCAAAAGACGACCGGTGAGCAGGATGCGCTCGTGGTAATCGCCGGAGCGGTCAAGGAGATCCCGCTCGTTGCGGCCGCGTTCGAGTTCAACTTCATGGGCGGATCGATGGGGGCGGTGGTCGGTGAGCGCTTCGTTCGCGGGGTGAATCACGCGATGGAGCACCGTTCGGCTCTGGTGTGTTTCTCTGCGAGCGGCGGGGCCCGGATGCAGGAAGCCCTGTTTTCGCTCATGCAGATGGCGAAGACGAGCGCCGTCCTCGCGCGCTTGCGTCGGGAGCGCCTCCCGTTCATTTCGGTGCTCACCGCTCCCACGATGGGGGGGGTGTCTGCGAGTCTCGCGATGCTGGGGGATATCAATATCGCCGAGCCGGGTGCGCTCATCGGATTCGCCGGACCCCGGGTGATCGAGCAGACGGTGCGTGAGACGCTACCGGAGGGCTTCCAGCGTAGCGAATTTCTCCTCCATCACGGCGCCATCGATATGATCGTGGATCGACGCGAGATGCGCGATCGGATCGCCTCACTCCTCGGGATGTTGACCCACCAGGTCCCGAAGCTCGAGCCCGCTCCCGATTGACGCAGGGCGCAGCCGCCATCGTGTCCGGCTCGATTCATGCGCTTTGAGCAACTATCCGACTGGCTGGCGTGGCAGGAGCATCTCCACCCGAATCCGATCGACCTCGGCCTTGACCGGTGCGCCGCGGTGGCGGCGCGGATGCAGCTCACTCCGGTACCGTTTCGGATCGTCTCGGTCGCGGGAACCAATGGCAAGGGCTCCTGTGTCGCGTTCATGGAGGCCATGCTCTGCGCTGCCGGGGTGCAGGTCGGCACCTACACCTCGCCCCACCTGCTGTGCTACAACGAGCGCATCCGGGTCAATGGCAAGGAGGTCGAAGACCGCGTGCTGGTAGATGCTTTCGATGCCGTGGATGGTCAGCGGGCTGGAACATCGCTCACTTACTTCGAGTTCGGCACCCTCGCCGCGATGTCGATCTTCAAGACCGCCAACCCGGAGGTGGTGCTGCTCGAGGTGGGACTCGGGGGACGGCTCGATGCCGTCAACCTGTTCGACGCCGACGTCGCTCTGATGGGCCCGATCGGGGTCGACCATACCGATTGGCTGGGATTCGAGCGCGAGGCGATCGGGGTGGAGAAGGCCGGCATCTTGAGAGCCGGCCGGCCCGCGGTGTGCGTGGAGATGGATCCGCCCGGTAGCGTGATCGACCACGCGAAGGAGAGCGGGGTCCCTCTCTACCGGGGTGGTCGGGAATTCCGGGCCCATCGGCGCAAGTCGGGCTGGGACTGGCTTGGCCCTGAGAGCTCGTTTGCGAGTCTTCCGTATCCGGCCCTCGCGGGCGTGCATCAGGTCGACAATGCGGCCGCGGCGATCATGGCCCTGAGCTTGCTCGGCCGGCCGGTCGGGCTTGATTCCGACTGCGTGCGCGGCGCGATGGCGCAGGTTCGCCGGTTGGGCCGATTCCAGGTGCTTCGGGCTCGGCCGGAGGTCATCGTGGATGTGGCTCACAATGTGCAGGCGGCGCAGGCGCTTGCGCGGACGCTCCGCGAGCGTGTCTGCCGGGGAACGAGGCACGCGCTTCTTGCGATGCGCTCGGACAAGGACATCGAGGGAGTCGCGAGCGCGATGCGAGATGAGGTGGATGAGTGGCATCTCGCGGGATTGAGCGTTCCTAGCGGCGCCAGTCGGGAGTCCATTCAGGACCGGCTCAGGGCGGTCTTACCGCGACCGGCCGCCACCGCCCATGACCAGGTCGAGAGCGCATACCGATACTTGCGCGAGGCAATGCGGGCAGACGATAGACTGATCGTCTTTGGTTCTTTCCATACGGTGGCGGAGGTTCTTCGCCTTGAGGGCTGAGCGCGGCGACCAGCAACCTCGGTGATGCAGCAGCGACTGAAACAAAGGTTGGTCGGAGCGACGGTGATCGTGCTTGCGGTCGTGATCTTCGTCCCCGAGCTGCTCGACCCCTCTCGCCCCGCGTCGGATCTGTCCCAGGCTGATCGCGAGGCGGAGGAAGAGCGGTTCAGCTCTCGGATCGTCCCGCTCGAAACGGCGGTATCTGAGCCCGAGACGAGCGGGCCGGAGGCTGGGGCGCAGCCTGGCGACCTCATTTCGGTGTCTCCGGTCGTGACGGCAGTTCAACCGCGCATCGCCCCCACCGACGGCGAGCTGTTGAGCGCATCTGTCCCCTCCGAGGTCGAGGGCGGGGCGCACGATACCCCCAAGCAGGTCCCGAGTCCGATTCCGAGGTCCAAGTTCCCTCTTGCCGTCGTCGAGGCCGGCGGCGAGACGGCCCCGGTCGCGGGCTGGGCGGTTCAACTCGGCAGCTTCGCCCGGAGCATGAACGCGATCGGTCTGCGCGATCGGCTGAGGGCTCACGGCTACCCGGCGTTCGTGCAGCCGGCGCAGGGCGCCGGGGGAAAGATCACCCGAGTCCTCGTGGGGCCGGAGCTCGAGCGATCGCGGGCCGAGGCCGCCCTGCGCAAGCTCCGAGCGGAGCACCAGCTGGACGGGGTCCTGGTGCGCTACCCGCGGGGGTGAGTGAGATCCGAGCACCGCCTTGTTGGCATGGGCCGGGGCGGGTGCGCGGGCATGATCGACCTCATGGATGCGGATTCGGTATCGATCCTACTCGGTTCAGGTGCATCGGGCGCTCTGATACAATTCGCGCCCCGATGCCGAGCGCCTGACGGCGCGGATCGTGCGTGCGACGGTGCAGCTTCGAGACATGGCGATTCGGGCTCGATCGGTTAAACGAGAAGTTATGCAGCGTCGTGCGGTCCCATGATCTGGGTAGACTATGCGATCCTCGTAATCATCGCGCTATCTGCCCTCATCAGCATCATCCGCGGGTTCGTTCGTGAAGCCCTGTCCTTGCTGGGCTGGATCGTCGCGATCTGGGTCTCGCTCACGTTCTGCAAGCAAGCCGCGGCGCTTCTCATCGACCAGATCTCCGCTCCGTCGGTCCGTCTCGCCACCGCGTTCATGGGCTTGTTCATCGTCTGCCTGCTGATCGCTGGAATCATCAATTTCCTGGCAGGTAAGCTGGTCGAGAAGACGGGGCTTTCGGGCACCGACCGGATGCTGGGGGTGGTGTTCGGGACGCTGCGAGGTGCGATAATCGTCGGTATCTTGGTGCTTCTCGCGGGATTTACGGAGATTCCGAGAGACCCCTGGTGGCAAGAGTCCATGCTCATCAAGCATTTTCAGAAGATGGCGGTGGAAATCCGGGCACTGCTCCCGGGTGACATCGCGGCCAATATCAACTTCTAGCTCGTCATGCCGATTTCTGGCGGTTAAAGGGGTTCTCAATGTGTGGAATTGTAGGAGTGGTTGGCACCAGCTACGTGAACCAGATGATTTACGATGCGCTGACCGTGCTGCAGCATCGTGGTCAAGACGCCGCCGGTATCGTGACTTGCGAGAACAACCGGCTGCATTTGCGAAAGGGTAACGGGCTGGTCCGCGACGTCTTTCATACCCGCCACATGCTGAACTTGCGAGGCAAGATCGGCATCGGCCACATTCGTTATCCGACCGCGGGCTGTGCCTCCTCGTCCGAGGCTCAACCGTTCTACGTGAACTCTCCGTACGGCATCACGCTGGCCCACAATGGCAACTTGATCAACGCGGAAGATCTCAAACGAGATCTGTTTCGCGAGGATCTCCGACATATCAATACCTCCTCGGACTCCGAGGTCTTGCTGAACGTCTTCGCTCACGAGCTGATGCGGGTCGGAAAGCTCAAGCTGGACAAGGAAGACATCTTCGGCGCGGTTGCCGGACTCCACCGGCGCTGCGTGGGCGCCTACGCGGCGGTGGCGCTGATAATCGGTTACGGCATCGTGGCGTTCAGAGATCCGCACGGAATCCGGCCGGTATGCTACGGGGTTCGGGAAACCGAGGATGGGCTGGAATACATGGTTGCCTCCGAGAGCGTCGCGCTCCAAAGCCTCGGATTCGAGCTCGTGCGCGACCTCGAGCCGGGCGAGACGATCTTCATCGAGGCCAGCGGCGCGATTCATTCCCGTCAGTGCGCTCAGGAGCCCACCTATACCCCCTGCATCTTCGAGTACGTGTACCTCGCGAGACCGGATTCGATGATCGACGACGTCTCGGTCTACAAGGCGCGGCTTCGAATGGGCGAGCGCCTTACCGACCAGATCATGCGGCGGTGGCCGGATAACGACATCGACGTGGTGATCCCGATCCCGGACACCAGTCGAACCGCCGCGCTGCCGCTCGCCTACGAGCTCGGGGTGAAGTACCGCGAGGGATTCATCAAGAATCGATACATTCCCCGAACCTTCATCATGCCGGGGCAGAGGGAGCGGGCAAAGTCGGTACGTCAAAAGCTCAATGCGATCGAGCTCGAGTTCGAGGGCAAGAACGTGCTGCTGGTCGACGACTCGATCGTGCGCGGCACGACTTCACGCCAAATCATACAGATGGCGAGAGAAGCCGGGGCCAGCAAGGTGTACTTCGCGTCGGCGGCGCCGCCGGTGCGTTATCAGAACGTTTACGGAATCGACATGCCTTCGATCCATGAGCTGGTGGCGCACAACCGAAACGAGGCGCAGATCGCCGAGGCGATCGGCGCGGATCGGCTCTTCTACCAGACCTTGGACGACCTCATCGATGCAGTCAGGAAAGGGAACCCGCGGCTACAGCAGTTCGATACGTCGTGTTTCAATGGTGAGTACGTGACGGGTGGCGTTTCGAGCGACTATCTGAGCCAGCTCGAGCAGAGCCGAAAGGATGGCGCCAAGGACCGTCGGGGTCGGGTTGACGAAGGCGACATGCTGGAACTTTTTCACGCTTCTTGATGGCAGTCTCGGGATGCCGTGACCGGCTGGTCGGGACGCGCTGCCGAATCGTTGAGCACGTGATTTCTTGACAGGCAAATGGGGATTAAATAACCTCTTCGATAGCGCCGATTTGACTTACAGCTTGCGGGCGCTCAACAAGTACGGCTAAAGCGAGGGGACCTGCTTCGGCCAAAGCTGAAGGCAGGTTTTTTTTTGTCCACCGCCTTGTATTGGGTGAGGGAGCGGTGATTCATGGCACGCTACGAGCATCCCGCTTCGGGCTTCGAGACGCGCGCCATTCGCGAGGGGCAGCAGCGCACCGCGGAAGGCGAGCACAACGACCCGATCTTCGTGACGTCCAGCTTCGTGTTCGAGAGCGCGGCCAAGGCCTGGGCAAGATTCACCGAGAAGGACGAGGGCAACGTCTACTCTCGGTTCACCAACCCGACGGTTCGCGCCTTCGAGGATCGATTGGCGGCCCTCGAAGAGGGAAACCGTTGCGTCGCCACCGCCTCGGGAATGGCTGCGATCCTCACCACCTGCATGACCTTGCTCAAGGCGGGAGATCACGTCGTCATCTCGCGCAATGTCTTCGGCGCGACAATGACGCTCTTCAACAAGATATTCTCGCGCTTCGGGGTCGAGGCGAGCTTCGTTGCCCCCATGACCGAAATGCAGGCGTGGTCCGACGCCATGCGTCCGAACACCCGGCTCGTCTACGTGGAGAGCCCTTCCAATCCTCAGATCGAGATAGTGGACATCGAAGCGCTGGCGGCCATCTGCCGGTCGCAGGGCGTCTGGCTGGTCGTCGACAACGTCATGTGCACCCCTGCATTGCAGAAGCCGCTCAACCTAGGGGCGGATATCGTGATTCACTCCGCCACCAAGTTTCTCGATGGGCAGGGCCGGTGCGTCGGGGGTGCGATCGTGGTGCTCGACGAGCAGATCGGGAAGGACCTTTTCGGATTCATGCGCACCGCCGGGCCGAGCATGAGCCCGTTCAACGCCTGGGTGTTCCTGAACGGGCTCGAGACGTTGCGCGTGCGCATGCAGGCTCACAGCGAGCGAGCTCTCGCGCTCGCGGTCTGGCTCGAAGACCATCCGGCGGTCAAGCGGGTGCTCTATCCGGGCCTGAAATCACACCCGCAGCACGCGCTCGCGGCCCGCCAGCAGAAGGCCTTCGGGGGGGTGCTGTCGTTCGAGGTGGTCGGAGGTCGCAAGGAGGCGTGGACGGTGGTCGATTCCACCCGCTTTCTGTCGATAACCGCCAACCTCGGGGACGTGAAGACCACCATCACTCACCCGGCGACCACGACGCATGCCCGGATCTCGCAGGCAGAGCGCGATGCGGCGGGCATCGGTGAGGACCTGATTCGCATTGCGGTCGGGCTCGAGGATCTCGACGATATCAAGACCGATTTGCAACGCGGCCTGGATGCCATCGCGGCGCGGCCGGTCGGCCGGAAGACGGCAGCGGCGACCAGCGCCTGATTCGTGCAGCGTCTGTGGTACGTCTCCCGCGGGGGCCAGCCGGCTAGTATCTTTATCCGAGACCGCCGGAGCCGCGTTTCGAACCTTACATGAGCACCATCCACCAGGATGATTTCATCGCGAGCGTTGCCGATGCGCTGCAGTACATCTCCTTCTACCATCCGCCCGATTACATCCACGCCCTAGCCGCCGCTCACGAGCGGGAGGAGTCGCCGGCCGCCCGCGATGCGATGGCGCAGATACTGGTGAACTCCCGCATGAGCGCCCACGGCCGTCGGCCGATCTGCCAGGACACCGGCATCGTGGTGGTTTTCTTGCGCATCGGCATGGGGGTCCGGTGGCAAGCGGAGATGGACCTCGAGGCGATGGTCAACGAAGGGGTGCGACGGGCTTACACGGATCCCGAGAACACCCTGCGTGCCTCCATCGTCCGCCCTCCGATCGGGGCGCGAAACAATACCGGCGACAACACCCCGGCGGTGATTCACACCGAGCTGGTCGCGGGCGACACGGTGGAGGTCAGGGTCGCGGCCAAGGGTGGCGGCTCCGAGAACAAGTCCCGGTTCGCGGTGCTCAACCCGAGCGACAGCGTCGTCGACTGGGTGTTGGCGACGCTGCCGGAGCTCGGCGCCGGCTGGTGTCCGCCCGGCATTCTGGGCATCGGCATCGGCGGCACCGCGGAGAAGGCGATGCTGCTCGCGAAGGAAGCGCTGCTCGAGCCGATCGACATTCACTCGCTGCGGGCTAGGGAATCACTCTCCCCGACCGAGCGCCTGCGGCTCGAGATCTACGACCAGGTCAATGCGCTCGGGATCGGGGCGCAGGGGCTCGGCGGCGTCACGACGGTTCTCGACGTGAAGATCCGGGAGTACGCGACGCATGCCGCGGCCCTGCCGGTGGCTCTCATTCCCAACTGCGCCGCCAACCGGCACCTGCACTTCACCCTGGACGGCAGCGGGCCGGCAGAGCTCGCCCCGCCCCGCCTGGAGGATTGGCCGCAGATCTCCTGGTCGGCCGACGCGGAAAGCCGGCGCGTCAACGTCGATACGCTCACTCGCGGCGAGATCGAGACCTGGAAGTGCGGCGAGCGTCTGCTGCTCAGCGGTAGCATCTTCACCGCCCGCGATGCCGCCCACCAGCGCCTCGTCGACCTGCTTGCCCGAGGGGAGCCGCTTCCCGAAGGGGTGGACTTGAAGAACAGAATCATCTACTACGTGGGCCCGGTCGATGCGGTCGGCGAGGAGGTGGTCGGTCCCGCTGGCCCCACCACTGCCACCCGCATGGACAAGTTCACCGAGACGATGCTTGCCAACACCGGGCTCCTGGGCATGATCGGCAAGGCGGAACGCGGGGCCCAAGCCATCGAGTCGATTCGGCGGCATCGAGCGGTGTACCTGATCGCCGTCGGTGGAGCCGCGTACCTGGTCTCGAAGGCGGTCCGCAAGTCGCGCATGGTCGCGTTCGCCGACCTGGGCATGGAGGCGATCCGGGAGTTCGAGGTCGAGGACATGCCGGTCACGGTGGCGGTCGACGTCGCCGGCGAGTCGGTGCACGAGGTCGGGCCCCGGTACTGGCGCGAGCGCCTGGGCCGGATCCCGGTGGAGATAAACAGGAGTGCAGAGCCATGAGTGAGAAATTGAAGCGCCCCGATGAAGAGTGGCGCGAGGCGCTCACCCCCGAGCAGTTCAAGGTGTGCCGCAAGAAGGGCACCGAGCGGCCGTTCACGGGTGAGTATCACGACTGCAAGGACCCCGGCGTCTATCATTGCGTGTGCTGCGGTCAGGCGCTGTTCGGTTCGGCGACGAAGTTCGATTCCGGCACCGGATGGCCGAGCTTCTTCGCCCCGGTCGATGACGAGAGCGTCGACACCGAGTCGGATAACAGCCTGTTCATGCGCAGAGTCGAGGTGCTGTGCAGCCGGTGTGATGCGCACCTGGGTCATGTGTTCGAAGACGGGCCGGCGCCGACCGGGCTTCGTTACTGCATCAATTCGGCCGCGCTGAAGCTCGAGCGGAGCGAGTGAGCGGCTTGCGGGAGCCGATGATCCAGGCGCTGCGGCGCGGCTCGTGAGGCGGCTGTGCGTCTTCTGCGGCGCCAATCCGGGGGTCTTACCCGCATACACCGATAGTGCCCGGGCTCTCGGTCGTGCGCTGGTTTCCCATGGCTGCGGCCTGGTCTACGGGGGCGGCAGCCGGGGAATGATGGGAGCGGTTGCCGACGCAGTGCTCGATGCGGGGGGCGAGGCGATCGGCATCGTGCCGGGCGGGCTTTTCAGCGAGGGTCATGTGCACCACGGCCTCACCGAGCTCAAGCATGTCGAGACGCTCGCCGAGCGCAAGGCCTGGATGGTGCAGCTCTCGGATGGGTTCGTTATCCTCCCCGGCGGGGTCGGCACCCTGGATGAGCTTTTCGACGTCTGGGCTTCCACCCAGCTTGGGCTTCAGTCGCTGCCGATCGGCCTCCTCAACGTCGCCGGTTACTTCGACTCGTTGACCGTCTTCCTGGGCCGGGCGGTCAGTCAGGGGTTCGTGCGCCCGGGGCACCGCGACCTGGTGGTGGTTGAGAGCGACCCCGAGGTTCTCACGCACAGGCTGCTCGCGCGGGCTAAGGCTCGGTCCTGACGCCGGCGCTCGAGGAACGCTCGATTGCGCAAGATCTCTGCCCCTGCGCTCGCGGCCGCGCTTCGTGCCCACCTCGAGTGGTTGGACTCCGGGGGCGCTCGCGGTGCCAAAGCCGATCTTCGCGAGACCGATCTCGAAGGGGCGAGCCTGTTCGAGAGCCGATTGCGCGAGGGCAATCTTGCCCGCGCCAGCCTGCGCGGCGCCGATCTGAACGGCGCGGATCTGTCGGGCGCCGACCTCAGCGGGGTCGATCTGAGTGCGGCCGAGCTCAATCGGGCGACCCTGGATAACGCCGACCTCGCCAGCGCGACGCTAGCCGGCACCGAGCTCGAGGGGGCGAGCCTGCAAGGGGTGCGCAACCTGACTCAAGTCCAGCTCGATGAGGCCTGCGGCGACGACCTGACTCGGCTTCCGCCCGGCCTCAGTCTCCGGCCCTGCCCGCCGTTGGAGGAATGAGGCCCGAGGCGGTACCCTAGAGACGCAGCGAGATGACACGCGCTCGTAGCTCAATTGGATAGAGCATCGGCCTTCGAAGCCGAGGGTTGGGGGTTCGAGTCCCTCCGGGCGCGCCAAGCGTTTCAATCGATTAGGCGCTAAATCCAATCAGGAAAGTTACCTCCTGGCACACTTTGGGCACAGTGAGGTGGCTCTTTACATGGCTACTTTTCGAAGACGTGGATCACTTTGGCAGGTTCAAGTTCGCAAGAGAGGTCTCG
>JBFHLI010000111.1:0-10766 GCA_041594935.1 Gammaproteobacteria bacterium | reverse complement strand
TCCGATTGGCTCCCCGTAGTCTGACCCCCCACCCTGTCCCTCCCCGCTACGGGGGAGGGAACCGGTCCGTACCTCTCATGTGTCATATTTGTGCTCAGGTATTTAGGACGTGGGTGCGAGACGGACGAACCCTTGAGCGCTCTGGGAACCGCGTGAGGGAGGTGCACGCAGTGCGGGCCGAGATCTCCCATGTCGCTGACTGTGCAACCGTCCGATAGCACGTTCGAGTGCCGGGCTACGAGATGACCGACTCCCCCGATCTAGAACGACTCATCTGCCGTATCGAGAACATCCTCGGCCGGGTGGAGATGTTGCTGCCAACGCCACCGGCGAACGACGAGCCGTCCGCGGCCATTGCCTATCGGTGGCGGAAGGTGAATCAGGTGGGGTACCTGTTCCCGGTACGCCGCCCGCACCGGGTACGGCTCGACGACCTGCGCCGGGTGGAACGCCAGAAAGAGGAGATTGATCGCAACACCCGGCAATTCGTTGGCGGGCTCCCGGCCAACAACGTTTTGCTGTCGGGATCCCGGGGAACTGGTAAGTCGACGCTGATCAAGGCCCTGCTCAACGAGTACGCGCCGGCGGGCCTGCGGCTCATCGAGGTCGAAAAGCTGGATCTGATCGATCTGCCGGAGATTGTCGAGCGGCTCGGTGACCGCAAGGAGCGGTTCATTCTCTTTTGCGATGATCTGTCGTTTGAGGGCGATGACTCGAGCTATAAATCGCTCAAGGCGGTCCTCGACGGATCGGTGAGCGCGCCGCCCGACAATGTCCTGGTCTATGCCACCTCGAATCGACGCCACCTGATGCCGGAGTACATGCGCGAGAATCTCGACGCCCACCAGGTCGACGGTGAAATACACCACTCCGAGGCGGTCGAGGAGAAGATTTCCCTCTCCGAGCGGTTCGGCCTTTGGCTTTCCTTCTACCCGTTCAATCAGGAAGCCTATCTGGAGATCGTCGATCATTGGCTAGGGCGCTTCGGGGTGTTGCCGGCGGAACGTACCGATGTTCGCGAGGCGGCATTGCGCTGGGCGCTGGGTCGAGGCTCGAGGAGCGGGCGCAGCGCCTACCAGTTCGCGCGCGACTGGGCAGGGCGCCGGGGGCTCGAGGACCAGCATCAATGAAGCGGGATTCTTCGGTTGCGACCGGCGTCAGCCCCAAAAGGTTGCGGTGCGGGCCAGGGCGGCGTGGTCGCCAGAAAGCTCGGGGTAGCCTTCCTCTGCGTCGGCCAGTCTCTCGTCGGATACGGTTGAGCGAATGCCCCTTCGACCGGGGGGAGCCAGATTCCGGTTTCGGGGTCTAGCCGAGGCGGCGGGTCCGGCGGTGAAACGCAGCGCAACGCCAAGTATCCGAGACGGTGCGGCCGTGCAAAATGCCCCGCCGCCGGAGGTGGTGTCCGCCCTTTCAAAGGCCGATCGGCTCTACTCGCCCGCCGAGGTCGAGGCCGCATTCGACTCGATGGCAAGCGCTATCTCGCTCGTCGTGGCTGAGCGCGCGCCGCTCGTCCTGGCGGTCATGACCGGCGGTCTCATCCCCGCGGGAAAGCTTCTCGCGCGCTTGACGTTTCCGCTGGAACTCGATTACGTCCACGTCACGCGGTACCGCGGCGAGCTCGAGGGTCGTGACGTCGAGTGGCGAGGTTATCCGAGCGCGTCCATCGCGGGGCGAGTGGTGCTGGTGGTGGATGACATTCTCGATGAGGGCTTCACGCTGGCTGCGGTCATCGAGCACTGTCGTGGCGAGGGTGCGAGCGCGGTCTTCAGTGCGGTGCTGGTGGATAAGCAGCACGAGCGCACCCGGCGAGTGCCCGAGGCTGACTTCACCGGGCTACGGGTTCCGGACCGGTACGTTTTCGGCAGCGGCATGGACTATCGGGGGTATTATCGAAATCTACCGGGCATATACGCGGTCTAGGGGACCTGACATGAGCGCTTGCGAGGGGGGCCGCCGGTAATGACCCAGAACGCGATCATCGGGGGCACGGGTCTGACGAGACTGAGCTATCTGCGCGTAACGCGTCGCGAGGTCGTGAAGACGCCCTACGGGGAGCCATCGGGTCCCGTCGTACATGGCACGATCGCAGGGGCCGAAGTCGCGTTTCTGCCGCGCCATGGTCCTGGGCACGCCATTCCCCCCCATCTCGTTAACTACCGGGCCAACATCTGGGCGCTGCGCCACGTCGGGGTTCAAAATGTCATCGCGGTCAATGCGGTCGGGGGCATTCGCCCGGAGCTCGCTCCCGGCGACCTCGTCTTCCCCGATCAGATCATCGATTACACGTGGTCGCGGGGGCACACTTTCTTCGAGCATGAGCTCGCCCGCGTGGTGCACATCGATTTCACCCACCCGTACTCGCGTGTGCTCCGGGAGGTGCTGTGCCGCGCCGCCAGAGACAGCGAGCTGCCGGCGCACGAGGCCGGGACCTACGGCGCCACGCAAGGACCTCGGCTCGAGACGGCGGCCGAGATCGACCGCCTCGAGCGCGACGGCTGCGACATCGTTGGAATGACCGGGATGCCGGAAGCGGCCCTCGCGCGCGAGCTGTCGCTGAACTATGCCGCCTGTGCGGTGGTCACCAATGCGGCGGCCGGTCGGGGGGCCGAGGTCATCACGATGACCGAGATCGAAGCGAACCTCAAGATCGGGACCCGGCGCGTTCGAATCCTGCTCGAGAAGGCGGTTCCGCTGCTGTAGCGGAAGCGGTCCGAGCCGGCGCTCGAAGGGTTCTCTCCGCTGGGTTTCGGATCGGCCTCAGCCAGCCGGTGCATCCCGGTTCACTCCGCGGGCGCCGGTGGGTCGTTCGGTGCGCCGGAAGCCTCCGGAGCGGCGGGCGAATTCGGGGTGACGAGCACTAGGAGGCCGAACATCGGGTGATCCAGGTAGTGAAGTTCGCTCGAGCGCATCCGACGGTCCTCGCGCATTCGGAAAACGCTCGCCTGCGACGGGACGGAGAAGCCCAGGCTCGCGCGGTCGGGGTCCGATCGGAAATAGAGCAGATCGGTATCGAGGTGCAGGTATCTTGCCCGGGACAGCCGCAGGGTTCCGTCGATGACCCCGATATCACCCGCGGACTGATAGGGATTCGGCAATCGGCTGTGAATGTGCACCGTCCGGGCCCGG
Organism: Gammaproteobacteria bacterium; assembly: GCA_041594935.1. Classification (GTDB taxonomy): domain Bacteria; phylum Pseudomonadota; class Gammaproteobacteria; order HK1; family HK1; genus JBFHLI01. Next base: position 7,640 of record JBFHLI010000111.1, on the reverse strand, counting down.
CCACGCGTGTATCCGGGCTGACGCCACGCGATGTGGAGCAGGGGCTGATACGCTTCCGATCGACGAAGCCTCGCGGCAACATCCCGCAGCTTCAGCCGGGACGATTCGAGGAGCTCGAACCCGCGAGAACCGTCACTCGGACCGCTGGTGAGCGACACCGCACCGAGCACGTCCGGGCGTCCGGGGTCCGCGGGCCAGATTTCGGCTTGAAGCGCGGCATCACCGGCGCGCTTGAACGCGATGACTTCCACCGTGTACCAGGTAAGGGCAGACGCCGGGATCGCGCTCAGGCTGAGTACCGCCGCGAGAATGAGAGCGAGCGATCCCGAAGGTTTCGCGCGGTTTGGGGGCGCGCTGACGGAGCGAGCCCGGTCCGTACTTCCACCAGTTCCGGTCGGCAGGGAACAGCTCATGACTCGTGCTCGTTACGGCGGGTCATCGGGTCGAGGCCTCGTTCGGTTTCAATCATGCGGCGATGCGAGTGCCGAGCTGGTCGAGCAGACGGTCCAACGCCTCGATCCGGGTATCCGGATCGGGTAATTCCATGAACAGCCGCAGCTTGTCCTGACCGTCTAGCTTGAACGACTTCGGCTCGCTTTGAATGAGGTGGATGACGCTCCCCGGATCGACGTTCGGATCGGGCGAGAACGTGACGCGGCCGCCCCGTCCCCCGAGCTCGACCTTGCGAATGCCGAGCGGCGTCGCCTTCAGCTTGAGGGCCGTGATCCGGAACAAAGTCCGGGTCGCATCGGGGAGCGCGCCGAATCGGTCGATCATCTCGACCTTGAGCTCATCGAGTCCCTCCGGGCTTGCTGCGCTTGCGATGCGCTTGTACATGATTAGCCGGGTGTGCACGTCGGGAAGGTAGTCGGCCGGTATCAGAGCCGGGGCGTGGAGATCGATCTCCGCCCCATGGTCGAGGGGCCGGTCGAGCTCGGGGTTACGTCCGGCCTTCAGCGCGCTGACCGCGCGTCCGAGCAGCTCGGTGTACATCGAGTAGCCCACCTCGTGGATCTGTCCGCTTTGCTCCTCCCCCAAAAGCTCGCCGGCCCCGCGAATCTCCAGATCGTGGGTGGCGAGCGAGAACCCGATTCCCAGATCCTCCAGCGATTCGATCGCCTCGAGGCGCTTGACCGCGTCGGCGGTCATGAGGCTGCGGGGGGGGACGACCAGATACGCATAGGCGCGATGGTGCGAGCGTCCGACTCGACCCCGCAGCTGGTGGAGCTGCGCGAGCCCAAAGCGGTCCGCCCGATTGATGATGATGGTGTTCGCGCTCGGCACGTCGATACCGGTTTCGATGATCGTGGTGCACACCAAGAGGTTGAATCGGCGATGGTAGAAGTCGAGCATGACCTGTTCGAGCTCCTGCTCGCGCATCTGCCCATGTGCAACCCGCGTGTCCGCCTCGGGGACCAGCTTCGACAGTTTTTCCGCGATGCTGCGGATATTTTCCACCTTGTTGTGAACGAAGAATACCTGGCCGCCGCGCCGGATCTCGCGCAAGCAGGCTTCGCGCAGCAGCGTGTCGTTCCACTGGCGTACGAAGGTCTTGATGGAGAGGCGGCGTTCGGGCGGGGTCGCGATCAAGGTGAGGTCCCGAAGCCCCGAGAACGCCATGTTCAGAGTACGGGGGATCGGAGTCGCGGTGAGCGTGAGAATGTCTACCTCCGCGCGCAAGGCTTTCAGGCGTTCCTTTTGACGCACGCCAAACCGGTGTTCCTCGTCGATCACGACCAGCCCCAGGCGTTTGAACCGAATCGCTCCTTACAGCAGCTTGTGGGTGCCGACGACGATGTCGACCTCGCCGCGGGCGAGACCACCCAGAACCTCGTCCTGCTGCTTCTTTGAGCGAAACCGCGATAGCACCTCGACGTTCACCGGCCAGTCGGCGAATCGGTCGCTGAAAGTCTGATAGTGTTGCTGGGCAAGCAAGGTCGTGGGAACGAGCACCGCGACCTGCCGACCGTCCTGCACCGCGATGAACGCGGCGCGCATCGCGACCTCGGTCTTCCCGAATCCCACGTCGCCGCACACCAGCCGATCCATCGGTTCGCCGTTGGTCATGTTCTCGATGATCGCATCGATTGCGGTCTGCTGGTCCGGGGTTTCCTCGAACGGGAATGCCTGCGCGAAGGCACGGTACTCGTCATCCTGGATGCGAAATACGTGGCCGGGCCGCGCCGCCCGCCGCGCATGCACCTCGAGCAGCTCGGCCGCCACGTCGAACACGCGTGCCGCCGCTCGCTGGCGGGCCTTTTGCCATTGGGGGCTGCCGAGCTTGTGCAGGGGAGCGTGGTCGGCGTCGGTCCCCGCGTAACGAGTGACCAGGTGCAGTGAGGATACCGGAACATAGAGCCGGTCCTCGTCCGCGTACTCTAGCGCGAGAAACTCGTTTGTCATCCCGCCGGTGGTGAGCGTCTTGAGACCGCGATAACGCCCCACGCCGTGGTGTTCGTGCACGACCGGGCTGCCGATGCTCAGCTGGGCGAGATCGTGGATGATGCTCTCGGCGTCTCGGCCGCTCTTGCGCCTGCGTCGCCGCTGCATCGCTCGCTCACCGAAGAGCTGCGACTCGGTGATGACCGCAATTCTGGGGTTTTCGAGCACGGCTCCATCTTCGAGCGGAGCAACCGTGATGCCGGTCGGGGCGGCGCTATCGAGAAACGCGTGCCAGTCCTCGAACTGAGCCGGCCTGATTCCCCGGTGGGCCATCGTCTCGAGTAACGCCTCTCTGCGTCCGGCAGTCTCCGCCACGAAAAGGCTACGACCGTCGAATTCGTCGATGAAGTGGCGAACGATCGCGAGCGGATCGGCGGCCCTGGCGTCGATCGGGAGACTGACCGGAGCGCGGGTAGCGAAATCATGACGGCCCCGCCCGGGCGCATCGAAGTGACCGATGGTGACCTGGGGGAATCGCTGGTGAGCGGACAGCGCCTCATCCGGTTCGAGAAACAGCTCGCCGGGCGCCAACACCGGGCGTTCCCGGTCATAGCGATGGCTTTCGTAGCGCTCTCCCGCGTCGCGCCGGAACTGCGTCGCGGCGTCGCGTGCCTCTTCCCACCAGACGAGCAGGGCACGCTCGGGCAGATAGTCGAACAGCGTCTCGGTCTGCTCGTGAAACAAGGGCAAGTAGTACTCGATGCCCGAGGGCGTGAGCCCTTGGCTCACCTCGCGGTAGATCGGGCACGACATGGGGTCACCCTCGAACGATGCCCGCCAGCCTTGCCGAAAGCGACCGATGCCGTCCTCGGTGACCGGGAATTCTCGCGCCGGAATCAGCCGCAGCTCGCGCACCGATTTCAGCGAGCGCTGGGTATCGGGGTCAAAGGTTCGGATTGTCTCTACCTCGTCGTCGAGGAGGTCGATTCGAAACGGGATGTCGCTGCCCATCGGAAAGAGGTCGAGCAGCGAGCCGCGGACTGCAAACTCACCGTGCTCCATGACCTGGCTCACGCAGCGATATCCGGCGGCCTCTAGTCTTTGCCGCATGCGATCGAGGTCGAGGGTGTCTCCTTCACTCAGCAGGAAGGTGTTGGCGAGCAGGTAGGCGCGCGGGGCGAGCCGTACCATGAGTGTCGTGATCGGTGCCACGAGCACTCCGCGGGTCATTTCCGGCAGGCGGTAGAGGCAGGACAGGCGATCGGAGACGATGTCCTGGTGAGGGGAGAAGACGTCGTAGGGCAGCGTCTCCCAGTCCGGAAACTGGCTTATTGATTCCGGGGCACGGGCGTAGAAGCTGAGCTCCTCGACGAGGCGTATCGCGGTCGGGGTGTCCGGTACGATGGCGAGGACCGGGCCTTCGTGCGCCTCGGCTGCACGCGCCAGGGCGAGCCCGCGACTGCTCCCGTAGAGGTGTCCCCAGCGCTTTCGATCTCCGGCCCGAGCCGGAATACTTGGCGCAAGCGGGCTCAGCCGTGATTCGGATGACATGGAGAATTCGAGACGATGGCCGACGCGGTTTCGGGCGGCCTCATTCTACCGTCGGGACTGCGCAGTGGGAAGCGAGCGCCGGTGCGGCAGACACCGGCACCGCGGCGATCGCCTATCATGGCCCTGCGGGCGTCCTCGGGGCACTCTGCGCCGGGTTTCTGTGGTCGAACCGCCCGATGATCCGATCGGAGAGTCGCTCCCGGGCGGGTCGCGACAAAGTGCCGGAGGAACCTTTCGGTCGTAGCCGGTATCTCAGCTCAAGGGCGCTGAACTCGGGACGATGATGGTGACACCAGTCCTCAAGTGGAAGACGCAGGCATTGCTGGCGGTCTCGCTCGCGAGCAGCGCGGTTGCGATGGCCGGGCAGATCGACATTACGACGTTCAATACCCTTCGCAGGGGCATGAGCGAGAGTGAGGTGTTGATCCGGGCCGGTCCGCCAGACCTCGTGGACACCATCCGGGTCGAGAGCGTCGGCACTCATCGGCGGTCATTGCACGGACGCGGATCGATCGTCACTCGCAGCGCGGAATGGCCGGTAAGGCAACTCCATTACATCCCGGCCCCAGATCAGCACGACCCGCACCTGACGGTCATTACGATCCGCGACGGGGTCGTATCGCTCATCGAGCGCACCAAGGTATTCGGTCGGATCGCCCCCGGCCCCGAGCCCGCGGAGGCTCGTCGCCGGTCCGACCACGACCTCAAGATCAGGCGTGCCGAGCGTACCCTGGAAGCGGCAAGAGCGTACGCGGCCACCCGGGCCAGGCTGAAGGCGGAAGCGGAGAGTGCGTCGCCCAAACCGGACTTCAAACCGCGGTATCGCACCGTTCAACCGGACGGTAGCGTTTACTTTGGCGATAAGCCGCCGGATTGAATCGTACGGCTGACCACCGGCTTCCGGGTCCATGCCGAGTCGGAGTGCAAGGGCACAGGTGGGGCGCCCTGCCGCTGCGCATTAAGGCGCGAGTGCCTTGGCATTGCGGCTCCATTGCTCCGAGAAGTAACGCCGATAATAGGCGACCGCGCTTGCCCCGTTCGCCGCCACGTCGAAAATCTTCCAGCCCTGTCGGGACCAGTAGTACCTGAACTCCAAGCGCACGCTGAATCCCTCTCGTGGCAGGACCCGCGCGAGGACGGCGACTTCGTTGGGGGAGCGCCCGGCGCGGGCGGGGAAGACGTCGATCCTAGGCAGGGGTCGCGCGTAGCTTCCGAGGTTTCGCGCGAGGGCGGAGAGGAACAGATCCCTGAGCTGCTCGGTGAACTCGTCTCGCTCGGCGCGGTTCAGGTACGGGTAGTGGCGCCCCGCCGCCCAGCGGGACATGTAGGCAAAGTCGAAGTACGGTGCAATCTCGTGGTCCAGGAACGCCTGCAGTTTCTCGGGATCGTCCGCCCCGCGCTCGGCGAGGAACCGGTTCAGCCGCATCACCCCCTCGCGAAGAAGCTCGTCCGGACCGGGCACGGTCGTGGATGCGACGCGGTACGTTGCGGCACCGCCCGGCGTCGGTTGTCCGGCCCTCGCGACACCGAACTGCCCTCCCACCCACAGCAATAGAACGGCAAGCGCGATGACGGATCGGGTAGCGCAGCGGGCCGGGGGACGCGCAACGAAGGGGCGAATCCTAATCTGGGCGGAGCGAATGCTCACGGTATCCGGTGTCTCTGGATCGGGGGCCGGCTTCGGCGTAAGCCCGCAATAGGCGGACGAGCACGCCTCGGTTGCACTCCGGGTCTCCACCCGGGCAGGAGGTCAGTCGACCTCGTCCGCGACCTGCTCGTCCTCGAGCTCGAATGCGAGCTTGTCGTCCTGGACGACGACCTTGAGATGGCCGCCACCCACGAGTTTGCCGAACAGCAGAGCATCGGCGAGCGGCCGCTTGATATGATCTTGGATGACCCGGGCCATCGGCCGTGCCCCCATCTGCTTGTCGAATCCATGCCGAGCAATCCACTTTCGCGCCTGCTCGTCGACCTCGATGGTGACATGCTTTTCCTCGAGCTGGCTCTCTAGCTCGATTACGAACTTGTCCACGACGTGCGCGATGGTCGCCTCTTCGAGCGGCTTGAACAAAACGATCGCATCCAGGCGATTGCGAAACTCTGGGGTGAACATTCGCTTGATCGCGGACATGCTGTCACCCGAGTGATCTTGGTGGGTGAAGCCCATCGAGGCGCGGCTCATGTCCTCTGCGCCCGCATTGGTAGTCATCACCAGGCACACATTCCTGAAGTCCGCCTTGCGGCCGTTGTTGTCGGTGAGAGTTCCGTGATCCATCACCTGCAACAGCAGGTTGAAGACATCCGGGTGCGCTTTCTCCACCTCATCGAGCAGCAACACCGCATGCGGTTGCTTGGTCACCGCCTCGGTGAGCAGCCCTCCCTGATCGAAGCCGACGTACCCGGGCGGAGCCCCGATGAGACGCGAGACGGTATGTCGCTCCATGTACTCTGACATGTCGAATCGAATGAGCTCTACCCCCATGATGCGGGCGAGCTGCCGGGTCACCTCAGTCTTGCCGACCCCGGTCGGGCCTGCGAACAGAAACGCACCCACCGGTTTTTCCAAGTCTCTCAGGCCCGAGCGGGACATCTTGATCGCAGCCCCCAGCGTCTCGATGGCCTCGTCCTGCCCGTAGACCACCAGCTTGAGATCGCGTTCGAGGTTTCGCAGCATGTCCTTGTCGGACGTGGAGACCGTCTTGGGCGGAATCCGGGCCATCTTGGAGACCACTGCCTCGATTTCTTGAACCCCGATGGTCTTCTTGCGCCTCGAGGGGGGAAGAAGATTCTGGCTTGCTCCCGCCTCGTCGATGACATCGATCGCCTTATCGGGAAGGTGGCGGTCGTTGATGTAGCGGTGCGCCAGCTCGGCCGCGCTTCGCATTGCTTGCTTGGTGTACTTGAGCTGATGGTGCTCTTCGAAGCGAGACTTCAATCCGTTCAGGATCTTGACCGTCTCATCGATCGTCGGCTCGTTAACGTCAATCTTCTGAAATCGTCGCGAGAGCGCGCGGTCCTTCTCGAAGATGCCTCGGTATTCTTGATAGGTGGTCGAGCCGATGCAACGCAACTCGCCGTTCTGAAGCACTGGCTTTATGAGATTCGAGGCGTCCATGACGCCGCCGGAGGCGGCCCCGGCGCCGATGATGGTGTGGATCTCGTCGATGAACAACACCGCCCCGGGCTCCTTGGCGAGTTGACCCAGCACCGCTTTCAAGCGTTTCTCGAAATCGCCGCGATACTTGGTTCCGGCGAGCAGGGACCCAAGGTCCAGGGCATAGATGGTTCCATGGGCGAGCACGTCGGGCACGTCGCCGTCCACGATCATCTTCGCCAACCCCTCCGCGATTGCGGTCTTTCCTACCCCTGCCTCGCCCACGTAGAGTGGATTGTTCTTACGGCGCCGGCAGAGAATCTGGATGGTTCGATGCACCTCGTCACGCCGACCGATCAGGGGATCGATCTTGCCGAGCAAGGCCTGCTGATTGAGGTTGATCGCGTAGGACTCGAGCGCGCTGCGCCCGGTCACTTCCCCCGACTTTTCCTCCTCGGGACTCGTCGAGTAAGGGGCTGCCTCATCGTGCTCCGGGACCTTGGCGATGCCGTGCGAGATGTAGTTGACCACGTCGAGTCGATTGATGGTCTGCGTCCCGAGGAAGTAAACCGCCTGCGATTCACGCTCTCCGAAGATGGCCACGAGCACATTG
>JBFHLI010000110.1:0-10793 GCA_041594935.1 Gammaproteobacteria bacterium | reverse complement strand
GGAGGCGAGGGCGGCATTCACATCGCCTTCGGGGAAAAGTAGCGACACGGGCCTAGCCTGGATAATTCACCAAGGATCCCGGGCCGATGGCGATGGATAGGCGAGTATGGACGCCGGGGTGGAGCGCAAGGGATAGCCGTAGCTATCGCTCGGCCGAAGCCCAAGTCCGGGCATGCGTAGCCGAGCCAGCGCCCGGGTAAAGTTGCCGCGGAAACAAATTTCACCGCGCTCGAGCCGCCCAGAACGGTTGGTTTTCTCATCGCTCTCAAGAGTCTCACGACGAGCGGCGAGTCGCCTTGGTGAAATATCCAGGATAGGGTAGCCGCGGCGGCCGAATCAGCAAAGGGTTGAGCTCGTGTGCCACCTCGAGCGGGAGGGCGGTGGAATGCAAAGGCAATCGGTCGTTGGTCTCCTCGGTCTTGCGATAGGTCTTTCCGTATCACTAATCGCCCGGGCAGAAACGGGTGTCCTTCCGAACCGGATCTGGTTTGGCCAGTCTGCGGCCTTCGAGGGCCCGGCCGCCGCGCTGGGGCTCGGCATGCGTGAGGGCATACTTGCCGCCTTCAGCGAAGCGAACGCCGCGGGTGGGGTGGGCGGCCGCACCCTTGAGCTGGTGACCCTCAATGACGGTTATGAGCCCGAGCTGGCGATCCAGAACACGAAGTGGCTGATAACACAGAACAAGGTTTTCGCCCTGATCGGCGAGGTGGGTACGCCGACCTCCAACGCCGTTCAGCCCATCGCATCGGCGGCCGGCGTGCCGTTTATCGGGCCGTTCACCGGGGCGGAATTCTTGCGCGAGCGGGACAAGCGCGCGGTGGTGAACATACGAGCTTCTTACTTTCAAGAAACCGAGGCAATGGTCGGACATCTGACTAATGACCTCGGCATTTCCCGGATTGCCATTCTTTATCAGGACGATTCCTACGGTCGCGCCGGGCTCGCCGGGGTGAACCGCGCGCTCGCCAAACGCGGCATGACCCTGGTGAGTGAGGGCACCTATAAGCGCAACACCACGGCGGTGAAAACCGCGGTACTTTCTATCCGGAAAGGGCGACCCGAGGCGGTGATCATGATCGGTGCCTACCAGCCATGTGCCGAGTTCATTCGAGTCTCGAAAAAGATTGGAATGAGTCCGCTGTTTCTCAATGTCTCGTTCGTGGGTAGCAAGGCGCTGGCCAAGGAGCTGGGTAGCGATGGGGAAGGGGTGGTGGTCACGCAGGTCGTGCCCTTTCCAGAGGATCGGTCGATCCCGCTCGTCGACCGATATCAACTTGCGCTGAGGGCGATGAATCCCGCAGCCGAGCCCGGCTTCGTATCGCTGGAAGGTTATATGGTGGGACGATTGACGATCCAGGTGTTGGAGATGGTCGGGGCGGAAGTGACGCGCGAACGATTTCTCGCTGCCCTGGCCGAGGTCGGAACGTTTGACTTGGATGGAATCAAGCTGACCTACGGCCCCGGCGATAACCAGGGCATGGACCGAGTGTTCTTCACCGTGATACAGGCGGATGGCAGCTTCAAGCCCGTGGAAAAGCTGGGCGGTTGAATTGGCGAGACGCAGTAGATGCGACCTCGATAAGTGACCCTGCGGCTCCGAACAACCGGTGGATGGGCCATGAAGGAAGATCTAGCTAAATCGTCCCCGGATGCGTCTAACCGCGAGCCGCACTCAATCTCATCTTCGAGCGCAGACCCCGCTACAAACCGCTCCTTGCCCCTCGGGATAAAGAACAAGCTCTTTCTTGCCTTCAGCGCAATGGCCGGTCTGACCCTCGTCGCCGGCGTCGTCGCGTGGCGTGCGTTTCTCGAAGTCGATCAATCCGTCACCCACATCATCGCCGATAGCGTTCCCGCAATCTCACTGTCCCGGCGGGTTGCCGAGAAGAGCGCCGAGCTCACCGCCGCGGCGCCTGCGCTCATGGCGAGTGCCGACCACCGTCAACGCGCTCAGGTGCAAGGTGACCTACAGCAGCGGGCCGAGGAGCTGTTGGGGCTGGTGAAGGCGTTGGAGACGGCTGACAACGCGCCGGAATCGATTCGCACGCTCACCGACATTCATGGCGAAATCACTTCGAGTCTCAACGAGTTGAACGCGTCGGTTGAAGAGCGGCTACGGCTTGGGAATCTGCGCGCTCAGGCGGTGGCGGGCTTGAACCGGGCCCACGGTCAGCTCCTGGAAGCGCTAGAGCCGCTGGTCGATGACGCGGTATTCAATATGGTGATCAGCAGCGAGGACATTACCTCGCGCAGTGCCGAGACGATTACCGCACTCGTTGACGGAGGCGTGCTAGAAATGAGCCGGCTGCTGCAGATCGCAGCGGAGGCCAACTTGGTCGAGGGACTGCTTGTTGAGGCGGCGAACGTGCGGGACTCGACCCTGATTCAGCCGATCCGAGAACGGTTTGTCGCCTCCGCGGCCGGAATCGAGAAGAGCTTGAGAGACCTGCCGGAATCAGCGGAAAAGCCGATGCTCGAAAATGCCGTCGCGGCACTCCTTGCGTATGGCAGCGGAGCTGGAGGTATCTTCGAGGCGCGCCAGCACGAGCTCCTTTCGGGATCTCAGGAGCAATTCCCGGGCAGGCAAGAAGGCGTAGTCACCGCCCTGAAGCTGGCCCACGAGCGGTTACAGGAAACCCTGGTACCCGTCGTGGACGACGCGACCTTCAATCTGGTGATGGCCAGCGAGGAGGCGACGGCAAGAAGCCAAGAGGCAATCACCGAACTCGTCGATGTCGGCGTGAGCACCCTACACCATCTTCTCACCCTACGTGGCGCGGGAAACCTCGCGGCCGGTCTCTTGCTGGCGTCGGCGAGCGTTGCCGACCCAACCCTACTGCAACCGCTGCGCGAAAGGTTCACCGCGGCGGCGAGGCAGATCGAAAATGCGCTCGCAAGTTTAACGAATAGCGGTAACGACAAACTGCGCTCGGCCGTCACTGACCTCGTCATGTTTGGTGCCGGGCCCGGTAATGTGTTCATCCTTCGCGACCAAGAGCTGCGTTCGGATGCGACTTCCAAGGCATTGCTAGAAACGAGTCATGGCCTTGCCGCGCGCCTCGGTGACGAAGTCGCACAGTTCGTGGCTGCGGCCGAATCCAGCGGAGAACAAGCGGCCAGAATCGCAAATCAAACGATTCAACGTGGCAAGTGGCAGCTGGTTGTTATCGTTGGCATCAGCATTGCGGGCGCAACGCTGATCATGTTCGTGTACGTGGCCCGGCGAGTGGTCCAACCCCTTGAAGACATGACCGCGGCCATGAGCACGCTCGCAGAGGGAGATATTTCGGTTGAGATCCCGGCGCAAGAGCGTGGGGACGAGGTTGGCCGCATGGCGAAAGCGCTCAAGGTTTTCCGTGATACCGCGGTCGAGGTGCAGCGCTCTAATCTTCGCGAGATTGCCGATGCCCGTCGTCGGCTGACCGACGCCATAGAGAGTATTTCGGAAGGATTTTCATTGTACGACGCTAACGATCACCTGGTGGTTTGTAATACCCATTATCGGGAGATGCTCTATCCGGGAATGCAGGATCTCGTGAAGCCAGGCTCGAGCTTTGAAGCGATCATCAAACAGGCCGCGGATAACGGATTGATCCGTAACGTCACGAGCAGCGAAGATCCGTGGGTCACAAGGCGTCTCGCGCAGCACCAGGACCCGACCGGACCTCATGAGCAAGAACGCCGGGACGGAAGCTGGATTCGGATCAGCGAGCGGAAGACGGAAGATGGAGGTATCGTTGCGGTCTACACCAACATCACCGATGACCGACGACGTGAGGCGCAGTTGCAGGCTGCCAAGGACAACGCAGAAAAGGCCCTGAAGGACTTGCGTCTGACTCAAGAGAGCCTGGTGCATGCGGAGAAGATGGCCTCGCTGGGGCAACTGACGGCAGGCATTGCTCACGAGATCAAGAATCCGCTCAACTTCGTCAATAATTTTGCGGAAGTGTCGACGGAGCTGCTCGCGGAGCTGCAAGAGGGTACGGCATCGGCTTTGACATCCTTCGATGAGGAGGCTCGCGATGATGTACTTGACCTCTTTGCGACGCTGACAGGGAATCTTGCCAAGATCAGGGAGCACGGCATGCGCGCCGACGGTATCGTCAAAGGCATGCTGTCGCACGCGCGCACCGGTCCGAGCACCGCCCAGCCGACCGATCTCAATGGGTTAATTGAAGAGACGTTGAATCTTGCCTATCACGGGATGCGGGCCGAAAATCGGGAGATCAACGTGACACTTGAGCGCGACCTAGATCCGGCGGTAGATAAGATCGAGGTATTTCCGCAAGAGATCACCCGAGTGTTGCTGAATTTGATTGGTAACGGCTTCTATGCGCTTAGTGAGAGACGAACGGAGCGCGGTGAAGCAAGCTATCAGCCTACGCTCAAGGTATCGACTCGCGACCTCGGCGATCAGGTGGAAGTACGGATCCGCGATAATGGCACCGGAATTCCGGCCTCGGTGCGGGACAAGATCTTCAATCCGTTCTTCACGACCAAGCCTACGGGCGAGGGCACCGGGCTTGGTCTGTCTTTGAGTCATGAAACGATCGCGCAGCAACACCACGGATGCCTGCAGGTGCAAAGCGAGGCGGGAGAGTTCACGGAGTTCATCATCACGTTGCCGCGAAGTCGCAAGCAAGCGAGCTCTTAAAGTGGCATTCTGGGTAGAACTCCAGATAGAGCAGGTCGGCAAGAGCAATTATCTAACGGATCCGGGATGCTGAATATTCCCTGATCATGATGGCGATGGGGTGCGACATCGTGGTCTGTTTCCGGCGCGCTCGAACGTCGGGGCAGTGCGGGTCGAATTCAACTGGCAAGTTTTTCTCGGCGGCGCCGATCGAGCTCGGGCTCGCCCGGAGCAGATAAGCCTAATTCGTTTCCTTCACCTAGGAGCGCCTCGGCGCGGGAGAGGAAGACCCTCAGGCGCTTCATGAACGGGCTGGCCTCGACGTCGATGCCGAGTAGGTCGGAGTGGTCATCGAGCCGCGCCGCGGCGGCGCGGAGCATCTCCACGCTTTGCTTCGGCGTGAGGGTGACCCGGGGGAACAGCTCGGCGATTGCCCCCAATGCCTCGTTTTCTTCCCCGAAGCCCGCGACCGAGGCGATGTTGCAGGCGGCGTTGGCATAGGCCGCAAACTCGTGCAGCAGCTCGGCGCCGGATTCCGAGTCTCCGGTTCGTCGCAGCATGCATTCCAGGATGTTCTCGGGGAACTTCCACTGTCGCCCGATCGCGGCGCCGAGCTCCGGAAAAGATATTCCCAGGATCGAGTGCGCCGCGACCGCGGCGTCCACCCCGTAATCGTCCACCAGCAAGTTGATCTCGGCGTGCTCCTCGGGGAAGTAGTAGATCGTGAGCAGCTCCCCCAGGTTCTGAAACATGCCGCAGACGAAGGCTTCCTCTACGCTCGGAAGCCGGGCGCGGCGGGCCAGGTGTCGGGTCACGATGCCGCTCATGAATGCGCCGATGAGAGCGTCCTTGAGCTCCGGGGTCGCCGACTTGTCGTTCAGATGAGAGAAGTAGATGAGGCTATTGGCTGCGAGGCGGACCTGATCGAAACCGAGCACCCGGATCGCGGCCGAGACACTGCTCACCCCGTCTTTGAGCTGGGCGTAGAACGCCGAGTTCGCGAGCTTGAGGAGCTTGTTGGTCAACGCGTAGTCGCTAAGGATTACGCCCGCGAGCTGCTTCGCGGACGCGGTGCTGTCGGCCGAGGTCATGGCGTTGATCTTCGAGAGTGAATGCGACAGGGCCGGAAAGTCCTTCTTACGTTGCATCCGCCGGAACAGGAACGACACCGTGCCATGGGTGTCGCCCGAGAACAGACGCTCCTGTTCTCGCATTGTCTGCGTCTCGAGCCAGTCGCTGAACGCGACCTTCATCTCGATACAGTTCGCATAGCGCGCACTCGGTCGTTTACGGGTGGCGCCGAGGATGAACTGGCGGAGCCCAAGCTCTATCTCGGCCTGCGGAGGAAACGTGAGCTCGATCGGACGCTCGCACAGGCGCTTAACGTGCTCGGCGCTGTTGGACACGTCCATCGCCGGCCGTCCGGTGAGCATTTCATAGAAGATCAAACCGAGCGCGAAGACGTCGCAGTTCGGGCCCTGGTTGGAATCGCCGAAATGCTCGGGCGATAGGTAGGGCACGACCGCGGCGCTGCGCGGCAGGATGCTCGAAAGTCCGAGGTGCAGGATCTTCGGACCCCAGTCTTTGTCGATGACGATGTTGACCGGACTCAGCCCCAGGTGCAGCACGCCCTGGCGGTGGGCCTGGGCGAGGCCGTTGAGAAGCTCGAGAAACAGCGGTGTCGCCTGCTCGGTCGACATCGGCCCGGACTTCTCGAGCTGCTCGCGCAGGGTCACCCCGGGCACGTGCTCCATCGCGAGGTACGGCACGCTCTTGTAGAGGCCGGTGGCATACAGGGCGGCGACATTGGGGTGGCGCACCCGACCGGCGCTTCGCACCGCGTCGCGGAATCGCTGCACGCGGTCTGCCCCGGCCGCGCGGGGGAAGAACTGGAGCACCACGTGGCGACCGAGGGCGGTGTCGGTGGCCAGGTAGGCGGCCGGCGCGCTGCTCCCGAGGGGGCGCATTACCTCGTAGCGGTCGAGCTTGAGGGTTTTCCGGGCCTGCATCGGGTGTTCGTTCGCTTCTCGCCTATCCCGAGGACATCGGCCGTCGCGGCTAATCATTGAGGCGCCCTGCGACCCCGTGGCTAAAGCGACGCCCGGCCGCGACCGATATCCCTGGGAACTGCCGGAGGCGGTGCGCGGCTGCGCCGATACAACAGCGAGAGAGACCCCGAGACGTGCTGCAATTCAAGCTCCCTGCCGACAAGCTTATCACCGGGATGTACGTGGCCAAGCTCGATCGTCCCTGGGTCGAGACGCCGTTTCTCTTCCAGGGCTTCCTCGTCAAGGATGACAACGACATCAGAAAGGTGCGGGAGTGCTGCGAGTACGTCTTCATCGACGTCGAGCGCGGCAAGGCGCCCGCCCCGGAAGCGGGGGGCACGCAGCGCCCCGCCGTGAATTTGCCTCCCGCCCCGATTCCCAAGCCCGCAGTCCACTACGAGGTCGAGACCGAGGTCGAGGAGGAGCTCGCCAACGCACAGCAGGCGCAGTCGGCCCTGTCGGACGCGGTCGGCAACCTGCTCGACGACGTGCGAGTGGGAAAGCCGCCCGATATCGCCAACGTGAAGCGCACGGTGGGGCAGGTAGAGCAGAGTATTATTCGCAACCCCGATGCGTTCATGTGGTTGCGCCGTCTCAAGACCCGTGACTCGTACACCTACTCTCATTGCCTCGACTCCTCGGTGCTTGCCATCGCCTTCGGCCGCCAGATGGGTCTGCCGCGGCCTCAGATTCACGACCTCGGGGTCGGCGCCCTGATGTTCGACGTCGGCAAGATGAAGCTTCCGCCCGAGCTGCTCGCCAAGCCGGAAGCGCTCACCGAGGAAGAGTTCGACCGGGTCAAGCAGCACGTCGAGTTCAGCGTCGAGATCATGAAGGACATTCCCGGCATGACCCAGTCGTCAATCAGCCTAGCCGCGACGCATCACGAGCGCTTTGATGGTTCGGGCTACCCGGCGGGGCTCAAGGGCGGAGAGATTCCCCTGCTCGGACGCATGGCGGCCATCGTGGACTGCTTCGATGCGATCACCCGGGAGCGGCCTTACGCCGCGGCGATGTCTCCGCACCAGGCAATCCGACACCTTTACGAGTTCAGAAATACCCGTTACCAGGAGGAGCTGATCGAGCAGTTCATCCAGACCCTCGGGATCTATCCGACCGGCACCCTGGTCGAGTTGAGCAACGGCGAGGTGGGGATGGTGATCGGTCAGAATCGGGTGCGTCGACTACGACCCAAGGTGATCGTGCTGCTCGGGGCCGATAAGGCGCCGCTGGGGCATACTCCGATTCGCGATCTGATGGAGGATACCGTGGCCGACGACGGCCAGGACCTCAACATCGTGAAGACCTTGGAAGCAGGCGCGTACGGAATTCAGCCAGACGAGTTCTACCTCTAGCCCCTATGCTGCACCAAGGCGTCCGTCTCCCTCCATTGAGCCGATGACCGGGCCGTTGCATAAGCCGATGTCGCTCGATCCGTTGACCGGTCTTGCAGATCGGCACCAGTTCTTCATCGAGCTCGGCGGCTGTCTCGCTCGCGGCGAGGCGGGCGAGGAGATGTTGGGCCTCGTCTTCGTAAAGGCCGAGCGACTGCGAGACGTCAACCTCGAGCTCAGCTACAGCGAGGGGGACGAGCTCATCACGCAGCTCGCGAAGCGTCTCGCGGGGTGCCTTCGCCCTTGTGACGTGATCGCGCGGATATCGGCGGCCGAATTTGCCGTGATCCTCCCCGGGCTGAAAAGCGCCGGGCAGCCGCTCATGGCGGTGAACAAGATGCAGCGGATCTGTGGAGAGCCGTTCTCGATCGAGGGGCGGCAGCTCCGAGCGCAGCTTTCGTTCGGGATAAGTATCGGCCCCCGTGATGCGCGCACACGCGAGGAGCTCATGCGCTGTGCCGACGTGGCGCTCAGCTTTGCCCGCAAGACCGGTTGTGATTACGCGCTGTACTGCGATTGCGCGGAGCAGAAGGCTGAGGGCAGCATTGAGCTCGAGCACGAGCTGGA
This sequence comes from Gammaproteobacteria bacterium, assembly GCA_041594935.1. GTDB lineage: Bacteria > Pseudomonadota > Gammaproteobacteria > HK1 > HK1 > JBFHLI01. The sequence goes on along the minus strand of JBFHLI010000110.1, from coordinate 2,151 downwards.
GGCCTCACTGGGGGCGGGCGAGCTCGACGCGTACTACCAGCCGATCGTCAACCTCTCGACCGGCGAGCTCACCGGGTTCGAGCTCATGTCCCGTTGGACGAGCCCCACCCAAGGTGCGATTGATGCGGACGTCTCGGTCGAGCTCGCGGAGCGTTGTGGACTGGTCATGCCGCTCACGTCGTGGATGTTGAACACCGGATTGCGCGAATGCCTGCAGTGGCAGCCGGAGCTCCGGGGCATATCCGTATCCATCAACCTGCCGGCATCGGCGTTGACTGACCCCGACCTGCCAGAACTCGTGCGTCAGGCCCGAAAGATCTGGCCTACGCCCCTCGCGAAGCTCACGCTGGAGGTCACCGAGAATGCGATGATGTCGGACCCGCAGGCCTGCCTGGAAACGTTGAGACAGCTTCACAAGCAGGGGGTCAGGCTCTCGATCGACGGTTTCGGCACCGGCTACTCCTCGCTCGCGTATCTCAAGGAGCTGCCCGTGAGTGAGCTCAAGATCGACGGGTCTTTCGTCAACAACATGGCCGAGAACGAGCCCGATCGGAGAATCGTGCAGTCGGTGATCGACCTTGCGCACAATTTCGACCTCGGGGTGGTTGCCGCCGGGGTCGAAGGCGAGGAAACCCTCGATAGCCTGACTTTGATGGGCTGTGAGCTCGCCCAGGGTTCGTGCATCGGTCGAGCGATGCCGTTCCAGAGTCTCGGTGAGTGGCTCGGCGACTCGCCCTGGGAGCTGGCGCGAGCCCTCGCGATCGATGAACCCGCCGACGAGCTACGCTCGGGGGACACCTTGCGCCAACATGCGGGGTGACGCCGGCTGAGCTTCGAGGCGACCGCGGAGTGCACCCCCGTGTACCCTCCTGGTTGCTATTCTTCAGGCGGCCAAACTCAACGATTCCAGCGCCGCGATGAGGCTTGATGCATTCGGGTAACGGTCCCCGGGTTCCTTCGCGAGCAGCTGGGCCAAAATCGGGGAGAAGTCGCTGACCTCTCTCGGCAGGGCCGGTATTGGCTCCTGAAGGTGTTTGTAGATGACCTCGGTGAGCGACGTGCCGCGGTACGGCTTCTGGCCGGTCAGCATCTCGTAGAGAATGACGCCCACGCTGTAGAGGTCGGACCGCCGGTCGACCGGAAGCGTGCGCATCTGCTCCGGGCTCATGTAATGCGGGGTACCGAGCAGGCTTCCGACCACGGTCAGCTCGCTGGTATCGTCGAGGCGCTTGGAGATCCCGAAGTCGGCAAGGGCCAGGCTGTCGTCGGCCCGGAACATGATGTTGGCCGGTTTCAAGTCTCGGTGCACGATGCCGACCTCGTGAATCACTTCGAGGCCGTAGGCGATGTTGAGGAGGTAGGCGAGTGCGTCCTCGGGTGAGATGCCGTGCTCGAGCCGCTGCTTGAGGTCGCCCCGGGAAAAGAACTCCATCACCATGAAGCCGTACTTGTTGGTGAAGCCCTGCTCGAATACCTTGACCACGTAAGGGCTGTCGAGGCCAGAGACGATCTCCGCTTCCTGGATGAAACGCTTGACGCTCTCCTCGTCCTCGGAGAGGGTGCCGTCCATGATCTTAACGACGACGGTCAGGTGATCCTCGATCCGTTCCGCCAGGTACACTCGAGACATCGCGCCCTGGCCGATCAGGCGTGTGAACTTGTAACCGGAGCCGCCTCGTGCACCCTGGCGGGCTTGCTCGACGATCTCGAAGTCGTTGACGTTACGGGCTCCCGGCGCCGTCACACCGGTCGAAGGCCTCGCGGCGGCAGCTGCGGCATTGACCGCCTTGGTGAGACTGTCGGGAGTGAGATCCCGCTTGCTGATGACCCCGTGGGCGCCCACCTTGAGCGCGTCCGCGGTGATCTCGGGGTCGTTCTTGGCGCTCACCATCACCGTCGCGGGAAAGCCGGTCTGGCCGATGTTCTTTGCGAGCCACTGCAATCCGTTGACGGGGCCGCTCAACGCAAAGTCGAGCAACAGCACGTCGTACTGGGACCAGTCGAAAGTAGCGGCCGGCATGCCGCGTTGCTCGGGATCGTATTCGGTGACCTCGACATCGGGAATCTTGACGGCAAGGAATCGGCGCATGATCTGCATGCAGCGCCTCGAGTCGTCGATGATCAGAACTCTCATGTGGCGACCCCGGGAGC
>JBFHLI010000109.1:0-10807 GCA_041594935.1 Gammaproteobacteria bacterium | reverse complement strand
GTGTGCGGGCTTTCGCGTGGCTGGGTCTCGCCGCGGCGCAGGGGCATCCGCACGCGGAAAGTAAGTCGGAGAATCTGCGAAGGATCATGACCCCGGACCAGATCGCCGAGGGCCAGCTACTCGGCCAACACCTATCGTCTCGCATCAATGCGGAAGAGCCGGCACCGGCTGATTGAAAGCGATGCCGAGAACCACCGCGGTTTATTAGTGGTGGAAGGATGACGACTCATGGCACCTACGACTTGCGCCTCCACAGTCGGTCGCGAGTCCAACTGCCTTGACCAGACTTCTCGACGGTCGGCGCACTTATCGACGCCCCCCAACCGCCGAGCGCACCGACTGAGCGGTTCAGAACGTGGCGTCGGTAATTGATGATCTCCCGATCAACCACCAGCAACCAGACGCGCTATGCGATTGTCCTCGCCACTCTGCTCGCGCTGTTCTGCTTTCGCGTCCTTGCCCAGCTGCTGCAGCGCCACTTCGAGCTTCCCTTCCTGCCGCCGTTCGCGTCCTGGCATAGCGGGGTGGTGCCGTACATTTTATTGTTGGCGACACAGATCCTAATCGTGGCGCTACTCGCGTGGGTGCTACGGCGTCTCGTGTCGAGGCGGTTGCAGCCGAGCCGCGGGCAGGGTTTGGTGTTTCTCCTCATCGGCCTGGTTTACTTCCTGGTCATGGCGGTGCGCCTGTTCGTCGGCCTGACCGGCATGTCCGAGCACTACTGGTTTCGAAGCTATCTTGCCACCCTATTCCATTTCGTGCTTTCCGGTTATCTAATAGTGCTCGGACATTTTCATCTCCGTACCACGGCGCGGCCACCATGAGTCACGCGGCTTCCGTAACCCCGGTGAATACGCCGCGGCCGCTGTGGCAGGAATTGGTGGCCGTGATTGCTTATCCGGCGTGTTTCCTTGCGGCCATCCTGGCGTTTCTCTGGTCGAGCGCGAACGGCTACCCGAAGTGGGTTAGCGCCTATATTCCCGTGATTGTGTGTGCCGCCGTCGCCCTCCCGCTGCTCGAGCGACTCAGCCCCTATCGCCTCGATTGGCGGCCGAACCGCGACGATTGGCACACCGACGCGCTCTACGCCATCGTCGTCCAGGTCGTCCTGCCCCCCTTGCTCGCACTGCTCGTGGTGCTCGGCTTGAGCGATCTAACGCGCGCGTACTTGCATTCCTCCGTGTGGCCGCATCACTGGCCGATCCTGACCCAGGGCATCTTGATGGTTCTGCTCGTCGACCTGATGCGCTACTGGGTGCATCGGTTTGCCCATACGAATGCGACTCTGTGGCGGCTGCACGCCGTGCACCATTCGCCTCACAAGCTGTACTGGCTCAACACCGCGCGCTTTCATCCACTGGAGAAGACCCTGCAATTCGCTTTCGACTCGATGCCCTTCATCTTGCTCGGTGTGAATGAATACGTGCTGGCGTTCTATTTTGTCTGTTACTCGGTGAACGGCTTTTTCCAGCACTGCAACGTCCATCTGCGTCTCGGCCCGCTGAGTTACGTTTTCAGCACCGCCGAATTGCACCGTTGGCACCATTCGAAGATCCTCGAGGAAGCCAATCATAACTACAGCAATACCACCATCATCTGGGACATCGTGTTCGGGACGTACTATCGCCCGCGCGACCGCGACCTGGTCCGCGCCGGCATCCAGAACGACCGTTACCCGATGAGCTTCGGCCGACAGCTGCTCGGGCCGTTCGTGCGGAATCTGGAACGTCGCGACGTGTTCGTGCCGACGCTTTTCGAGAGCGCAATGAATCTCCTGCTCAAGCTCGGCTTCGCGAAGGTGCAGCACACGGATTGGCGTCGCCTGGAGAATGCCGGACACGACCTGGCGGGGGCGCAGGAGAACGTGTTACGCGGAATCGTGCAACAGAACAGGGAAACCGCCTTCGGGCGACGCCACGGCTTCGCCGAGATAACTTCCGTCGCAGATTACCAGCGCCGGTGTCCGGTGCAGACCTACGACCGCCTGCGTCCCTACATCGACGAGCAGGAGAAGACCGGCGAGCCCGCCCTTACGGCGGAGGCGGCAGTGCTCTACGCCAAGACCAGCGGCACAACCGGCGCGGCGAAGCTTTTGCCGATTACCCCGACCATGCTGGCCCAGACAAGACGCCAGCAGGCCCTGGCCGGATTTCTGCAGTATCGCGCCTGTCCGCGTGGCTTTCGGGGGGCCCTGCTCGGCATCACGGGGGCGGCGGAGGAGGAAAGAACGGCCACCGGCAAGGCCGTCGGTGCGATCTCGGGAGTCATGTACGAGAAGTTGCCGTGGCCGATGAAGCGGAAGTTCATCGTGCCGCCCGCGGTGTTCGCCATCGAGGATCACCTGACGAAGTATCTGTTGATACTGCAACTGGCGTTGGCAACGCGGGACATCACGTACATCGCGACCGCCAACCCGTCCACGTTGGTGCTGCTGATGGATCTGACGCACCGCTATCGCGAAGAGCTGTTGACCGGCATCGAAACCGGGCAATGGAACTTCGAGCATTCGCTGCCTCCAGACGTCGTGGCAGCGGTGAAGCACAAGCTGCGGCCCAATCGGGTGAGAGCGGCGGAGCTGAGGGAGCTGTTCTCCACCAGGGGTCAGGCCGTGCTCCGAGACATCTGGCCGCATGTCGCCCTGGTCGCGACCTGGACCGGGGGCAATTGCCGCATCCCGCTGCAGACCGTCCAGGCGCAGTTGCCCAAGGCGGCGGTGACGATGGATCTCGGATTTCTCGCGAGCGAGTCTCGCGCGACGCTGACCGTAGAGGCGAACAGCTCCTCCGGGCTGCCGGTGTTTCAGGACTCTTTCTTCGAGTTCGTGGAGCGAGCCCGCTGGGACGACCGGCAGCCGGAGTTCTTGACGCTCGACCGCTTGGCGCGGGGAGAGCATTACTACATCTTCTTGACGACGACCGCCGGCCTCTATCGCTACGACCTGAACGACGTCGTCACCGTGACCGGTCACCGGCACGGCATCCCGCTAATCGAGTTCTTGCAGAAAGGTCGGGGCGTAACCAACATCACCGGCGAGAAGCTCTACGAGATGCAGGTGACCCAGGCCACGGCCGATACCGCCGAGCAACTCTCGCTGACATTTCCCTTCTTCATAGCCCTCGCTGACCGCACCGCCGGGCGCTACGAGTTTTATTTCGAGCTACCGGGCTGCGATGCGCGCGATACGCAGGAATTGAGCGAGCGGCTCGATGAGAACCTTGGTCGGCGCAACGAGGAGTACCGGGCGAAGCGCGCCAGCGCTCGCCTGAAACCGCTGCTGGCGCGACGGCTCAGATCCGGCACCGCCACGAGCTTTCGCGCGCATCTGGTCAATCGCGGCCAGAAAGACTCGCAGTTCAAGATCCAGTGTCTCGCCTACAAGGATGAGGTGAGCTTCGATTTCCAGTCAGCGCTCGCGCCGGACTAGCCGGGAAGTGAAGATCGCGAGCCTCACCCTGAGACGGCTGCGCATTCCCTTCCGGGTCTCCTTCACCCACGCCGCGGCCGAGCGCGATGTTACGCAGAGCGCGCTGGTCATTGCCCGCTCCGAAGCAGGCGTTACCGGTTGGGGTGAAGGGTGTCCGCGCGACTACGTCACCGGCGAAAGCGATGCGAGCGTGGCCGCGTTCTTCTCCAAGCACCGTGACGACATCGCGGCCGCCATCACCGATCTCTCGAGCCTGCGGCAGTGGAGTCAGGCTCATCGTCAGGACATCGACAGCAATCCGGCGGGGTGGTGCACGATCGAACTGGCCCTGCTGGACCTCATCGCCCGGCATAACGGGCAGTCCGTGGAAGCCCTGCTCGGCTTGCCGCCGCTGTCGGGGCCGTTTGTCTACAGCGCCGTGCTCGGTGCCACGGCCAAGCACCCGTTCACCGAGACGTTGCATCGCTACCAGCAACTTGGCATGCGCGACTACAAGGTCAAGCTATCCGGCGATGCCGAGCGCGATCGCGCTAATCTCGCGGTCCTGCGCTCCGCCGGCATCGCACCGGCACGGGTGCGGGCCGATGCCAACAACGCTTGGGCCCGCTTCGACGTGGCGCTCGGCTATCTCGAATCGCTCGATTTCCCCTTCACGGCCATCGAGGAGCCGCTCGGCCCCGGTCAGCTCGACGACCTGGCGAAGCTCGCCGCCGCGCTCGCCACCCGCATCGTGCTCGACGAGAGCCTCGTGCGAGAGAATCAGCTCGAGGCGCTGCCGGGGGCGCCCGGGCCGTGGATCGTCAATCTCCGGATCTCGAAGATGGGAGGCCTGCTTCGCTCGCTCGAGGTAGCGAGCCGTTGCCGCGACCTGGGGCTCGCGTTGATCGTCGGCGCCCAGGTGGGGGAAACGAGCCTGCTCACCCGCGCGGCCCTTATCGTGGCGCAGGTCGCATCGGATATCGTGATCGCGCAGGAAGGCGCGTTCGGTACGATGCTATTGGAGTCCGATGCCATGGAGCCGAGCCTCATGTTCGGCATCGAGGGCAAGCTCGATGTCGCTTCATCTCGACTGGACCGTTCACCGGGATTTGGCTTGACCCCGATGCCCGATCTTGTCGAACGCTATCTCGAGCGTACCCCGGACGAACCCGTTCGTGGCGGTTAAAGCGGCCCCGGCTCGTTAGGTCTTCCCGAATTGTCACCGCTTGGCCGACAGAGGCATTGAATCCGGCTTCCGAGCGGAGACCGGTTAGCCCATCGCGCCTGCGTTCGAGCTCACCCGAGGGTCACGCACCGCCCAGAACTGCCTCAGTCCAGTCCGGTCCCGGTTGCGAGCCAGTGCGCGCACTCGCGCCCCAACTCCGTCACGCTACGCGCCTCATACTCGGCACTCTCCGCCGGCGACAACGTGTCCCGCCAGCGTCCGTTGACGCCCTTGTTGATGAACACCTGGGCCCCCGCATCCCAGAACGCGCCACCGAGCGGAACGCTCTTGGTGGCATTTTTCTTCATCCAATCGAACGAGCAATACTCGAGAATCTGGTCCCAGCGCGACTCGTCGATGGGAATCTCCAGGAACGCGGCGAGACGCCGCATCTCGCCCGGCATGTCTCGCCGCAGGGACTCGAAATGGACCAGCATGACGTTCGGCAGAGCCCGGATCTCCCACCACGAGCGTACGTTCTCCCAGAACGGCCACCAGGGGTATCCGTCCCGGTCCATCCACTCCCGCCAGTACTCTCGAATGTCGCTCGGAGGGGGCTCGATCGGCGGACCGACCCGTCCGGGGGTATCGTTCAAGGCCGCGTACCAGGATGCATTCGCGTTCGAATGATGATTGTAGAAGCTCCACACCACGTCGCGCCCGTCGCGTCCGATGTAGATGTACTTCGCCTTGGGTGAGAACACGAGCGCATCCACCGGAAGGTGAGTCTTTATGAAGCGCCGGTGAGTCTGCGCCTCGACAATCGGGAGCTTGACTTCCTTCGGCGGCACCCGAAGGTCGAGCCAGGGTGACATCTGCGCCACCTCCAGATCGGGATCCCCGCGGAAGATCATCTGAGCCACGATCTGCTGCATCCACGTCGTACCCGACTTTGCGTAGGTCGAGATGACGATGTCGTCGTTGCGAAAATGAAACTCGTTCCAGATCGTCGAGTCAAAGTGATGGTTGTGAAGCTCTCTGGATTTCACCGGGATGGTGGCCGTCGACGTCATGGCCGCTATTCCTCCTCTAAGAATATGCCCGCAGTATCGCTAGTATACCCACCGCCTTGCGCGCCGGGTCCGCGAGCAAGCGCCAGGGGCGGATCGCGGAATCTTCCCCACGCCCCGACTCCAGGCCGCTCCTAGCCCCCGGCAGGAAAGACGAGCAGCTGGATCGCGAGGCCCGCCGCGGCGGATCCACCGATGACCGGAATGATCCCCCATTTGAGTCTGACCAGCGCAACGAATGCGCCGATCCCCACCAAGGCCGACAGCCATTCGAATCGACCGGAGATCCCGTCCGGCCACAGGACATGATAAGCGAAGAACAGTGCCAGATTGAGGATGACTCCGACCACGGCCGCCGTGATCCCGACGAGTGGTGCCGTGAGCTTGATGTCGTGTCGGGTGGCTTCGACGAGCGGGCCACCGGCGAGAATGAATAGGAACGACGGTAGAAACGTGAAGAAGGTGGCGACGATTCCACCGGCGATACCGGCGAGCAGCAACGATTGCGCTCCGAAAAAGGCCTTGGTCCATCCCCCGACGAAACCGATGAAGGTGACCACCATGATGAGGGGGCCCGGTGTGGTCTCACCCAGGGCAAGGCCATCGATCATCTGGGTCGCCGTCAACCACCCGTGGTGCTCGACCCCGCCCTGATAGACATATGGCAACACGGCATAAGCCCCGCCGAAAGTGACCAGCGCCGCCTTGGTGAAGAACCAACCCATCTGGGTCAGCGTCGCGTCCGGTCCGAAGAAGCCGACGAGACCCGCCATCGCAATGAGCCAAATCGACAACCCCACGACAAGGTGAAAGCCGAATCGTGACCGACTGAAGCGCGCGTGGGCCGGCAACGGTGTGTCGTCACCGATGATGGCTGGGATCTGCGATGACGCGCTCGACGCGCCGTGGCCAGAACCGCCGGTCGAGAACTTCTCCGGCGCAAGTCGCCCGCCGACGAGGCCGATCAGCCCCGCGCCGAGCACGATGTAGGGAAACGGGATCCGGAGCGCGAAGATAGCGATGAAGGCGGCGGCCGCGATGGCCCACAACAGACCGTGCCTGAGCGCTCTGGAGCCGATACGATAGGCTGCAAACAGGACAATCGCGGTTACCGCAGGCTTGATGCCATACAGAATCCCCGCGATGACGGGAACCTGCCCGAATTCGAGGTAGATCCAGGCCAGTGCGATCAGGATGAACAACGAGGGCAGCACGAACAGCACGCCGGCCATGATCCCGCCGAGCGTTCCGTGCATGAGCCACCCGATGTAGGTGGCGAGCTGCTGGGCCTCAGGGCCCGGAAGCAGCATCGTATAGTTGAGCGCGTGCAGGAACCGATGCTCCGAAAGCCAACGCCGTCGCTCGACGAGCTCCTGATGCATGACGCTTATCTGTCCGGCCGGGCCCCCGAAGCTGATGAAGCCCAGCTTGAGCCAAAACCGAAACGCCTCGCCGAGGTTGACCCCCGCGGAGTGTGGGCAAGAAGCGTAACTTATCCCCACTTGGGCGCCGCTTTGACCCCGAGGCGGGATGAGTCAATCTTCAACCGGAGACTCCACAAGCCTGGATATCTCGCCAAGGACCCGGGACGATGGCAACGGATAGGCGAGTCTGGACGCCGAGAGCGTGCACCGGGGCTGGAGTTGTCCTGCGTGATCGAGTAGAAACACCACGACAGACGGGCGTCATCGCAGTCCAGTTGGCCCTTCGTGCCGGCCAGATTGTCGCGCTCGCAGTAACCGTATCATCACCGGTATCCGGGCAGGAGGCGCAATGAAAGCATGTCTTGTTGTTCTCGTCGGATGGGCGCTGTCGACACCGCTGGTCGGCGTATCGGCGGAGGAGCACGGCCCGAAACCGGAATCCGCCGCTTGCGCCGGACCCTCGACGGAGAGCTATCTGAAATGCGCCCGCGGTTGCGAGAAAGATTTCTATTTCACGGAGCACACCGATCCTGGGTTTGCCTCACTGCGAATCGCATGCATCGACGGGTGTGCGGAAGTTCCCGACGATAACGTGAGCATCTACCAGGGCTGCTACCGTGAGTGCCAGCAGGCATTTCGGTACCGACACGGCATTCGCGGCGAGTTTGCCGACTTTCAGGCCGCCTGTATCAGGGGATGCCGAAAGGCAAACTGAATCCCCGCGGCGCGCAGAGCCCGAATAAGGCCTGCTTCGCCCCCTTCAGTACTGCGTCTCGTCGAACTCTTCCAGCGGTGGATCACCATCGTAGATGAGATGCACTCTGCGTTGCCGGTACGCCTCGCGGGTGAATATGTAAGCGTCCAGAGCAGACTCATCCCGGACTCTCGTGGCGGTCAGGAACTGAGCCCTCGTATCGATGATCCCAAGGATCGCGAGCGGGATGGTGACCGCGGCCTCGCTGATGTAGAACAGCGCGTTGGTATAGGTGCTGACCGGAATGTCGGGCGCATCGCGCACGGAGTTCGGCCCGTAGAACGGTAGCTCTAAATAGGCGCCCTCACCCGCCCCCCAGACCCCGAGAGTCTGGCCAAGATCCTCGTCGTGTCGCTCGAGTCCCATGCCGGTCGCGGGGTCGAACAGTCCCAGGATGCCGACCGTGCTGTTGACCAAGAACCGCCCGATGTCCGAGAACCCCTGCGAGAACTTACCCTGCAGAAAATCATTCAAGAACACATTCGCATAGGACGCGTTGTCGAAGAAGTTGGACACGCTCGTGCGCACCGGCTCGGGAGTATAGTCGACGTAGGTCTCGGCGATCGGGCGCAAGATGAGGTCATCGAGCCCGGTGTTGATCCCGTGAAATCCCCGGTTCATCGGCTCGAGCGGGTCACCGTCCTCGCGCGCTTCCGGCGAAGATGCACAACCCGCCGATAACGCGCCAAGGGAGATCACGACGGCAAGTGCCAAGGCACGGTAAGGGTGGTTGATCATCCAAATCTCCTGCATTTAGTCCCGGTCATGATGGCGAATCGCCTCGAGTCAATCGCGCCGACGTCCTGGTAATCGCTACGTCCCGCTCGCCAGGCTGACCGTCTGCTCATTGAGACGAGAAATCAGCGCCGCGAAACCTGCGCCCTTGAGGACTGCCGAATAATCAGCCCGCTTGATTGACAGGTCACTCACGCCATCGGCGATGACGTTGATGACCTTCCAAGCCCCAGTGGTCATGTGCAGCACATAATCCAGCTGCACGACGTCACCGTCGCTGGTGCGCAGCTCGCTTCTGACGAGCATGCGATCCCGTTTGAGCGGCTTCTCGTCGACGACCGTGAACTCTTCGCCGGAATACTCATCGAATCGCGATGCGTAGGTCGCAACCGTGAGCGCGCTGAAGGTATCGGTCATCTCGGCTTGCTCAGTGCCGCTCATGGAATCCCAGTATTGTCCGCTGACCACGCTCGAGATGAACCCGAGATCGAAAGTGCGCTCGATGATGGGCCACAGCCGATCTCGCCTACCCCGGAAGCCAAGCGACGGGCCCTCACGCATCACATCCTTGAGCGCTTGGTGAAACGAGTCAACTGTGCTCCTAGCATCCGGCTCGGTCGCAAGCGACGGAGACGAAAATGAAATCACCGCGATCAGCGCGCAGGTGCGAAGCCAGCTGACGTGCCTCAAGCGCGAAGACCTCCTCCACTTGCGGAGCCGTTTCCCCCTTCGATCAAAAATATAGCACAGCGAACGCGACCACCGCCCGGTGGGTTTCGCCCCGGATCGACGCCCGGGAACCGATCGGAATCGCGACTTCGATAGACAGTGGCCGTTCATCTCTCACCCTATGCTTGACGTCACTACGGACCGTCCGCAGCCGAGTAAGCAACCACTTGCTGGCCGAGCGGTTGGCCCCGACCGGCTCCTAGCTCGCAGTGACTCCGCTGCGCAGATACTGCCTGCCCTTCCACCGTGAGCGTCGACCCCCCCAGTAGTGAATCGCAGAGGTCCAGGTCATGGTCAGGTAGAGCATGCCGATGATTGGCAGTGCCAACACCCACGCCCAAGACCGTCGGTAATACCGGAGCACCGGCAGATAGCTGAAACTCATCGCCAACAGCCCGGTCAGACCGACCAGCCGGCCCTCTCCGGGACCGAGAAACAGGCTGAGGGTTGGGACCAAGAACATGAGGGTCATCAAACCCGTGCACAACCCGAGCCAGCCGATCGAATATCGAAGCTGGGTGTAGGCGGTTCGTGAAACCATGTGCCAGATGTGAGACAGGCGATCGCAGGGCCGGAGACTGCGGGCCTCGTGGGTGAGACCAATCCAGGTACGGCGGCCCCGCGATTTCACACGCTTGGCGAGCGCACAATCGTCGATGAGATCTTCACGCACGCTCTCGAGCCCCCCGATCTCCTCCAGGATGTCGGCCCGCAGCATGATGCACCCGCCCGCAGCGGCTGCCACCCGGCTCGTCGGATCGTTCGACAACGCGAATGGATAGAGCAGCTTGAAGAAATAGACGAAGGCCGGATTGAGCAGCTTGGCCCAGAACCCCTGCAGCGAGAGCTCCGCCATGAGGGAAGCGAACTCGATCCCCTCGGCGTCCATCTTCTGCCGCAGGCTCTCGAGCAGACCGTCAGCGAGCTCGACATCCGCATCGAGCAGGACGAGCACCGGCCGGTCGGAGCGCCGACGGGCTTGCTCGAGCGCCCAGACCTTACCGGACCAGCCCTCGGGGAGTGATGCCCCCGCTACCACGATAAGGCCCGGGACCGAACATCGGGCCGCCGTCGCCGCGGTGCCGTCCGATGAGTGGTCGTCTACCAAGATAATGCTGAGGTTTCGCCCCTGCCGAGCGAGCGCGCCCAGGGTGCGCGCGATGAGGCCTGCTTCGTCTCGCGCCGGTATGAGCACCGCGGTGTCACTGAAATCCCTCTCGCCGCGGCCGGTGGCGCCGAGGTCGAGTCGCTCGCGCGTGCTCCACGGCCGCCAAGGCAGCACGAGAACCGCGATCCACACGACGGCACTCACTCCCGCCAGGGCCGTGAGCCATGATCCCGCCCCGGAGAATAGGGCCAAGGGCGGGCGACCTCAGGCGGTTCGCTTCACGCGAACCGTATCGGTATCGGCGACCTCATCATCCGGTCGGGCATCATCACGGGTCGGAAGCGGGTCGGGTGCCATCGGGCCGTCGGTTCGCGGGCCCTTTAGTGCCACCCGAAGCGCTTTCAGGGGGTGGTTGACCG
>JBFHLI010000108.1:0-10823 GCA_041594935.1 Gammaproteobacteria bacterium | reverse complement strand
GTCCTGGCCCTGGTGCTCTGGCTGCTGTTTCCGGCCGGGGAACGCACACCCTCGCCACCCCCGAGCCAAGACGCCGCCCTCCCATCGCCGCCGACAGCGGCCGCCCCCGCTCCGGGCCCGGGGGTGCGCCTAGTCGAGGAGTTCGTCGCCCTCAACGACTGGAGTGATGACACGGTCAGCTCATTTCGCGCCGCCTGGTCGGCTCTGACGGTGCTCGAGCGCGACGAGGCGCAAGCATCATCCGCGTTCGCGCGACTATCCAACCAGGTGCACCAGGAACTGGAGGCGCAGCAGGTGCTGGCGAACCTCGACGGGTCGGGCCGGGCACGTGAAGTTGGCGAGCGCGTGCACGCACTCGGTGAGTTCCTCGGTCTCACGCCCGCCCCGATGACCCGCCCGTCCCTCGCAGAGCCCGCGCTGCCCACCGCGGTGGCCGACCTGCCCACAACCGATCTACCCGAAATCGCGCCCGTTCCCATCGCGCCGGTGGAAGACCCAGCGCCCCCGGCGCCGGCCCACGAGGCACTCCCCGAGCCACCGCCGCAAGCACCTCCAGCCCCGCTACCGTTGTCGAAGCCGCCGCAAGCCATCGTGGAAAGAGAGCCGCCGGCGGCTGGCTACACCCTGCAGCTTTTCGCGCTCGATAGCTTCGAGCGCGCCAAGACACTGATCGCGCAGTACCCCTCGCTCAAGCTCAACGTGGTCACCGTTCGCAACGAGACGCCGAAGCACCGGGTCATTCACGGCTCGTTCTCGAGCGAAGAGCAGGCGCGTGAAGCCTACCGCCGTCTTCCGATCGATATTCGCCGGGAGGGCACCGGTCCCGTGGTCCAATCCACCGAGAGCCTGCGCCTCGCAGCACTGGGCGCGGCGCCCGCTCCGCCGCCCCCGTCGGCGGGAGATGAGCAATGGATTGGCAATCAACCGCCCGGAAGCTACACGTTGCAGCTATTCGCGTTTAACGAAGACGGCAACGCGCAAAATCTGATCCGGCAGTACCCGGACCTCGATTTCAGGATTCATCGGTCGGAAGATGAAAGCTCGCCGATTCGGGTACTCTATGGCACCTTTGAAACTCCCGAGGCCGCCCGGCTCGCCTTTGGTGCCTTACCCCCGGCCCTCACCCGGGCCGCCGGCAAACCGGTCGTGAAGTCGCTTTCCGACCTGCAGTGAATTTTTCACCTACAGGGGACTCTCCTATCGTGACCCGTCAACCATTGAAGGTTTCGCTGGCTACGGTCGTTCTCGCAACCGCCGCGGTGCTGGCCCCAGATCCTTCCGGAGCACAGGACTCGAGCCGCTACGGTACCTGGCAAAGCCCGGACCAGAGCCGCAATCGAGAGCGGGAGGGCGGCGCTCAACGCCTCCAGGAGCTGATCGATAAGCTCGCCCGCCTCGTCGATGACGCCGATCGTGCAAAGGCGGCCGACCGTAGGTTCATCGCCGACCTACGCGACCTCATCCGGGCCTATGACTGGCCGTGGCAGGTCGGGATCCTCAGCGAGGATTTCACCGACGGCAGCGTCGCACCCGCGCCGACGTGGACGGTGAGCGAGGGCCAGTTCAAGGCGGTTCGCGGCGTGGGCCTTCACAGCGTCGTCCAACCCTCGCCCCGACCGAGTGGCTCCGGCGATAGCGGCCAGGACCTCGCCACCGCCCTGCTCAACCAGATCCTGGAACAGGCGGCCAGGAAGAATCAGCCCGCCGCCGCGGAAAGCGCGCGCCAGACCCGGGCTACCATCTACGCACCGGTTGCGATCACCAACGCCTTCGCGTTAACCCTCGAGGTCAGCACTCGTTCCCCCGAGGGCCGTATCGAGTTTGGGCTGTACCAGAAGTCTCCGGCGGGCGTGGGCTACCGGCTCGCCTACCAGCCCGCGCGCGTGCCCTCGGTTGAGCTTCTTCGCATCGGAAGCCGCGGCGTATCGGTGATTGACGCTTATCATCAGACGCTCCCGGCCGAGGCCGGGTCGCCCCGCACGCTGCGCTGGACCAGGGCGCGCAATGGCGAAATGGTGGTGAGTATCGATGGCGCGGGGGTAATTCGGTCAGTCGACCGGGGTCTGCAAGATTCCTTCGACGGCTTGCTGATCACCAACCTCGACGGCGACTTCGCGCTGCGAACGCTCGAACTAGCGGGAGCGCGGTAGCGCACCCTTCGGCCGCCGGCGGGCACGCGGGCCCGGCCGCGCATGCTTCACGTTGGAGTGGCCCGCGTCCAGTCCGACCAGAGCGGCGAGCTCGGTCACCGTCGCCTCGTCCAGGTCCTCGAACCGTCCCGGGCGTAGGCCGCGCGGGAGCTCGATCGGCCCGTAGCGCACCCGAGCGAGGCGGCTCACCTGGACCCCCTGGGAGTCCCACAGGCGGCGCACCTCGCGGCTGCGCCCCTCGCCGAGCACGACGTGATACCAGTGATTCTTTCCCTCGCCTCCTTGCTCCCAGATGCGAAGAAATCGGGCGGGGCCGTCGTCCAGCTCCACCCCACGGCGGAGAACGCTGAGCATCTCCGGCGTCACCTCTCCATGAACCCTCACCGCATACTCTCGCTCAACCTGGTGCGAGGGATGCATGAGCCGGTGGGCAAGCTCACCGCTGTCGGTGAACAGCAGGAGCCCGGTCGTGGCGACGTCGAGGCGACCGATGCCAACCCAGCGCCCGGTGCGCAAGCGGGGAAGATTCGCGAACACCGTGGGTCGACCGCGCTCGTCCTTGCGGGTGCACACCTCGCCGATTGCCTTGTGATAGCGAAGCACCCGAGTGCCCCGCGGGCGAGCGTGCGGCGCCGGTGCCACGCGTCGCCCATCGACCTGAATGATGTCCGAGCTCCCCACGCGGTCACCGAGCGTCGCGCGACTTCCGTTGACGCGCACGCGCCCGGCCTCGATCCAACGCTCCATCTCGCGCCGAGATCCGAGGCCGATGTCCGCCAGGCGCTTGTGCAGCTTGGGCTTGGGGTCCGGCATCACGTTCCCCGCCCCGCGCCCACGGCTTCCCGCGGGAGAACCCGGCTTGCGTCGCTCAGTTCGGGGGGGACGGTTGCCCAGGGTCATCACCGCCGGGGAAAAGGTCGGCATGAATGCGTTCCAGGTTCCGGATCTCGGAGAGCGGCGGCAGAAACTCAAGGCTCTTCAGATTGAAATCGTCAAGAAACTCACGCGTGGTCCCGAACATTGCCGGCCGGCCCGGCACCTCGCGGTGACCGAGGACGCGTATCCAGTCGCGTTCCATCAAGGTCTTCATGATCGAGCTGCTCACCCCCACGCCCCGGATATCCTCGATCTCACCCCGCGTTACCGGCTGGCGATAGGCGATGATGGCGAGGGTCTCCAGCAGCGCCCGTGAGTAACGAGCCGGTCGCTCCATCCACAACCGGTGCATCCAGGGCGCGTACTCAGAGCGAACCTGTAGTCGGTAGCCGCTCGCGACCTGGACCAGCTCGAGCCCGCGACCGCTCCAGTCGGCGTCGATCGCGCTCAGGGCTTCGCGCACCTCGGAGCGCCCGGGCTTGACCGCGTCGTCGGCGAACAGCTCCAACAGCGCATCGACGCTCATCGGCCTGCCGGCTGCCAGCAATGCCGCCTCGAGGATGTTCTTCAGCTCACTCGAGTTCACGGCTCATCGCTCTTACGTGGATCGGGCCATACGCCTGCGCCTGGACCGTCTCGATCAATGCCTCGCGGAGAAGCTCGAGGATTGCAAGGAAGGTGACCACCACCCCCAGCCGTCCCTCCGTGACGTCGAACAGCATTCGGAACTCGGAGTACTTCTCGGAGCTTAAGCTCCCCAGGATGCTCGACATGCGCTCGCGAACCGACAACGGCTCGCGCTGGACATGGTGGTGGGAGGACAGCTCGGCCCGGTGCAGAACGTCGCGCATCGCGAGAATGAGCTCCTGAATGCTCACCTGCGGCTGCACCCTGAGCGGAGAGATGCCAGAGCTATCCGCTCGGACCTCGAACACGTCGCGGCCGAGCTGGGGCAAGGCGTCCATGGATTCAGCCGCCTGCTTGTACTGCTCGTACTCCTGCAGCCGGCGGACGAGCTCCGCGCGCGGGTCTTCCTCCTCCTCGCCCTCCACGTGTCGGGGCAGCAACATGCGCGACTTGATCTCGGCCAGCATCGCTGCCATCACCAGGTACTCGGCCGCGAGCTCGAGCTGCAGCTCCTCCATCAGCTCGATGTACTCCATGTACTGGCGGGTGATCTCCGCGATCGGGATATCGAGAATATTCAGGTTGTGGCGTTTGATGAGGTACAAGAGCAGGTCGAGCGGGCCCTCGAACGCCTCCAGGAACACCTCGAGCGCCTGCGGGGGAATGTACAGGTCACGGGGCAACTCGGTGACCGGATCGCCGTGCACGATCGCGAACGGCATCTCGTGCTGCCGTGGCGCCCGTAGCGCATCCGCTTCGGCCACGCTCATCAGCGGTAAACGAGCCCCATTGCGTGCCTCACGTCCTCCAGCGTCTCCTGCGCCACATCCCGCGCTGCCTCGCACCCTTCTGCGATGACCGAGCGTACCACATCCGGGGTATCCAAGTATTCCAGCGCTCGCTCGCGGATCGGCGCCTGCTCGGCGAGCATCGCGTCGATCACCGGCTGCTTGCAGTCGAGGCACCCGATCTTGGCGCGGCGGCACCCGTCCTGCACCCAGGCCCGGGTCTCCTCGGTGGAATAAACCTGGTGCAGCGGCCAAACGGGACAGCGCTGCGGCTCGCCCGCATCGGTGCGTCTGACCCGCGCCGGATCCGTCGGCATCGTACGTAGCTTCTGGGTTACCGACTCCGGCGCCTCGCGCAGCGTAATGGTATTGTTGTATGACTTGGACATCTTCTGACCGTCGAGACCCGGCATCTTGGGCGCGGGGGTGAGCATCGGGCTGGGCTCGGGGAGGATGACCTTGCCCCCGCCCTCCAGATCTCCGAACAGCCGCTCCCGATCGCCGAGACTGATGTTTTGCTGCTCCTGCACCAGCGCCCGGGCCGTCTCGAGCGCCGGCTCTTCTCCCTTCTCCTGAAATCGCCTGCGAAGATCGCGGTACAGACGCGCGTTCTTCTTACCCATCTTGCGGATAGCGGACTCGACCTTCTGCTCGAAGCCCGGCTCGCGCCCGTACATGTAATTGAAACGCCGCGCCACTTCGCGGGTGAGCTCGATGTGGGCGACCTGGTCCTCTCCGACCGGGACGAGGCTCGCCTTGTAGGCCAGGATGTCGGCGCTCTGGAGCAACGGATAGCCGAGGAATCCGTAGGTGGCCAGGTCCTTCTCGCGCAGGCTCTCCTGCTGGTCCTTGTAGCTCGGCACGCGCTCCAACCAGCCGAGCGGGGTCATCATCGAGAGCAGCAGGTGCAGCTCGGCGTGCTCGGGTATCCTCGACTGCACGAAGAGCGTGGCATCACTGGGGTCGATCCCGACCGCGAGCCAATCGACGACCATGTCCCAGAGATTGCGCTCGATGATCTCGGGCTCGTCGTAGTGAGTGGTCAACGCGTGCCAGTCGGCAACGAAGAAGTAACACTCGTACTCGTGCTGGAGCTTGATCCAGTTGTTGAGCACCCCGTGCAGGTGCCCCAGGTGGAGCTGGCCCGTCGGCCTCATCCCGGACAATACGCGCTGGTGCTGCTTCGGTACCGTGGCCAACGCGAGCGCGCCTAGCTCAGCCCCGACAGCAGCTGCGCGAAGCCGTCCGCGGAGATGCCCGCCACGGCGGAGAGGAACACGACCAGTACTTCGATGACGGGCCAGATGAACGTCGCGAGGAGGCCGCTGATCAGTAACGCGATGAGGATCATGAAGCCGTACGGCTCGACGCGGCTGAATGGCCGCGCCAGCGAGGGGGGCAAAATGCCGGTCAGCACCCGGCCCCCGTCGAGCGGCGGCAAAGGCACCAGATTGAGGACCATGAGAATCGTGTTGACGAACATGCCCGCAATGCTCATGAACACCATCGGCTCGGTGACCCAGGGCGCCGCGTCATGGTAGGAGACCGCGAGCCTGAGAACTAATGCCCACATCAGCGCCATCGCGAGATTGGCGCCCGGGCCCGCCAGCGCCACCAGCGCCATGTCGCGCTTGGGGCGGCGCAGGTTCTGCCACGTGACCGGAACCGGGCGCGCCCAGCCGAAAACAAACCCGAACTTCGTCATCATTAGCACTGCAATCGGCACGATGATGGTGCCGATGGGGTCGATGTGCTTGACCGGATTGAGGGTCAGACGCCCCAGCATCATCGCAGTGGGGTCCCCGAGCTGCTTCGCGACCCAGCCGTGCGCTACCTCGTGAACCGTGATCGCAAAAAGGGCTGGGAAACCCCACGCCACTACTTTCTGCACCAGGCTCAAATCCATTCGCAAGAGCTGCCGGGCATGCTCACGCGGACTCGAACTGGCTCACATCGCCCAGCCCCCGTCTCACCACCCGGGGCGTCCCCTCGGTGAGGTCCACTACGCTCGTCGGCTCGTTGCCGCAGAATCCGCCGTCGATGACCAGGTCGACCTGCCCCTTGAGCTTGGCGAGTATCTCTTCGGGGTCGGTGAGCGGCAACTCCTCGCCGGGCAAGATCAACGTCGAGCTTATCAGCGGCTGACCGAGGGCGGCGAGCAGCACCTGCGCGACGGGATGGTCGGGCACCCGGAGACCCACGCTGCGACGCTTGGGGTTCTGGAGGCGACGCGGAACTTCCCGGGTCGCCTTGAGAATGAACGTGTAAGGACCCGGGGTGCAGGCGCGCAACCGACGGTACGCGGCGTTGTCGACCTTGGCATAGGTAGCCACTTCGGAGAGATCCCGGCAAACGATGGTGAAATCATGATCCTCGCCCACTCGCCGGATTCGCCGAATGCGTTCCATCGCCGCTTTGTCGCCCAGGTAACAGCCAAGAGCGTAGCACGAGTCCGTGGGATATACGATGACGCCGCCGCTGCGCACCATCGCGACCGCGCGGTCGACCAAGCGAGCCTGGGGGCTCTTGGGGTGGATCTGGAAATAGTGGGTCATCTGGCGTGAGAATCTTCCCGAGGCCCCCTCCGCAACCGCTGAGGTCAAGCAGAGTGTACCCGATCGGTCGGCCTGCGCCACGGCACGGCCGAGGCGGGAGACCTCGCGAACAATCGCAGCTAGTATTGGGCATTCGAACCTCACGAACGCGCGCGCATGAAGCTTCTCTTCGATTTCTTCCCGATCCTCCTATTCTTCGTCACCTTCAAGCTCTACGACGATCCGCAGGCGGGCATCCTAGCCGCGACGGCGGTGATCATCGTCGCCACCGGCGTGCAGGTCGCGATCTCGTGGGTTCACCGGCGCCGAATCGAGAAGATGCACCTCGTGACCCTCGCGCTGGTGGTCTTCTTCGGAGGTATCACGCTCATGCTGAAGGATGAGATCTACATCAAATGGAAGCCGACCGTCGTCAACTGGCTATTCGCCGCCGCCTTTCTCGGCAGCCAGTTTGTGGGCAAGAAGAGCCTGGTTCGGCGGATCATGGAGGCGAACATCGAGCTCCCCGACCCGATCTGGAATCGGCTCAACTTGAGCTGGGTGGCTTTCTTCACCGCGATGGGGTTCCTGAACCTCTACGTCGTGTACAACTTCGACACCGACACCTGGGTCGACTTCAAGCTGTTCGGCCTGATGGGTCTCACCTTGATTTTCGTGGTCGCGCAGGGCTTTTATCTCGTGCGCCATGTCAAGTCCGGGGATGACCCCGAGGAGCAGAGCTGATGCTCTACGCGATTCTTGCTGAGGACGTCGAAGCCAGCCTCGCGCGGCGGCTAGAGGTACGGCCCTTGCACGTGGCCCGTCTTCAGGCCCTTCGCGACGCAGGCGCTCTGGTGCTTGCCGGACCGCACCCCGCGGTCGACGCGGAGGACCCCGGGCCGGCCGGATTTACCGGCAGCCTGATCGTGGCCGAGTTCGAGTCTCTCGAAGCAGCTAGAGCGTGGGCGGATGATGACCCCTACCTCACGGCCGGCGTCTACAAGCACGTCAGCGTGAAGCCCTTCAAGCAAGTATTCCCCTGATCGGCGCATCTGATGACGGCGCCGACGTCTGCCTCGCTCGCGCTCGCATGTGATCTCATCGCCCGCCGGTCGGTCACTCCGCGAGACGCGGGCTGCCAATCGCTCCTCGGCCGACGGCTCGCGGCCGCAGGATTCCGGGTCGAATCCCTTCCCTTCGGCGAGGTCAGCAACCTGTGGGCGCGGCGGGGTCGAGAGCCTCCCCTGTTCGTGTTCGCCGGCCACACCGACGTCGTGCCACCGGGGCCTCTCGAGGCGTGGACATCCCCCCCATTCGAGCCCACCCTGAGAGGCGAGTTTCTGTATGGCCGCGGTGCGGCGGACATGAAAGGCAGCCTCGCCGCCATGGTGCTGGCCTGCGAGCGATTCGTTGCCGATCACCCGCGCCACCCGGGGTCCCTCGCCCTGCTCCTGACCAGTGATGAGGAAGGGCCCGCGGTGGATGGCACCGCGCGGGTAATCGAGGCGCTCCGAGAGCGCGGCGAGATCGCAACCTGGTGCGTGGTGGGGGAACCGAGCAGTCGCGACCGGCTCGGCGACGTCATCAAGATCGGGAGACGCGGCTCATTGGGAGGGCAGTTGCGGGTCCGGGGGCACCAGGGACACGTCGCCTACCCGCACTTGGCCGACAACCCGATTCACCGCGCCACGCCGGCGCTCGCGGAGCTTGCCGCCACCACCTGGGACAACGGCAATGAGGACTTCCCGCCCACCAGCTTCCAGATCTCGAACCTTCAAAGCGGTACCGGGGCCGAGAACGTGATTCCGGGTGAGCTGGAGGCTTGGTTCAACTTTCGTTTCTCCACCGCGGTCGGGGAGCAGGCGCTCCGGGAGAGAACTGAAGCGATCCTCTCCCGTCACGCGCTGGACTACGAGCTCACCTGGACGTGTCGGGGAGAACCGTTTGTGACCTCGCGCGGCGCCCTCATCGAGGCGGTGATCGGTGCGATCCACGACTGCACCGGGCTCGACACCCGGTGCTCGACCGAAGGCGGCACGTCGGACGGGCGATTCATCGCCCCGACCGGGGCGGAGGTGGTCGAGCTAGGGCCGGTAAACGCGACGATCCACAAGATCGACGAGTGCGTTCGCATCGCGGACCTCGATCACCTGGTCCACATCTACGAGCGCACTTTGGAGCGCCTGCTCCTGCCCGATCGCACCGGGCGTTGATCTCGCCCCGGCCCGCCGCTTCCCGTCACGGGGCAACGCCGGGCCGGCAACAAACGAGCCTCAGGCGTTCGCGCTCGCCTCGGGCTCCGCGTGGCTCTCGGCCTCAAACTGCTCTTCCTCGGTCGAGCCCTCGAGCGCCGTGATCGACGACGCCCCGCCGGCCACGACCTGGGTGACCGCGTCGAAGTACCCCGCGCCGACCTCTCGCTGGTGCTTGGTCGCGGTGTAGCCCCGCGCCTCGGCGGCGAACTCCTTCTCCTGCAGCTCCACGTATGCGGGCATCCCGCGATCGCGGAACTCGTCCGCCAGCTCGAACATGCTGTAGTTGAGCGCGTGAAAACCGGCCAGGGTAATGAACTGAAACCGGTACCCCATGGCCGCCAGCTCGGTTTGAAACTTGCGGATCGAACGGTCCTTGAGGTGACGCTTCCAGTTAAAGGAGGGCGAACAGTTATAGGCCAGCATCTGGTCCGGGTACTCCCGGTGGATCGCCTCGGCGAACGTGCGCGCGTCGTCCAGATCGGGGGTGCTCGTCTCACACCAGATCAAGTCTGCGTACGGGGCATACGCGAGCCCGCGCGCCACCGCCTGCTCCATACCGGCATTCACCTGGTGGAACCCCTCGACGGTTCGCTCGCCCGTCATGAATCGCTGGTCACGCGGATCGATGTCGCTGGTGATGAGGGCCGCTCCGAGCGCGTCGGTGCGCGCCAGCACGAGGGTGGGCACGCCGAGGATGTCCGCCGCCAGCCGAGCTGCGATGAGCTTTTGGACCGCCTCCTGGGTCGGGACCAGCACCTTACCGCCCATGTGACCGCACTTCTTGGCCGAAGCAAGCTGGTCCTCGAAGTGCACGCCGGCCGCACCGGCTTCGACCATGGCCTTCATCAGCTCGAAGGCATTGAGCACCCCGCCGAAGCCGGCCTCCGCGTCCGCCATGATCGGGGGAAACCAATCGACGCCGTTCTTGCCCTCGGCGTGATGGATCTGGTCGGCTCGCTGGAGCGAATTGTTTATCTTGCGCACGACGCTCGGCACGCTGTCGGCCGGGTACAGACTCTGGTCGGGGTACATCTCGCCGGCGTTGTTGGCATCGGCAGCGACCTGCCACCCGCTGAGGTAGATCGCCTTGAGGCCGGCCTTGGCCATCTGCATCGCCTGATTGCCGGTGACCGCTCCCAGCGCACTGACGAACTCGTCGGCATGCAGACTGGCCCAGAGCTTCTCCGCCCCAGTGCGCGCGAGGGTGTACTCGATCTGCACGCTGCCGCGAAGCCGCAGCACGTCTTGCGACGAATAACCGCGCTTCACGCCGCGCCACCGTGGGCTCTCGGCCCATTCCCGCTCCAGCGCAGCGGCCGGTTTCAAGTTCTGCGTCATGACGTCGTCTCCCGATGAAGCCCGGCCTTACCGATGCCGAGTCCCTTGACTTGGTTGCTCTCGCCCCGCCGGCGCTCCCGCGGTGCGCTCCACAGGTATCAAACCGCAATTACGAAACGAATGCTGTGATTGTCCTCGCAGTTCGCGCCGGCCCTGAATGGCGCGGTCTGGCATCGGTCGCCGCAGAGGCTCGCACAATCTTCGCGCTTTACGGCCTTTCACACTGCAAGTTGCTGAATTTCATGCTACGTTCCT
>JBFHLI010000107.1:0-10903 GCA_041594935.1 Gammaproteobacteria bacterium | reverse complement strand
CCCGCGGTCACAATCCTCCTCGCTGATGTCCAGTGGGGCAACGGACAAAACGCTGCCTAGGGCTAAGAACCAGGAACGGCCAGGACCCTGACCGACATCAGGCGACGACTTTGAGGGGGACGTCTGCCGGCTAGGTGTGGACTTCGGTGGTCGAGAAATGTTAACTCTCCGCCCCGAACTTCGTTTCGACACGAGGTTGAAATGTCAGAAGGAGACAAGATTTTCGCCGGCAGTATCCCCGAGCTCTACGACGTTTATCTCGTGCCGTTGATTTTCAAATTTTACGCTCAGGATCTCGCGGAGCGTATCGTGGCTTTTTCCCCCGGCAACGTTCTTGAGACGGCAGCGGGTAGCGGCGTGGTCACTCGTGCGCTGGCGTCTCGACTAGGACCTCTGGTGCGCTATGTCGTTACTGACCTCAATCAACCGATGCTCGACCGCGCCCGCAGCGAACAGGGCGCGGATGATCGAATCAGCTGGCAACAAGCGGACGCGCTCGACCTCCCATTTGAGGACGAATCGTTCGATGTCGTTGCTTGTCAGTTTGGCGTGATGTTCTTCCCAGACAAGGTTGCGGGGTTCACAGAGGCAAGGCGCGTTCTCAGATCCGGCGGACACTTCGTATTCAATGTCTGGGACGAGATCGAGAGGAACGAGTTTGCACATGTTGTCACGCAGGCAACCGGCGAAGTCTTCCCTGGAGACCCGCCGATGTTTCTAGCCAGGACTCCGCATGGCTATCACGATGTAAGCACGATTCGCTCCGATCTTGGCGCCGCAGGCTTTTACGATGTACACATCGAGACGATTGAGAAGACAAGCACGGCCCCGTCGCCTCGGGAGCCGGCGATCGCGTATTGCCAGGGGACTCCTCTACGCAGCGAGATCGAGACTCGAGATGCCACCCTCCTGAATCACGTTACCGATAGGGCCGCTGAAGCCATTGCGGGTCGCTTTGGCACCGGTTCGGTGTCGGGAAAGATTCGTGGCCATGTGGTTACCGCTTCTCGTTGAATCATGTGCAGGTTGAGGATCCATATTGGTCACCGTCCTTTCGTCCGAGATTCGGAGGGCCAACTGGCAATCCACCACATTCCGCTAGAAACCGGAAACTCCCGGGACCCGAACCGGCACCAGGCCCGTCCCTCCAGGTGGACACTGGCTGGCACCTCACCCCACCCAAGAGTACGTTCTTTATGATCGCTGAACGACCTCCCACAGGATGCAGATGAACGAAAACGCGAAGGAACGTCTTATGGGCAGTTTCGACATGACGGACCATCCAGTGCATCTTGGGCTCGGCGCTACCGACGAAGTTGAGCCGCAGTTCACGGGTTCATCGGACTGGTACTCCGGGTACGTGGAACGTCACCGCAGTGACGGGGCCGAGGCCCGGCTGGTGAGCATGCACGTGTTCACGAAGTCATGGGACATGTGGGAAATGCATCCCCAGGGCAGCGAGGTAGTACTTTGCACCGCAGGCTCAATAACGCTCCACCAGGAGAAGGCGGATGGTCTCAATACGACCGTTACGCTTGGGCCTGGCCAGTACGCGATCAACGAACCAGGAACCTGGCACACCGCCGATGTTGAAGATACTGCAAACGCATTGTTCATTACCGCTGGACTTGGCACTCAACATCGCCCTCGTTGACTTCCGCACCTCGGGCGGGGGTCGGATGGGTCCGGGTGGTGTTACCGATTCCTTCACAGGGAGGACTCTGTAGTTGGCGGGGTCTCGGACCGAGGTCCCGGCCGGAGCGACCCCAGCCATCTGCAGCCAGATCTGTGTGCCCTGGAGAATCGCTTTGGTACTTTTGCATGCGTTTTCGAGAAGCAAGAGAAAAATCCTGGCCCCACCCTTCTCCCGTCAACCTAAGAGCGCTCGATGATGGACTACATACTTTCACTTCTAACGGATCCGGCCGCATGGGTTGCTCTGTTAACCCTGACGGTGATGGAGGTCGTTCTCGGTATCGACAATCTGATCTTCATATCGATCCTGTCGAACCGACTACCCGAGCATCAACGCTCCAGAGCCCGCCGTATCGGCATCGCGGCCGCTTTGGTCCTCAGGCTTGCGCTACTTGGAACCGTCGCGATCATCGTCAAGCTGACCGAACCGGTGTTCCAACTCCTTGGACAAGGTTTTTCCTGGCGCGACCTGATACTGATAGCAGGAGGGTTATTTCTGGTTTGGAAGGCCACCAAGGAGATCCATCACAACGTGGACCCAGACCCGGGTCCCGACCTGATGACGCCGAATAAGGCAACGACCAGCGTAGGTGCGGTTATCGCTCAAATTCTCGTGTTGGACCTAGTATTCTCCGTCGACAGCATCATTACCGCAGTCGGCATGACAGAACATGTGCCGATCATGGTAGTAGCAGTCGTAATTGCGGTTAGCGCAATGCTTCTGGCAGCGGATCCCCTTTCGAAGTTCATCCACGCCAATCCGACGATCGTCATGTTGGCGCTTGGTTTCCTGTTGCTCATTGGTACCACCTTGATTGCCGAAGGGTTCGGCGCGCATGTGCCCAAGGGCTACATCTACGCGGCAATGGCGTTCTCCGCGCTGGTTGAAGGTCTCAACATGCTGTCGCGACGCGCTCGGCAAAGGCGGGCTGCATTGGAAAAGCCGCCATCAACATGAGCCGCGAGGACAACCGAGTAGTCAGCCCAACACCGTCAACTGCCCGGCGATCCGATGACAGGACGTGTGTCTTGCTGAGGCGAACGATGGCTGCATCGCGGGATATGGAGATACGCGTCGGCTAGCAGCCTTACGGACTGGCGGGCCGGAACGGCAATCTCCTAGTCCGTCCGGAAGCTGCGACGGAGTTCCCACGCGCGGCGGCTGAACGTATTGCCCAACGTCAGTCTCTTGCCGGGCATCCGCTGACTGTCTGGTTTGGCGATGCCGATGCCTGACTAGATGGCAGCAAGCTTGGCCGCCCGATCATTGCCCAGGCTCATCGGACGGCCGCTTCTGCGCCTTTCGCTCGACGATCGCGGATGACGGTGATCCGATTCATACAACGGTACTGAGGCAAGTAGTCGGCGACGGCGTAGTGCATGGTGACGCGGTTGTCCCACATCGCCAGGTCTCCATTCGCCCACCGCCAGCGAACTTGATCCTCCGGCTTGTTCATGTGGTTGGCGAGATACGTCTTCAGTGAATTGGCCTCATTGGTCGTCATGCCAACGATGTGGGTCACGAACGCCTCGTTGAAGTTCAGGTACTTGCGCCCTGTCACCGGATGCTGCCCGATCAACGGCCGAATGTTGTGACCGAATCGAGCCACACTCTCATTGAGACGCTCGGCGCCGGACGTTCCGTCCTCTTCATTGGCGAAGCGGTTGCGAAAGTCCCCCATGTCGTGGATCGCTTCGATCCCTTCGAGGTCACGCTTCATTCCTTCTGGCAACCGGTCGAATGCGGCATAGCAGCTCGCCCACATCGTATCTCCCCCGGTTGGCGGGACCTGTCGCGCAACCAGTATCGATGCAAAGGGCTGCTCCAGCCTAAATGTCAAATCCGTGTGCCAGCTGTTCGTATCGGGCGGTGCGCCAGAGTCGTTTTCCAGCAGCACAATGCTCTCGAAACCCTCGACATGCGGATACAAGGGATGTGGTTCATCCAGTTCACCAAAACCCTGCGCAAAGGCGAG
Source organism: Gammaproteobacteria bacterium (assembly GCA_041594935.1). Lineage (GTDB taxonomy): Bacteria > Pseudomonadota > Gammaproteobacteria > HK1 > HK1 > JBFHLI01. The sequence goes on along the minus strand of JBFHLI010000107.1, from coordinate 7,232 downwards.
GTGAGCGTCCGGACTGATCTCGGTGCCGCGCGCAAAGATTACGAGGTGATCAAGTAGGGTCTGATAAATCTGATCATGCAGAGCGGCCGAAATGGGACGTGAAAAGTCCAGCCCAACTATCTCGGCGCCAATCGCTGGGGTAATGCGGTCGACCGCGAACATCCTCCGACCTCCTGAGTCGAGGTTCTCGTACCGCACACGAAGATGCAACCTGAGTGAACCATATCAGGACGACGACCGAGATCGCCACAATCCTCCACTCCCCGAGTCGGGACACGCAATTCTCGCCCCGCCGGTTGCGATCCAGGAGCCTGCTAGGGTGCGGCGCCCCAGTCCATCTCCTTCAACGCGGTCACGACATTCTTGCCGTCAACGGCATAAACGGTGATCTTGAACCGCCAGTACCCGCGTCTCGGACACGGCGCCCAGAAGGCAGCTCCCTTGCTCTTCGGCGTATGGGTTCCGCCCTGGAAAATCGAAACCCCCTGGGGAAGGCCACCCTTGGCTCCGTGCGCGACGCTGGGAACTAACCACGCGCCATTTGCGTCTGCCGGGCCCGCGACCCTGACCAGCCCGTGATTGTGGGAGGCATCATCGTTTTCGAAGTACACCACGAGGCTCTTGGTGCCCGGTGGCACGTTACCAACCACAAGCGCCGGACTCCCCGGAGAAACACCGCCATTCCTCGGGCAATGCATCTTCTTGGGAATGTCTTCACCGTTCCACATCGAAGGATCCGAGAAAGACACCTTGAGGGTTGCAACGTCAGCGGCCAGGTCCAGGTCGGGCTTCGTCACCGCGGCGGAATTGACCGCCACTAGGGCGAGCAGTACTCCTCCCGCCGATAGTAGTTTCTTCATAATCAGTACTCCGCGTGGAGACCAGGGGCAATGCGATCCGCACTGCCCGAATCGCTGAATTTCTCGGCCATTGGGAACCATTCTTTGGTCTCGGCGCCAACGGGCCCGACGTCAGCATCCTGGCGCCTTGCAAAAAGGCGACGCGTCGGTTACTCCTAGCGGCCTTGGAACACCGGTCTGACCACCGACGGGTCAACCGCATCAACCGCTCCGGGGGAGGTGGGGCACGATGGAGAATCTCGAGTTTCAGACCCTGGGCAAGTATGAGGTCGTGAAGCGCATCGGACGCGGTGCGGCCGGCGTCGTGTACCGCGCACGAGACGTGGATGACGATACTCCGGTCGCTCTCAAGGTCACCGACGCCCAGCCGGGCGGGGGCGACCGGATCGGGACTCTCCGATACAACCAGTTTCTCAACGAAGCACGCGCCTCGGCCGTACTCGAGCACGATAACATCATCAAGACGTACGAGGTCGGGGAGGCACAAGGCCTCGTCTACCTCGCGATGGAGTACGTGCCGGAGGCCCGAACCCTGGATGAGTTCTGCAGCCCCGACACGCTGCTCCCCCTCGAGGAGGTGGTGCAGATCAGCCTCAAATGCGCCGCCGCACTGGACTATGCGCACCGCAGCGGGGTCGTGCACCGGGACATCAAGCCGAGAAACATTCTGCTCACCAAGGACGGTGAGGTTAAGGTCGCCGACTTCGGCATCGCCCTGGTCACCGGGGTCGACGCCGCGGACACGCAGGACCAGGCGCGAGTGGGGTCCCCCCTTTATCTGTCGCCGGAACAGATTACGGGGCGAACCGTCACCGGTCAGTCCGACATCTTCTCGCTCGGGGTGTTGATGTATGAGCTACTGACCGGCCGGCATCCATTCATGGCCGAGCTCATCCCCGCGATCAGCCACAACATCACCCATAAGCAGTACGTGCCGATCCGCGAGCTACGCCGCGACGTGCCCCCGGCTCTGGAGAGGATCGTCGATCGCGCGCTGAAGAAGCTCCCGGCCGGACGCTACCGCACCGGGCTCGATATGGCCGGTGATCTGAATCTGATCTTCGACCACATCCAGCTCGAGCAGGACGGCTTTGGAAACCGCGAGCATTTCAAGCGCATTCGCGACCTGAGCTTCTTCGCTTCCTTTCCCGAGCCCGAGATTTGGGAAGTCCTGAATGCAAGCCACTGGCAGGAGTTCGAGCCCGGCACCCAGATTATCACGGAGGGGGAGTTCGGCGATTCGTTTCACATCCTGGTGAGCGGAGAAGTCCGCGTCAAGAAGGGCGACACGCAGATCGACGTGCTCGAGAAAGGCGCTTGCTTCGGCGAGATCGGCTTCGTCACGAGAAAAAAGCGCATGGCGAGCATCATTGCCAAGAACAAGGTCACGGTAATGGAGATTCGCGCACCGCTCATCGAGCGCATCTCGGTCGGCTGTCAATTGAGATTCCACAAGGCGTTCATCGATACGATGTCGGAACGTTTGCTGCGCTCGATGGAGATGAACTCGAAGCCTGCGGCGTGAGTCTCCCCCACCGCTTCGCCGGACGGCTTGACCGGAGACGGGTTAGCTCCTCAGCTTGAGCACCATGGCCTCGATCTGATTCTCTTGCAGGCGTGTCCTCGCCTCGTTGAGCTGGCTCGTCTTGGAGAACGGACCGAGCCGCACCCGGTGCCACGTCTGCTCGCCGTTGATCGAGACCGTCTGGATGTGGGCCTCGAGGCCGAGGAGGGCGAGGCTTGCCTTGAGCCCATCCGCCTCGCCGAGCTTTCTGAACGAGCCGACCTGGAGCAGGTAGGTTCCCCTCGCCGGAGCCGCCTCTTGCGCGCCATCCGAGGTCGACGACCGGATCTCGCTCTCGGGCACCGCGACCTCCATTTCCGGAAGCATCGTATAGAACTCGAACCGCGGCTTCGCCTCTTCGGACGGTCGGGACTCTTGCAATGCTCCCGATGGTTGGAGCTCCAGCTTCGGTATGCCAGGACGGGTCGACAACAGCTCGCTACCGCGCAGAGAGACCAAGGCCAGTCCCGACAGCGCGATGCCAACCGCCAAGCCCGAGGCAAACCAGCGCCATTGCGCGGGAGCCTTGCCCCGCGAGGGCGAGCGGCGACGGTGCTTGTAGTCCTTGGACAATCGCTTGACCCTACATCGACTCCGGCGCGGATACGCCGAGCAGTTCGAGCCCGTTACTCAGCACCTGGCGGGTCGCGAGCGCGAGCGCGACCCGCGCATCGCGAAGCTCGGCATCCTCGGTGAGGAGGGTGTGGGCGTTGTAGTAGGCGTGGAAGTCGTTGGCGAGCTCTCGAAGGTAATAGGCCATCTGGTGTGGCTCCCGGGCCATTCCTGCGGTCTCCACGACCTCCGGGTAGCGGGATAGGGTTCGCAGCAATCCTAGCTCCTGCGATTCGACGAGCCGGTGCAAACTCACGCGCCCCGCCTCCCACCGGTGGCCCCGCTCCGAGAGCTGTCGCATGACGCTGCACACCCGCGCGTGCGCGTACTGCACGTAGTAAACCGGGTTCTCAGCGCTGCGCGACACGGCCAGATCCAGATCGAAATCGAGGTGCTGATCGTTCTTCCGCATGACATAGAAGAACCGCGCCGCATCGGTCCCGACTTCCTCACAGAGCTCGCGCAGGGTCACGAACTCCCCGGCCCGAGTCGACATCGGAATCTTCTTGCCGCCGCGGTACAGGATCGCGAACTGCACCAATAGCACCTCCAGTCTATCGGGGTCTCGACCGAGGGCGGCGAGGGCTGCCTTCATGCGCCGGATGTATCCGTGGTGGTCGGCCCCCCAAACGTCCACCAGCTCCTCGAAGCCGCGCTCGACCTTGTCCAGGTGGTAGGCAATGTCGTTGGTGAAGTAGGTGGCCTGCCCATTCTCCCGGATCAGGACTCGGTCCTTCTCATCACCGAACTCGGTGGACGCGAACCACAGCGCGCCGTCCCGAAGATAGGCGCACTTCGCTCCCCGCAGCTGCTCCACCACCCGCTCGACCGCGCCGCTCTCCACTAGCGACCTCTCGCTGTACCATCGGTCGAAGGTAACGCCAAATCGTTCGAGATCCTCACGAATCTGGGACGTCATCGCGCTGAGGGCATGGTCGAAGACCTGACGATAGCGATCGCCGAGCAACGATTTGGTGCGTGCAATCAGCGCATCGATGTGGGCCTCGCGACTACCGCCGTCTGCCTCGTCCGGTGGAATCCCCGCAAGCACCGCGGAGGCCGGAACGCGAAACGCCTCGCCTGACTCCTCACCGAGTGCCGCCGCGAGCTCGATTACATACCCGCCACGGTAGCCGTTGGCCGGAAACGGGATCGACTCTCCACAACGCTCCAGATAACGCAGCCACACGCTCGTGCCCAGAATATCCATCTGCCGGCCGGCGTCGTTGATGTAGTACTCGCGCTGTACTCGATGCCCGGTCGCCTCGAGCAGATTCGCGATCACCGCCCCGAATGCGGCATGCCGACCGTGGCCGACGTGCAGGGGTCCGGTGGGGTTCGCCGAGACGAACTCGACCTGCACCGGGGCGCCGCCCCCGATCTCCGATCGCCCGAAGCTATTGCCCGCCTCCAGCACATCGGTGGCCACCGACTGCAATGCGAGCGGGGTGAGAAAAAAGTTGATGAAGCCCGGGCCTGCGATCTCGATCTTCGCTACTTCCTCGGAGGTTGGAATGCGGGCCGCGATGGCCTCGGCAACTTCTCTCGGATTCCGTCGCAGGGTGCGGGCAAGACCGAGCGCGACCGGGCTTGCAAAATCCCCGTGGCCGCTGTCACGAGCTCTCTCGATCGAGATTGCAGCGTTCGATTCGATCGTGAGCTCACCCCGCCCGCGGACCGCCTCGATTGCGTCTTCGAGTAAGCCTTGAATTCGTCGCTTCAAGTTGACCGCCATGTGGCCCCGGGATAGTTGGATAAGTTCAGTCGGGTTGGCGGCAACCGCCGGGTGAAATCAGCTCGCCCGGACCACCGACTCGGCGCCCGGACCGCGCGAGCGTCGTATTCTAGCCACCGGCAAGAGCAGGCACCACCGGCAAGCAGCGCCGCTCAGTCTCGAGCGCGATACGACTACAACATGTCCTGCGGGTCGACGTCGATCGACCAGCGCACTTTCCGCGCGCTCTTCAGCGACTCCACGACGGGCAACCACCGGCCCAGAAATCGGTGCAGCCGGGGGCGATGGCTCGATTCCACGAGCAGCTGAGCCCGATACCGCCCGGCGCGGCGCTCCATGGGCGCGGCCACCGGGCCGAGCACGCTCACCCGCGGCTCGTCGAGCGCCGTCGCCGCCTCCCGAGCTTGGGTTAGAAATTCCATCCCCGGCCCCGGCGCGGCGCCCTGAGCACGCACCAAAGCGAGGCTTGCGCTCGGAGGCAACCCGGCCGCTTCGCGTTCCGCCAGGGCTGCGCGTGCGAACTCGTGATAGCCGTCGGCGAGAAGGGTTCGCAGTAACGGGTGATCGGGATGGTGGGTCTGGATCATCACCCGTCCGGCCCGCTCTCCGCGTCCGGCACGGCCCGCGACCTGCACGATGAGTTGCGCGAGACGTTCGCTCGCGCGAAAGTCCGCGCCGAACAAACCGCCGTCGGCATCGATAATGCTGACCAGGGTGACGCGCGGAAAGTGGTGGCCTTTGGCGAGCATCTGCGTACCCACCAGGATGTCGACCCGGCCCGCCTGAACATCCTCGAGCACCTGTTCGAGTACCCCTTTGCGCCGCGTGCTATCGCGGTCAACCCGCACGATCCGAGCGCGTGGAAAATGGCGCTCCAGCGCCTCCGCCACTCGCTGCGTCCCGACCCCGAGCGGGGCCGGGGACGAAGCTGCGCACTCGGGACATCGGCTTGCTCGAGGCACTTCCGCACCGCAGTGATGACAGCAGAGACGCTGGCGGCTCTGGTGATAGACCATGTGGGCGTCGCATCGCGCGCAATCAGCCACCCAGCCGCAGGCATGGCAGATCAGTACCGGCGCAAATCCTCGCCGATTCAAGAACACAACGATCTGTTCCTCGCGCGAGAGCGCCGCGTCGATCTCGCCGAGCAGCGAGCCCGATAGACCGTCGACGAAGGACTTCGCACGCACATCGACGATCGAGACGCTCGGTGCTTGTGCGCCGCCGGCCCGGCGGGTCAGCCGCAAATGTTGGTATCGACCCAGGCTCACGTTGTGCAGGCTCTCCAGCGAGGGGGTCGCGGAACCAAGGATCACCGGGACATCGGCGCGGCGCGCGCGAATCACGGCGAGGTCACGGGCCGAGTACCGGAAGCCTTCCTGTTGCTTGTACGAAAGGTCGTGCTCCTCGTCGACCACGAACAACCCGGGCCGCGGTAACGGCACGAACACCGCCGAGCGTGTCCCGATCACAACCGAAACGGCTCCGTCGCGCGCGGCCAGCCACGCGTCCAAGCGCTCCCGGTCGGTCAGGCCGGAATGGAGCACACTCATCGGAACCCCCAGACGCTGCTCGAATCGGGCCACCATCTGCGGGGTGAGGCCGATCTCAGGGATCAGCACTAGCGCCTGGTGGCCCCGGGAGATCACGTCCTCGATGAGGGCGAGATAGACCTCAGTTTTCCCGCTACCGGTGACACCATCCAACAGAATCGGCTCGAATCGCCGCTCGCGCCGGTCGATGGCCTCGATGATGTTGCGTTGCTCCTCATCGAGGGTTACATGCAATTCTCCTTCCGGTCGAGGAGGTGGAGCCGATCCGCGGTCAGCACATTCGACCACGAAGCCTCGTCGCTCTAGTGCCCGCATCGCCCGCCGCCAGTGGTGAGATACGACGGTGAGCTGGTCGCGTGACAACCCCTGCGGCCGCGAGCGCAGAGCGCTCACGAGCGCCGCCTGCTGCGGCGCGCGTGCCAAGGCATCAGCAGCGGCGGCGATTCCGTACTCGCTCAGACACCATCGGGTAGCGCCGTGAGCGCGCGCCGGACGACCCCGGCGCAGCAAGGCTGGCAGCACGGCGCTCACCACCTCGCCGATCGGATGGTGATAGTATTCGGCCGCGAAACGGATTAACTCGAGAGAGTCGAGCGGAAGTAGCGGCTCGTCATCCAGGACTTCGACAATCTCTTTCAACCGGTCGGGCTCGACGTCGCTATCCGAGGCGATCGACAGCACGAGCCCGATTCGGGTGCCCTTTCCGAACGGCACCCGGACGCGCATTCCCGGCGCCGGAGTTGGGAGTCGTTGCGGAATGTGATAGTCGAATTCGCCACGCACCGGCGCGAGCACCGCGACCTTGGCGATGACCGGCGAGCGCTCGCCGTGCCCCCTCGAGCGATTCATGCGCCATCGACCCGGTCGACAAGACCCGCCCGACGTGGCCGCCCACCGCCGCCGCGCTT
>JBFHLI010000106.1:0-11028 GCA_041594935.1 Gammaproteobacteria bacterium | reverse complement strand
TCGGGACGAGGCGGGGCATGCGATCGAAGGTGAGACATTCTTCGTGCTGCGGGCACCGCCGGGCGGTCGCGCCGATATCCTGCTGGTGCTTTCCACCAACACTTACAATGCCTACAACACCTACGGCGGGGCGAGTCTCTACACCGGGGGGGCGACCCGAGTCTCGTTCGAGCGACCGATGGCGGCAGGCTTCCTGTCCAAGCCGGAGCCGGGCGGGCGACGGGCGGCGGTCGAAGGACCCGCCCGCCACACGATTCCCTACCTCGAGTGGGCCCGGCGCCATCGGGTCGATCCGTACTCGGCCTCGGGCGGATGGCACAACTGGGAGCTGCCGTTCGTCGAGTGGGCAGAGGGTAACCGGTACCGCATCGACTTTGCGGTCAACGCGGACCTCGAGTTCGACCCGAGCGTGCTCGATGGCTATCGCCTGGTCCTCAGCGTGGGTCACGACGAGTACTGGTCGTGGGGAATGCGCGACGCTCTCGAGGGCTTCATCGAGCGGGGCGGCAACGTCGCATTCTTCTCCGGCAACACTGCGTTCTGGCAGGTCCGCTTCGAAGACGAGGGCCGGGCCATGGTCTGTTACAAGTACGAGTGCGAGCGTGATCCGGTGCTCGGTACTGCGGAAGAGCGCCGGCTGAGCTCGTGCTGGTCCGATGCGCTCATCGGCCGGCCCGAGAACCGCATGACCGGGGTGAGCTTCACCCGCGGGGGCTACGTGCTCATCGGGGGCGGGGTGAGTCGAGGCTCGGGCGGCTACACCGTCTATCGGGACCGTCACTGGGTGTTCGAGGGCACCGGGCTCGGCTACGGCGACGTGTTCGGCCAGGCCGACCGGATCGTTGCCTACGAAGCCGACGGGTGCGAGTTCACGATGCGCGACGGACTGCCGCAGCCGACCGGGCGCGATGGCACGCCCGAGAGCTTCGAAATCCTGGCGATCTCTCCCGCCGCGCTGTGGGACCAGTCCATGACGCCCCCGATCTACGAAGAGGGTATCACCGACCTCGAGTTCGCCGCCTGGCGGGTGCTCGGGAACGGGTCGGCTGAGAATCAGGCGAAGCTCGCCCACGGACACGCGGTGATGGGAGTTTACGAGCGCGGGGGCACGGTCTTTACCTGCGGCTGCACCGATTGGGCCTACGGGCTGAAGGGCGGTGATGAGACGGTGGCTCGAATCACCCGGCGGGTGATCGACCGCCTGTCGACCTGACTGCCGCACTCAGGCGCGTGCTTGATCCACGATTCGCTCCATCGCCTCCAGGCCCTGGGGAAAGCTGCGTCGGCCGAAACCGATCCGAAACCGGTCCGTCGGGGCGGGGTTGAGCTTCGATTGGAACACGCTCGCCGGCACCACGCAGATTCCCGCCTCGTCCATGAGCCGGGCCGCGAACGACTCCACCCCCTCCGCCCCCCGGTAGCGTGGGTAGCCGATGCACCCGCCGTCCGGCGGAAACCAGTCGAAACGATCCGCATGACGCGAGAGGAAGCCATCGAGCCGCTGGCGGTTATGCTCGACGATCGCCCGATTGCGCGAGAGGATAACCTCGCGTGCCTTGAGCGCGATGAGCGCCAGGTGTTCGCCCGGGGCCGAGTTACAGATCGAAAGATAGTGCTTGGCCCGCTCGAGGCGCTCGAGCAGCGTGCGATCCTGGCACGCGATCCAGCCGATTCGAAGCCCCGCGAGCCCGTATGACTTCGACATCACGTTGAGAGACAGGCCGCGCTCGTAGCGGTCGGCGACCTGGGGAAGCCGGCGCTGCGGATCTCGCTCCATGAGCCGGTACACCTCATCGCTGAACAGATAGATGCCGCGCGCCTGCGCGATCTCGATGAGGCTCTGGTAAGTGCCCTCGTCGAGGATCTTGCCGGTCGGGTTGTGGGGGAAGTTGATGTAAATGACGCGGGTGTTGGCGCGCAGCGCAGACTCGAGGCGGTCGAGGTCTAGGTTCCAGTCGTCCTCGGGGTCGAGTGGGACGCCGGTCGTTGCGCACACCGAGCTCGGCACCGTCTCCGCCGATTGGTAGCAGGGGGTGATGACGACGGCGTGGTCGTCGGGGCCGAGCAGGGTGCGCAGAGCGGCAAAGATCGCCTCCTCCGCGCCGGCAAAGCAGAGCACGTCCCGCGGGTCGAGCGACTCGTAGGTGCCCGCGATCGCCTCGCGCAGCGACGCCGAGCCGCGTGTCTCGGTGTACCCGAGCGACAACGTGTCCCATGCCGCCCGGTCGGCGCGATCCGCGAGCGCGAGCAGCTCCGCGAGCGAGAGCGACTCGAGGTCCGATGCGCCCATCAGGTATCTCGAGGTGAACTCCCGCGGTGCCAGGTAGCTCTCGATCTTGAATTCGGGGAGGAAACTCATGGTGGGAACACTAAGCATCGCCGAACCCCGCCTACTTCGGCACGGCTGGTTGCCGGGACCCGAAGAAGTCCCACGGTAGCTCCGTGGTCCGGCGTTCCGCGGATGGGGTATCAGTATTTGTTCGGCACGAAGGTCTGGTCGGACATCGGAGGCCGGATGTAGCCGCTGTCTTCGCGTCGCTTCGGCAGGCGAACCGGCTTGGGCGTGAGGTCCTTGTAAGGGATGATGCTCAACAGGTGCGCGATACAGTTCAGGCGAGCTCGCTTCTTGTTGTCCGAGACGATCACGTACCACGGTGCCTGCTTGATGTCGGTGTGGGCGAACATCACGTCCTTTGCCTTCGAGTACTCGACCCAGCGCTTGCGCGACTCGAGGTCCATCGGGCTCAGCTTCCAGCGCTTGGTCGGGTCGTGGATCCGGGCCTGGAACCGACGCTCCTGCTCCTCGTCGCTCACCGAGAACCAGTACTTGATGAGAATGATACCTGAGCGCACCAGCATGCGTTCGAACTCGGGGCAGGAACGCAGGAACTCCCGATACTCCTCCTCGGTGCAGAAACCCATTACCCGCTCGACCCCGGCGCGGTTGTACCAGCTGCGATCGAAGAGCACCATCTCCCCGGCCGCGGGCAGGTAGGGCACGTAGCGCTGGAAGTACCACTGGGTTTTCTCCCGCTCGGTCGGGGCGGCGAGCGCCACCACCGGGCAGATGCGGGGGTTGAGACTCTGGGTGATGCGCTTGATCGCGCCTCCCTTGCCGGCCGCGTCCCGGCCCTCGAAGATGATGACGACTTTCAACCCTTCGTGCCGGATCCATTCCTGCAGCTTGACGAGCTCGATCTGTAGCTTGGCGAGCTCCGCCTCGTACCGCTTATTCTTGAGCTTCTTGGCCGCGCCGGGAGCTTCCTGGTCCTGCTCCGTCACTTCATTTCCGCTAAAGGAGGCCTCCTTCTTTTCGTCCGGTTTCGAGTCTTTTTTTACCTTCCGTGCCATAGTCTTACCCTCGCCTGTCGACCCGATGCACTCAGGGAAGCTCCAGTCGCTTGGTCATCCGGAACTGCAGTGGAATCACCTTCTTGCCCGGTTGGCTGACGGTTCCCGTAATCTCGCTTTTCTTCACCTTTCCAACGAAGCCAACCGAAAATTGCCTCCGCTTCTCACCGAACAGGGTGCGAGGCTCTCCGAAGTAGTCCTGGTCCACTCTGATCTCCAGCTTCCGCCCGTCTAGGGTGTATTCGCCGACCGACATGTGATTACGCCCGCCGCCAAGCACCCGTCCGCCTTCGAGGATCAGCACCCCGATGCTCTCCCACCCGAATGCGCTGTAGAGCTCTACTGCCCAGATGCCGTCAACGGATTTCGCCACCTTCTTTCCTCTTCGCAAATTTAGACCGGCGCGGTTGGTGCACCGCATTTTTTTGTTCTAATCGCATCCTACCAGAAGATTACGGTGAATTTGACACGGGTTCCAAAATCGATTGCCACCAGAGCGGTGACGGTCTCTGCGGGTCGGTCTCGCCACGGGGTTCCGCGGTGAGCGCGTCATCGGGCTCGGAGGAGCTTGGAGATGAGGCTCGCGACCGGCTCGGTCAGGTCGTTATCGGTCCAGTACTCGGTGTGCGACAGCGGCGTCCAGCTCGACAGGGGGCCGCCAACATCGATCGCAATATCCCGAGACACGGTGCGCCGATAGGCGCGATTGATCGGCTTCAGCGGATAGCCGAGCACGTCGTCGCGGTCGAAGAAGTTGAGCCATCTCGCCCCGCTTGGGAGATCGATGGGCACGACCTCATCGAGCGCGAACGTGAAGATCGGAATATTGCAGCCGAAGGTCACGATTCCGCCCAGGGTCTCGAGCCGCTCGAACGGATTGTCGCCCGGGGCGACGATCGGCCGGTCTCGCTGCAGGTCCCAGATGTAGTTCGACATGATGTGCCCGCCGAGCGAGTGGGCGAGGATGATCAGCGGCTTCGCGCGCCGGGCGAGCTTGTCGGGGTCACGGTACAGCGCCCGGACGGCGTCCCGAACCGCGGTGTGAACGTGGCGATACGTCGTCTCGGGCGAATCGTCGATGCGCCGGTATGCGGCCGCGTCCCCGAGTGCGCCCACCACGAATCGGCGAAGCCCCAGGAAGTCGAGCTGGTTCCTGGAATTCGCGCGCCGGAGGAAGTCCTCTTGCCGCGGCTGGAGCACGTCGGCCCAGAACACCGGCTGCCAGGCGACGCGCTGCGGGTCATCGATGAGGTCCGAGAGCTCCCCGATCATCTCGTCGGCAAAGTTCGGCTGCTGGGTCCCCATACCGTGAACGATCAACACCCCGACATCCTTGCTCATCCGGTCTACCCTCTGCCTCGCTCTTGAACTTCGTCTGGGTGCGGCGGCGCCGCCACCGCTTCGCGATGCGCGAGCTCGAATCCGGTGCCGATTCGTATCAACGCATCAACCGCGATCGCCTCGCCGCTCGAGGTCACCACGATCGGGTTCACCTCGAGCTCGCAGACCGTGTCGCGGTGGCGCTCGGCGAACGCGATCACGGCTCGAATCTGCGCCACCAAGTTCCTGCGGCCGTTCCGCGGCTCGCTCGCGCTCAATCCGAGCTGCCCGAGCGCGGACTCGATCTCGGCCGCGAGGACGGGCAGGAGAACGAGCCGATACTGGCGCAGGCGTTCGACGTCGGCGCCCCCTCGCGCGATCAGCAGGGCGAGCCCGAGGCCGGGCTCACGCTTGATTCCGACCATGATCTCGGCGGTCGCGTCGGCCACCATCCGCTCCACGAGAAAGGGCTCGGTCGCGAGGGTGGGGTCGTAGGCCGAGACCGAGTCGACGATACTGCGGACCGCATCCGCGACCGCGCGCTCGTTCTCGAGACCGAGCCGTACTCCCCCCGCCCGCGCCTTGTGCGCGAGCTCCGCATTGACGAGCTTCAGGGCGACCGGAAAGCCGATCGCCGCGGCGAGCCCGGGCATCTCACCGGAGCGCCCGATTGCCCCCGGCGGCACCACGAGACCGAACTCGGTCAAGGCTTGCTTACTTTCCCACTCGTCGAGCAGGCGCACGTTCTGGGGGATCGGTCCCGGTCCCGGCAAGCGCATCGCCTCGGGCGATCTCGAAGAAACGCGGTAATGTTCGTTCCCGCGTCGGATACCGGCCGCGAGCGCGGTCATCGTGTCATCAAGGCCGAGGAGGGCTGGAATCCCCGCGGCCGCGAGGTTGGCCCGAAGCGCGGGCGGCAGGCCTTCGGGCAAGATGCTCGCGATGACGATCGGAACCCTGGACCGCGGTGCGAGTGCGCACAGCGCGTCGATGGTCGGCTGCCACACGAGCTCGACGCCCCTCCCCGGGCGCGGGTAGTGGGCGAAGAAGACGACCCCGTCGTAGGGCTCGTCGAGCAGGCTCTCGAGCAGTCGTTCGATCGTCGGCCGGTCCGCGAGTGCGGCCCAGGCGAGATTGAGATCGAGGGGGTTCGAGACCGGCGAGCCGGCGGGCAAGGCGGCGCGCAGGGCCTGCGCCTGCGCCGGTGTCGGTTGCGGTAGCTCGAAGCCCATGCGTGCCGCATGGTCGAGCAGTATCGCGCTATAGCCGCCGGAAAAGCTGATGAACAAGAGCCGGGGACCGCCCACGCGGCGCGGCGAGCCGAGAAGCTTGAGCGTTTCCACCATCGCCTTCGGCGCGTGGACCTCGGTCATCGCGAGGCGGGTGAACAAGGCGCCCCAGAGCTCGTTCGATACCGCGAGGGTGCCGGTGTGGCTCACCGTCACCGCCGCGCTGCGCGCACTGCCGCCGCTCTTGAGCACCACTAGCGGGACCGATTGCCCGTGGGCCCGGGCAGCGGCGGCGCTCAGCGCGGCGACATCCACGATCCCCTCCAGATACAGCCCGATCGCGCCAACCCGTGGGTCCTCGAGCAGGACCTCGATGTAGTCGCTCGCGTCGAGCACCGCCTGATTGCCCATGCTGATCGCATAGCCGAGCGGGAACCCCTCCTCGATGTTGGTGATGTCGTAGATCAGGGATCCGCTCTGCGAGACGACGGCCACACCGGGGCTCGCGGCGCGCTCGAACAGATTGTTGGCACCCCAGATCGCGACCCCGTCGAACAGGTTAAGGGCACCGAGACCGTTGGGCCCTATGAGCGCGACGTCGCCGGCAGCCTGCGCCAGTCGGTCCTGCAAGACCTTGCCCTCGGGCCCGATCTCGGCGAATCCGCCGGCGATCGACACCGCTCCCCCCGCCCCTCGCGCCGCGAGCGCTTGCACGGTCGCAATCGTTGCCGCGGGCGAGAGCGCGATCAGGGTAGCGTCGGGGGCTTCGGGCAGCGCCTCGACCGAGCGAAAGCACGCGAGGTCCGCGAGCGACGGGTACTTCGGGTTGACCGCCCACAGCGGGCCCTCGAATCCGGCGGCCCGGCACAGGTCGATCGCCTGCTCAACCCAATGCCCGCCAACGAAGGCGATGTGGCGCGGGGTGAGCAGGCGCTTGAGATTCGCCCGCCGCGCTCGTCGCGACCCGGGGAGGTCAGTCACGGGTTCAGTGCCTCGGCGTCGCCAATTGATGACGGTATACCGAGGAATTCCGGAGCTGTAAACGGGCCGTGAAGGGGCCATGCCCGGGGCCGGCGCCCAGGGCTTCGGCGCCGGCCGGCGCGAGGTGCCGAGCAAAGCCTTGATGGACCGGATTACAATAGGACGGGAAAGGGGCCGGTCGAGCCTCGCCGGGAGGAGAGCAATCCATGCAGCTCGAGTCGTTGGTCCGCTATTCGCGCTACAGCACCTACGCGTTGATGATCGGCCTCTCGGTGGTGTTCCTGGCCTTGAGCTTCGTAAACCCACACTTCCTCTGGGCCCTCGGGCTCACCGGCGCGCTCGCCCTGCTCGGCACCCGCGACCTGCTCCAGGGTGAGCACAGCCTGCTGCGCAACTACCCGGTGCTCTCGCACATGCGCTGGCTGTTCGAGGGGGTGCGCCCCGAGCTGCGCCAGTACTTCTTCGAGTCCGATGTCGGGGGCACCCCGTTCAATCGCGAGGAGCGCTCGCTCGTTTACCAGCGGGCGAAGGACACCCTCGACACGATGCCGTTCGGAACCGAGCTCGATGTCTACGGCGAGGACTACGCGTGGCTCAATCACTCCGTCGCGCCGCGACCCAAGACGACCGAGCCGTTTCGAACCGTGGTCGGGGGGCCGGCCTGCACCCGGGCGTACTCCGCCTCCGTCCTCAACATCTCGGCGATGAGCTTCGGGTCGCTCAGCGCGAATGCGATCCAGGCCCTGAATCGTGGCGCGAAGATGGGTGACTTCGCGCACGATACCGGCGAGGGCAGCATCAGCGTCCACCATCGCGCGTTCGGCGGCGACCTGATCTGGGAGATCGCGAGCGGCTACTTCGGCTGCCGCAACCCCGATGGCAGCTTCAATCCCGAGATGTTCGCGAAGGCAGCAGTCGAGGAGCAGGTCAAGATGATCGAGATCAAGCTCTCGCAGGGCGCCAAGCCCGGGCACGGGGGCATGCTCCCGGGCCGCAAGGTGACGCGAGAGATTGCCGATGCGAGGAAGGTGCCGGTCGGGGTGGACTGCATCTCGCCCTCCGCCCACCGCGCGTTCGGTACCCCGATCGAGATGCTGGAGTTCATCGCGAGGCTGCGCGAGCTCTCGGGCGGGAAGCCGGTGGGATTCAAGCTCTGCATCGGGCACCGCTGGGAGATGCTCGCGCTCTGCAAGGCGATGATCGAGACCGAGATCACGCCGGATTTCATCGTCGTCGACGGGTCGGAGGGCGGCACCGGCGCGGCCCCGGTCGAGTTCAGCGACCACGTGGGCACACCGCTCAGAGTGGGCCTGAACTTCGTTCACAACGCGTTGGTGGGCACCGGCTTGCGGGACCGAATCCGGGTCGGGGCAAGCGGAAAGATCGTGTCCGCGTTCGACATGGTGCGCGCGATGACGCTGGGAGCGGACTGGTGCAACTCGGCCCGCGGGTTCATGTTCGCAATTGGCTGCATCCAGTCCCAGAGCTGCCACACCAACAAGTGCCCGGTGGGGGTGGCGACGCAGGACCCGATTCGCCAGCGCGCGCTGGTGGTCGAGGACAAGGCCGAGCGGGTTTACAATTTTCACCGCAACACCCTGCTGGCGCTTGCCGAGATCGTCGCCGCGGCCGGGCTCGACCACCCCGAGCAGCTTCGCCCCGAGCACTTCTACGTGCGCCACGATCCCCAGTCCATCCTGCCGTTCAGTCAAGCGCTCACCTGGCTCGAGCCGGGTGAGCTGATCGAGGGTACCAAGCACCGCGCCTATGCGGCCTACTGGTCAATGGCCGACGCGCGCAGCTTCGCGCCGAAGAAGTGGGCCAGCAGCGCCCGGAAGCTGCGCAAGTCCGGCATCGATGTGGGCGGGAAGTGAGGGCGCGGGGCGGGCGAATTGGCAGGTTCATCGATTGGTGCGAGGATGGCCCGATGGGAAGGGCGGGCCGGGCGAGGCTCGATCGCCACCGCACGGTGGCGGCCATTCCCTCGATCGACACAACAAGTTCAACGAGGAGAGGACAATGCCGACGAATCCAGACAGATCCCCCCGAGTCCGTCCGCGGGTTGCGGTGCGCACCGCGCTCGCGAGCGCGCTGGCGCTCCTGGCGCTCGGCGGAGCCGCATCTGCGGCCGAGGAGCTCAACGCGCTGGTCTGGTGCGACCACACCGACCCCGCCCTGATCGAGCCGTTCGAGAAGGCCCACGGGGTCAAGGTGAACCTGAAGGATTACGAGGGGACCGGTACCGCGCTTTCCATCATCGAGCAGTCACGCCCGGGCGACTGGGACGTGTTCGTCGTGGACGGGGTCGACGTGCCGCGGGTGGTCGATGCCGGCATCCTCGCGCCCCTGCCCGAGGGGGTGCTGCCGACCGGCGACCTCTTTCCGGAGCTCGTCATGGCCGAGAACCACACCCGGGGCGGCAAGACGTACGCGATCTCGGAGAAATTCGGCTACAACACCATCTCGTTCAACCGGGAGACGGTCGACCCCGCGGACATGCGCGATATGGCCGTCATCTGGAGCGATAAGTACAAGGGAAAGATCGCGATCTACGACTACTACCTGCCGGTGATGGGCATGGTCGCCATCGGGCTGGGCAAGAAGACCGCCGAGCTGAGCGCCGATGACCTGCCCGCGATCCGCGACAAGCTGTTCGCGATGAAAGCGCTCGCCAAGCAGGTCGGGGAGGTGGTTTCCTCCCAGACCGCGATCGCCACCGGCGAGGTCGACGTCCTGGTGGGCGGGGGGGAGTGGGTCACGGCCGGGCTCACCGCCGAGATCCCGGCGCTCGACTGGGTTCTCCCCGATCAGGGCGGGGTGCGGTGGTCGCAGTCGATCGGGGTCTTCGCGGACTCCAAGCGAAAGGAGCTTGCGCTCGAGTTCGTGAAGTACATCCTGAGTCCCGAAGGTCAAGCGCGGCTCGCGACTTCCTCGTGCTACTGGGCGATGCCGGCCAATGCGAGCGCTGGCAAGCACCTGAGCGCCCAGCAAAAGGCGGCGCTGCGCTGGGACGACCAGCCGGGTTACCTCGCCCGGGCTCAGCTCTACCCGGCCCCCGACGCCGAGCTCGACGCGAAGATGCAGGATGTATGGACGCAGTTCCTGCAGCACTGAGATGAGGGCCTGACGAAGAACGCGAGATGCGTTCGGCGCAAACCCTGGCGACGCGCGAGCGCCTCAGGGCGTGGGCGTTCGTGGCGCCCGCGCTGGTGTGGACGGTCGCGTTCTTCGTCGTCCCTTTCGCAGTGATGGCGGCAGTCAGCCTGTGGACCCGGGTCGGCACCGACTTGGTCCGCAGCTGGGATTTCGGCAACTACGTCGGCTTTTTCCAGAAGTCACATTTCGTTGCGGGACTCCTAAATTCACTCGAAGTCACCGTCGTCGTGACTCTCCTCTCCGTTCTCCTCGCGTACCCGCTGGCCTGGATCATTGCCGAGCGGGTGCCCAAGCGCTGGCAGCGCCTCGCGCTGCTGCTCGCGATCCTGCCCTTCTGGACCTCCTACGTGGTGCGCTCCTACGCCTGGCTGCTGGTGCTCGCGAAGAACGGGCTCGTCAATCAGGCCCTGCTCGGAATGGGCATCATCGCCGAGCCGCTGGAGCTCGCGAGCTCGCGCACCGCGACCGTCATCGGCTTTGTGCACTTCTTCGTGATGCTGCTGACGCTGACCATCTATGCGAACCTGGTGCAGCTCTCGCCCAACTACCGGCGCGCTGCGGCCGATCTCGGTGCGAACGCGGTCCAGACTTTCTGGCACGTGGTGCTGCCGCTCACCCTGCCCGGGATCATGGTCGGGGCCTTCCTCACCTTCGTGCTTTGCATCGGTGACTACATCACCCCGCAGATCCTGGGTGGCAATCGAGAGCTGGTTCTGCCGCAGGTGATCATGCTCCAGATCGGGCGCCGGGCCGATTTCCCCAACGCGGCCGCACTCTCGATCATCCTGATGGTGGTGGTGAGCGCGGTGTACGTGCTCTGCGCGCGGTGGTTGAAGCTCGAGCGGGCCTGAAACGTGCGGCGGCTCGAATCGGCGGCGGTCGTCACTTATCTGGCGCTGCTCTACGGCTTCATCTTTCTACCGGTGGTGATCCTGGTGCTGTTCTCATTTCAGGCGGGGCGGTTCCCGATTCCGCCGTTCAACGGCCCCTC
>JBFHLI010000105.1:0-11068 GCA_041594935.1 Gammaproteobacteria bacterium | reverse complement strand
CTCGGTGCCCGAGGAGGTGAAACGTACCCGCTCGGCGCAGGGCACCATGCGCTGGACGAGCTTCGCCCACTCGATCTCGGTCTCGTGGCCGGCCGCGAAGTGGGTGCCTCGCTTGAGCGCCGCCTCGGTCGCCGCGAGCACCTCGGGGTGATTGTGGCCAAGCAGCAATGCCCCGTGGCCACCGAAATAATCGATGTACTCGTTGCCATCCACATCCCATTTCCGCGCACCGCTGGCGCGTTCGACGTAGATCCCGTAGGGCTTGAGGAAACGAGAGTCGTGGGTGACCCCGCTCGGGAAGACGGTTCTCGCCGATGCCGCCAGCAAACCCGACCGCGGAGTACGGGCACGGAAGCGATCGGTGATCGACGACGGCAGGGACGGTTTCACGGATTGATACATCTCCAGCACGAGGATGGATCGCGCAGATCCATAGTCAGGTCGCGAGGTAGCGACCGGCACGATGCACGACTGGCGTACCTAGGGTCCGAATCGCGGCGCGGGCTCACATGTCGTGCGGGTCCCGGTAATAGGTCAGCCAGGTGCCGATTCCCTTCTCCTTCGCCCGCTCGTAGGCGAGATGCCCGATGACAATGTCGCTTATCGCGAATCCCTTGTGCCAGAAGATGATCCGCTCCTGGTCCGATTCTCGACCGGGCTTGAGGCCCGCGACGATCTCGCCAATGTCCGCGTAGCAGTGCTCGTCGCGAAGCTCTCCCGCCTGGATCATCTCGGCGAACTGACCGTACTCGGAGCGCTTGCACTGATTCCAGTCGTCGACGACGAGCTTGTCCACCGTGAACGGTAAGCTGGGCGCCACCGAGAGCACCGCACCGTAGGGCTGGAGCAAGGCCCCCGGCTTCACCGCGTCGTCGCTCACCAGCACCTCGTGCTCGGTCAGTCGCGAAGCGTCGATGATGATGTCAGCGTCGCGCACCGTATCGGCCGAGCTTTCCATAACCCTAACCTCCTTGCCGAGCTGCGTCGACATCTTGGCGGCGAAGCGCTCTCTCGATTCCGGCCGCCTGCTGGTGACCCGGATCTCGTCGAAGTCGAACAACCGATCGAGCATTGCCACGTTGTACCACGACGTGCCCCGTGCGCCGATGTGCCCGAGCACCTTTGAGTCCTGGCGGGCAAGGTACTTGGCCCCGAGCGCAGTTACCGCCCCGGTGCGCATCCAGGTGATCGCGGTCGAGTTGATGAGGGCGTAAGGCGCGCCCGTATCGGGACGCATCAGCAGCAGCGTCGAGAGCTCGGAGGGAACACCGTGCTCGTAGTTCTTGTGAAAGTCACCGAGAACCTTCACCCCGCAGGCCCCGATCGGCTCCACGTAGCCCTTCAGGATATTGAACAGCTTCTCCGGATAATCCAGGGAGAGATGGCTCTTGGAGGGTAAGATGACCTTCTTCTCGCCGTGCGCGCGCAGGCCCATCTCCACCGCGTCGAGAATTTCCGACTGGCTGAGCGCCGCCTCGTCAACATCCTCCTTGGAAAGAAACAAGACCTCGATACTCGCCATCGCGACCTCCCTCGGCACGGTTGGGCAACCCGAGACCGACCGCCGGCCTCGCGTCCAGGCTCATTGTAACCCTCGCAATCCCCGCTCTCGACTCCGGGCCGCGGGGCCGTCTTTCTGGCAGCGGCATCGAGGCTAGGTAGTTGCCGCAACCCGATACGCACAACTCCTCACTTGAGGGCAACGTACGGCGGACTAAGCTTCGCGCTCGACGGGGAGTTCCCGGCCCCGATGAAAGGCGCGAGCGATTACGGTTGGAACACGGTGTTGGCCCCAAGCTCTCCTGATCCGGAATGCGCCGCATCCGGGACCGGTAACCCAGGGGAGTCACGGCCGAGGAGAATCGATCATGAGCGGTAAGTGGATGAACATCTGGAAACGCAGGAGCACGCGCAGGAGCGCGACGGCGGAGCTCAGCCGGCTCGACGATCGGTTGCTACGCGACCTCGGCCTCGAGCGCAGTGATATCACCACCGTGGTAGATGGGCTCATGGGGAATCCCGCTGCCGGGGTGCATGGCGTCGGCTCCGCCACCGTCTACTCGATAGGGTCCGCCGAAAGAACGCCCGCCACCCACGTCGCGCTACGGCGGCGCGCGCGAGCCGCGTAGACCATCGAGGTCCGGGGCCTGCCGCTTCACCGGTGGGACAAGTTCACGGGGGGCGACGGTGCTCCGGGGATGATGGCGGCGGGGCTCGGGCGAATCGGCGAGTTCGCCCGGTTGCACCGGAGACCGGGGTGCGCCTTGGCGCAATTGAGGGCGAGAGCGCGTGGGAGCCCGCCCGGGATCACTCAGGAGATCGCAGGTGCGCCAATAGGTTGCTCACCGCGCGCTCGAACAGCGGCACGCTGTCGACCAGCGAAGCGTTTCCCTCACGAAATTCCACCGCCAGCCCGAGCGGGGTCGCGTCGAGCACCTTTTGCCCGCGTCGATTGGTGAACAGATATTTTCCGGTGGCGGAGCTGATCCAGGTAAGGCGAGCCCGGGTGGTCGAGCCATCCGAATTCTTGAACGCCACCCACGAACCGACCTCGAGGCCATTCACGGTCGCGACGTGAGAGTCACCGCTCGTCGACTCGAGCGTCCCCTCGAGCTCGATCTCCTCGATCTCGGCCGCCGCTCCGTCCTCTTCGAGCCAGGCCCGGGCCGCGTCCGTCTCGGGAGCCGTGTCCTCCGACTCCGGCTCGTCGAACAGAGCGTTGATCGCGGTGAAATTGATACCGGACGTGTCCCCCGTCGGCCGGACGCTGATCGAGGGCGCGCGCTCGCGCAGCGCGGCCAGGATCTGCTCCACCGCGATCGCACTCGCGACCTCGCCCGCATTGCAGCCGCCCATGCCGTCGGCGAGAACCACCGCCGACGCCTCCGGGTCACTTCCGATGCAGTCCTCGTTGTGAGACCGGCGTCTGCCGACGTCCGTACGTGCCGCGATCTCGAGCCGACCCCTCTCTCCCTCTGCGTCGAGGACATCGAGCGGCTCGTCTCGCACCCGCGCTAGGATCACCGAGATGTTATCCGGTCCGCCCCGGTCATTCGCGCTCGTCACCAGGGCGGTGGCGGTGGTCTCGAGATCGGCCGGCGCCACCAGGATCGACTCGATCAGGGCATCATCCACCACGTCGCTCAGGCCGTCCGAGCAGAACAGGAAGAGATCCCCGGGTCGAAAGCTCAGCTCCTGGGCATCGACCTCCATGACCTCCTCGATTCCCAGGGCGCGGGTCACGATGTTGCTGCCGACGGCCTCCTCCGCCTCCTCCGCGGTGTAGAAGCCCTTGCGTACCAGCTCCTCTCGCAGCGAGTGGTCGATGGTCAGACCCTCGAGCCGCTCGTCGCGCAGGCGGTACGCCCTCGAGTCCCCGGCGTGGCCGATGGTGACCAGACCATCGTGAAACTTCGCCGCCACCACCGTGGTCCCCATTCCCTGGCAGTGGGGCTTATCCTGCGCGACCCGGTAGATGGCGACATTGGCGCGGTCCAGAGCGGCACGCATGTGCGCGGTGGACTCCGACTCCGAGCCCGCTGACACGGAACCAACCTCGGGTGCTTCCGCATCCTCGAGGGGGGCCGGAGCGGGCTCCGCCTCCGGCTGGGGCTGCGCGCAAGGCTCGGCGCCGGGCCGGACGGTGGCAAGATGCACGCCCGCGAGCTGGGCCAGAAACGCCTCGCGCTCGTCGTCGGGCATCGACCGTGCCATGCCGTCCTTCAGCCGCTTGAGCAAGCCCGGCAGAAGGGTGGTCAAACGCTTCCGGTCCTCCGCTATGGGCTTGGGGGCGATGCTCCAGATCAGATCATCCATCGTCTCGATTGCCTCTTGCCAGATCGCGCTGTCCTCACCGTCCTTGACGTAGGCGGTCATGAGGCGCTCGTACCAGTGCACGCGCAGGAATTCCTCCACGAACGGGTGCTCGATCGACCCGAGCCGCGCTTCGATCAGGCCATTGACCCGGGTCTTTGCACCCGCGAGACGTTCCCGGCTCTGGATGACCTCGGTCGACCACCATGCGTTCTCCTCTGCCCGACGCTCCTCCTCGGCGAGAAACTCCTCGAAATCCGCGAGAACCTCGGAGAAAAGACCGACATCGTCTTCGAATTCCCCCAAAATTCGCTGAACAATCGCCTCCACTTCCCGGTGCAGCGCACCAGCGCCCTCTTCCTCCTCGCTCCAGCCCACCGCCGCCTCAGCGAGGGTGTTCAGGAGCTTCCTCGCGGGATGAAACCTTCGCGAGAAGAACGCCTTGTCGAGAATCGCGACCTTGAGCAACGGGATCTGCAGGCGGCCGATCAACGCCTTCATGGCGGCGGGAATGTCCGCGTCATCGAGGATGTAGTCGAACATCATCGCAACCACGTCGACCATCAGGCTGTCGACGCGGCTCGATTCGCCGGTCATGACTACCCGTTTGAGGCAACGCAGCACATTGCTGTTGCCGGCTGCGAGCGAGGACCCATCGAGCGCGGCCTCTGCCCCCGGCACCGCGCCGGTGTTGCCGAGCTGCAGGGCGGTCAGGCCGCTCAGCAAATTCGCGTCCGGCTCACCCTCGGCGAGCGAGCCGTTTACGCTCATGATCTCCTGCAAGGTCGCAAGCAGCTCCTGCTGGCTCGCCCCGTGCGCCGCGCCGCTGCCCCAGTAGAAATGGCCCGGCTCGAGCGCGCCGGCAGCGCTCGGGAACGCCGGCATCATGTGCCCGTGGCCGCGGCCGGGCTCGGACCGTGTCGCCGCTTCGCCCCCGGGCGCGGACCACTGGCCCGCGATGGGCGCCGGACCTCGTGACCCAGCGGTTCGGCCGCCGGGACGTTTCCTCACCTCCGGACGGATGTTAGGGAGGATGTCGTTGCCTATCAGGTGGTGGTTGATGTCTCGATAGATCGGACCGATCTCGTTGACGACATGCTTGTCGAACAGCTTCAGGACGATGAGCTTGACCTCGATCTCCTCCACCTCGCTACACGCCTCGCGAAACGCCCGGCAAATGCATTCCGGGCCAATCGGGTTCTCCAGGGTGTCGAGCTCGGGGTCCTCCAGCAGCCACCCGATTCGCCGGTCGAGGGTGAAGAGCTCCGTTCCACACGCGCTCTTGATCTTCGCCACCATGTTGGCGACCGCGAGCGACTCCTCCAGCTCGTCGTTGTCGACCAGGCCGAGGCTCATCGAAGGCACATCGGCCGGCTTCGGGCTGGGCCGCGTTCGCCGCGACCGGGCGATCTGAGGATCCGCCTCCCGCATCAGCTGCTCGTTGAACTTGGCCTCGATCCCGGGGCGCCTGATGCGCAAATCGCGCATCGCCTCGAAGTAGAAGCTTTGGACGGTGTTGCTCTCGGACTTGTCAGCGAGCTCGAACAGGGCATCGTCGAGCTTGTCCATCACCGCCGGCAGAGCCCGGGAAAGTCTCAACGCGGCCATGTCGCGGCACTCGAGCAGCAGCTGGCCCGCCTTGCGACGGCGTTTTTCGGCCCGGGCCCGCGGTGGACTGGCCATCGCGACCACGTTGCTCGAAGTGGAATCTGGCATCTGGGTTGCCGTCGAGGGCGCTCGGGGCATCGACCCCGACCGCTCGCCCGTCTCTTTGGCTCGATGGGGATAGCGACCGATTTCGGCCCTTCTTGAGCGTATCTTTGCGATGCAGACCGCATCTTCGAGCGCAGACCGCGGTCGAGATCGGGGCTAACCTGGATGTTTCACCAAGGCGCCTTGCCGCTCGTCACTGAGCTTTGAGAGCGGTGAGAAAACGAACCGTTTTGGGCGGCCCGAGCGCGTTGCAAGTTGTTCCCGCGACAATTCTACCCGGTCGCTGGCTCGGCGATGCGTGCCCGGACTTGGGCTTCGCGCAAGCGATAGCTACGGCTATCCCTTGCGCTCCAGCCCGGCCTCCAGACCCGCCTATCCGTCGCCCTCGTTCCGGGTCCTTGGTCAAATATCCAGGCTAAAGAATTACGTTTTCAGGCCGCTAAGCTCTCACAATAGAGAAACCAACCCGAGGCTAAGATGAGCGCCCCCAACCTCGCGAACGACGTAGCCGAACTGAGGCAATCACCTCCCGACCTGATCACGCTGCTCAACGATGTCAAGGGCGTGGCATCGCCTCCCCATATCTACCTGCGGATATCGCAGCTCATGCAGTCCTCGAGCGCGAACGCAAAGCACTTCGAGGAAGTGATCCGGTGTGACCCCAATCTGACGGCCCGGCTGCTCAGGATCGTCAACAGCTCTTTCTACAGCTTTCGAGGTCGAATCGACACGGTTTCGCGCGCAGTGGCGGTCATCGGAATGCGCGACCTTTTCAGCCTCGTCACCGCGGTATCCGCCGTGAAGTCGTTCTCGAAGATTTCCA
This sequence comes from Gammaproteobacteria bacterium, assembly GCA_041594935.1. GTDB lineage: Bacteria > Pseudomonadota > Gammaproteobacteria > HK1 > HK1 > JBFHLI01. The sequence goes on along the minus strand of JBFHLI010000105.1, from coordinate 4,719 downwards.
ACGACCTCGTGAACATGGACACCTTCTGGCGTCACAGCGTGTTCTGCGGCTTGATCGCCCGCGCGCTCGCGGTGCGCTGCAACATCCTGCACAGCGAGCGCATGTTCGTTGCCGGCCTGCTGCATGACATCGGCAGCCTCATCATCTTCAACCGGCTGCCCGGCGTCGCGCGCGACCTGATGGTGGTGTCCGACGGCAACGAGGAGAGCCTGTACTACGCGGAGCGCGACACGCTCGGGTTCACGCACGCCCAGGTCGGGGGCTCGCTGCTCGAGATGTGGGAGCTGCCCATCAACCTTCACGAGGCGGTGAGCGGGCACCACCAGCCCATCTCCGTCACGGAGGGGCGCTTGGAAGCCTACATCGTGCACATCGCGAACCTGCTGGCCAATCACTCCGAGATCGGCGCCCTCTACGAGGAGGCCAAATCCACCGAGCCGGTGCGCACGGAGTACTTCGAGGCAATCGGACTGAGCGGCTCCGACATCGACGTCGACGAGCTGCTGAGCGAGGTCGGTCTACAGTTCGCCGAGACGGTGACCCTGCTCGGGATTGGTACCCCCTGAATGCTCGAGTGAGAACGGGGCAGGCGAGCGCTAACCCTCAGCTCGCAAAAAGCTGAAGCTCGACCCCCACCCGATCCGCCATCTCCAGGGTGCTCTGCAGGTCGGGATGACGCAGGATCACGTACCCGTCCGATATCAAAGTCTGCTTCCAGTCCCGGCGCCGTTCACCCTCGGCCAGCAGGTTGACACAGACCACGTGCGGCGCGTAGCGCGCCATCAGCTGACCTAGCCCCTCGATTCGCTGGATCCGACCCGACGCGGGGCCCTGGGCACGCTTGAAGATGACCGCTGCGTTGTACTTGCGCTCGATCGGTTGCGTGAATCGTCCGGTGCAGACCGACTCCGCCCATCCCCGGAACACATCGATGTCGCAGCCGTAGTTCATCAGCTCCACCGAGCGGGCCCCGGGAGCCCGAGCCGCGATCTCGACGAAGACCGCCTCTCCGTCAGGCTGCAGGAACCACTCCATGTGGGTGAACCCGGTTGCGAAGTCAAGCGCATCGAGCACCGCCCGGCCGAGACGGCGGCCGCGCGCGAGCTCGGGGCGATCCACGTTTCTCAGGGTCACGGTCTGCGGGCTGATCCACTCCACGCTGCGCGCCACCAGCACCCTCGGGCGGTACCAAGCAATGTTGAAGAATTGGATTTCACCATCGATGCAGATGGTGTCGAACGTGTGCTCTTCGCCCTCGATGAACTCCTCGACGCTGAGCTCGCGCACGTGCGCGGTGCGCTCGAGCGCTTCGCCGAGCCCCCGGGCATCGTCGACCCGGTGGGTGTCGGCCGAGCCCGCGCCTGCGATCGGCTTCAGGATCAACGGGAACCCGATGCGCTCGGCCGCCTCGCGCACCGCCGAGACCGAGCCGGCCCGAGCGTGGCGGGGGGTGCGAATCCCGGCCGCGTCGAGAGCCTGTTTCATTCGCTCCTTGTCCCGGAAGAGCAGCGCCTGCTCGAGACTCATCCCGGTCACCCCGAGCGCCTCGCGCAGGCGCGCTGCGAGCAGCATGCCCGGCTCCCAGAGGCACTCGATGCGCTCGGGGGTGGTGTCACCGACCCACCGTCTCACCGCCTCGACCACCGCCGACTCGTCCCACAACGTCTCGAGTCGCAAGTACCCCGAGAGGCTGCTGCGAGCGGGCTCGGGGATCGCCTCGGGGGGTTGGTCCCCGACCCCGAACACCCGCGCCCCGACCGCCGCGAGCGCGTGGGTGAAGTAGGGCATCTCGGCGGGGTAACCGGGAGAGATCATGAGCACGTTCATCGGCGGCAGGTCTTCCTGTGCAAGTCGCTAGTCCTCGGCGCGTTGCGGGGTGGTGTCGTCCCTCCGATCCGCGCGATGTCCCTTCACCCGAGCTCGACCCGGACCAGGCTCACCACCCGTGCGAGCGCCCGCTCCACCACCGCGGTGTCGGGGTGGCGCAGGATCACGTAGCCGTCGCCCTCGTAAGCGAGCGAGTGCGGCTCGCCGGCCTGCGGCAGCTTGACCTCGATGACCAGATTCCCTATCTCGGCCTGGGCCTGGTCGAGACCGTGGATCGCCTTGACCCGCCCGTCGCCCTGCCCGCGCAGGAAGGCGATGCCCGCCGCGTAGTGACGCACCGGCGGGGTGAACGTCTCGTGCGCCATCAGGTTCGCCCAGACCCGGTAGAGGTCTATCTCGTGCGCGTAGCCGATGAGCGTCGTGAACTGCGCGCCGGGCGGTCGCGCCCCGACCTCCGAGACCGCGATACTGCCATCACGGCGGCGGAACCACTCCATGTGGCTCAGGCCGGTGCCCATTCCGAGCGCATCGAGCGCCCCGAAGGCGACCTCCCGGATGTCATCGTAGACGGGCGCATCCACCTCTCTGGGCAGCAGCACGCACCACTGTATCCAGCGATTCTCGACGACCTCCAGCGGAGTGGGGTAGTAACGGCTGAGCGAGTGCCAGACGTGTTGACCCCGGATCGAAACGGTGTCGAACGAGTGCTCATCGCCGGTGATGAACTCCTCCAGCAGCATCGGCCGCTCCGCGCTCGGGCGAACCAGACCGATCGCCTCCGCGAGCGCTGCATCATTGCCGATTCGGAACGTATCCTGGGCGCCCGAGCCCGCCGGCGGCTTCACGATGAGCGGATACCCCACGCTGCGGGCGAAACCGAGCGCCGCGTCGGGCTCGTGCGCGAGACAGTGGCGGGCACACGGTATGCCAGCCTCTCGCAAAACCTGCTTCATCCGCGCCTTGTCCCGAAAGTTCTGCGCCGTCTCCGCGCCCATGCCCTCGATGCCGAGCGCCTCACGGACCTCGGCGAGCGGAACCTGGAGCTGCTCGAGCACCGCGAGCAACCGGGCCGGGGGCCCGATCCGTTCACTCAGGCCGCGAACGGCAGAATGAATCTGAACCGGGTCAAGCGCATCGGCAACTCGCCAATGGGCCGCGAGCTTCGACGCGAGCGGCGGCGGCAAGCGCTCGAGAGGATCCTGGCTGATGAGCCCGAGCTCGACCCCCGGGGTATCCGCGAACGCCTCCACGAACCGCAAGGTGGTGCGGATGAAGAACGGGGCGACGAAGAAGACGGCGGTGCTCATCCGGGACCCGGACGAAGCGCCCGCACGGGGGTCCGGTCGGCCGGTGGTCGCGGGCCCGGCTCGAAGCGGACGTACACGCCCGAGCGTCCGGCAACCCGGCTCAGGGCGCCCGCACTCACTGGCTCAACAGAGAGCGATACAGCTCCTGCGCTTCCTGGCTGGAAGGCGATTGACGCAGCACGCGCGCAAGCGCCTCCAACGCATCGGAGAAGTTTCCGCTCTGGTAGTAAGCCTTAGCCAGCCCGAGGTAGGCGTCGATCGCGCCCGGCTCCAGCGCGAGCACCTCCGAGTACGCCGAGATCGCCTCCGCCCCCCTGCCCTGCGACAACAGCCGGGCCGCGAATCCGGTCAACGCCTCGACCAGCCGGCTGCGAGCCTGCGGCGATTGCGGCGCGAGCTGACTCGCCTCGCGCAGGGGTTCCAGGGCTTCCTGAAATCGTCCCTCGGCCAACAGCTTGCCCGCCACCTCCAGAAATGCTTCGAGCAGAGACGCACCCGAGCGCCCCGAGCGCGGCGCGAGCGACTTCGCCTCGCGCAGCAGCGCGATCGACCCGCCCAGATCACCCTTGCGCATGCCCTCGACTGCGGCCCGGATCAGGGCATCGAACAGCTCGCTGATTACCCGGCCCTTGTCCGCCTCGGGCAGCAACCGGTAGGCCTCGCGAAGCGGCAAGACCGCCTCCACCCACCGTCCGGTGCTCACGTAGGCCTTGCCCTTGTAGAGGTGTGCCTCGGCGTTGTTGGGGTCCAGCTCGATGGCCCGGTCAAAATGCGCGATCGACTCCTGGTAACGGCCCTGGTTGAACAGGGCCAACCCCTGCTCGAACTCGCCGCGAGACGAGTAAACGCCGAGGCCGGCACAGGCGCCGAGAAGCAGCGCGAGCAAAAGTGGGGCGCTCCGAAGGTAGCGGTTCAACGACATCCCTCCTCGACCGTGGGCACTAGCCGCGAAACCCCGGGCCGGTCGCGCGCGCCGCGCCGCGTCGAGGCTTCGTTCCGATCGGCTGCGCTGCGCGCGCCGCTCGATCGCTGACCTGGATTATGTCAGCAGACATCGCGCACTCCCAGCCCGGGGCGAGACCACGGCCATTGGACAAGCGGGTACGCAAGTGGTAATTGATGAGGCGGTCAGCGTCGGGATTGGTCCCGTCGCACTTCGCCCGTGGTGTCACGAGTCCGCTTCTTGCACCCGATCCTGCTCCTCGGCCCCCAGAAGCCGGTGCCCAATCTCGGGCCGATGCTCGATGCGCTCGACGTCGGTGGGTCGGTTGGCGTGGTGAGCGCGGGATGGCAGGAGCGCGAGGGTGAGCTCGACGAGCTCGGAGAGCACATTCGACGACCGGTGGTCGACCTCGCGCTGTACGCACGCGCGGAGGAGGTGTTCGCGCGCGACCGGGCGCTTTTCGACGATCACCGGGAGCGCCAGGACCGACTCAAGCTACTGCAACGCTACCACCGCATTCGCCTGGCGCACGCTCGGGCCGCCGCCCGCGAGCTGTTCGCGGCGGATGAGCCGGATCGACTCATGCAGACCGAGCGCCGGCTGGCGATCAACGCGCTGCGCCATCTCGACCGACAACATCTT
>JBFHLI010000104.1:0-11118 GCA_041594935.1 Gammaproteobacteria bacterium | reverse complement strand
GAGGGCCGGCTCGACCAGGCGGCCATCATGGAGATGTTTCGCGATTACATGATCATCAATCCGAGCATCGAGATCTATCTGCTCGATCCCGAGGGGGTAATTCTCTCCTACTCGGCCGAGCCGGGTGAGGTGAAGCGCCGGCGGGTATCGCTCGAGCCCGTCCAGGCTTTTCTGCGCGGAGATCGGTCGTTCCCGCTGCTCGGCGATGATCCACGGGGACACGACCGCCAGAAGGCATTCTCCGTGACGCCCGTGCCCTCGGCCGAGAACCCGGAGGGGTATCTCTACGTGGTGCTGCGGGGCGAGGAGTTCGACGCCGTCGACAAGACGGCCCGGGACAGCTACTTGCTGCGATTGAGCGCGGGTGCGGTGGTCGTGAGCCTCGCGTTCGGGCTGCTGATCGGGCTGTGGGTCTTCCGAGTGCTGACACGCCGTCTGCATCGCCTCGCGGCGATCATGGAGGCATTCGACCGCAGTGAGTTCACCGCCCGCCTCTCCTACGGGGGTCGGGAACAGGGCGGGGACGAGGTCGATCGCCTCGGGGGTACCTTCGATCGAATGGCCGAGCGCATCGTTGCCCAGATCGATCGGCTGCAGGAGAAGGATGCGCTGCGCCGAGAGCTCGTGGCCCACGTCTCCCACGATCTGCGCACGCCGCTCGCATCCCTGCGCGGGTACCTCGAGTCACTGCAGATGAAGGCGAGTGAGCTGAGCGAGGCGGAGCGCGCGGAGTACGTCGCGATCGCGCTGCGCCACAGTGAGCACCTGTCCCGCCTGGTCGCGGAGTTGTTCGAGCTCGCCGCCCTCGATGCTCGCGAGACCCTACCGCGCTGCGAGCCCTTTTCCCCCGGCGACCTGGTGCAGGACGTGGCCCAGAAGTTTCAGCTCGAGGCATCCCAGGGCGGGGTCCGCCTCACGTTCGAGCCCGCCGCGGGCGTACCGTTCGTCTCGGCGGACATCGCGATGACCGAGCGCGTGCTCGAGAACCTCATCGAGAACGCCCTCCTGCACACGCCCGCGGGCGGTGAGGTGCGCGTCGCGTTCGCGCGCGATGATGCCGGGGTCGTGTTCCGGGTCGCCGACAACGGCCGCGGCATCGCGCCCGCCGACGTATCCCGCGTCTTCGACCCCTTCTACAAGGCGGCTGGCAAGGCCGACGGCGGCGAGCATGCAGGCCTGGGACTGGCGATCGCGCGTCGTATCGTCGAGCTGCACGGCGGCGATATCTGGGTCACCAGCAGCCCTGAGGAAGGAACCGTCTTCTCCTTCACGCTGCCGACTTGATGCATCGCCGATCACAACAACCCGTGAGTTTCGGTAGGGTGACGATGTCGTGCGTGTGGCCGTCGTACCCCATTGTTCGAGGAGCCGAGGGGATGCGGCGTTAGGGCAGTCGCAGGAGGCGCACCTGCACGGCGCGGACGGCCCGGTCGCGATCGACGGGCGCCTCGCGCCTCGACGGCGGACTTCTTTAACGGAAAAACAGGTCTGCTTGCGGAACGTGTAGCGGGAGGGGTCTTCCGGCGAGTGCCGATCTGAGCCACGGAACCGCGGTGGCGAGCAGCCCCTTTGCTTGGCCGAGCATTGGTAGGGACAGGGTCAGAAAGGCGCCTGCTTCATTCACGGTCACGCGCTCGGGACGGTGGGAGGAGTCGACCCGAAGCGCTCCCCAGTCAATCTGATAGCCGCGGTGCTCCGCGTCCGCCAGGCGCTCCAGGAGCGCTCTGAGCTCCTCCGCAATCGCAAGACAGGCCCGCTCCTTGCGGGCGCGGTCCTTGATATCTCCGAACATGAAGTGCAGCCCGTCCTCGGTAACGAAGCTGACCGCCGAGCCGTCACTGAAGCTCCACCCCGCGGACCGGTCCGCCGCGTTGGCGGCGGTGGATTCGGCGCCCGCCCCCGCGTTCCCCGTCTCGTCGAGGAAATCACAGGCATTCCTCGCGCAAAACGTCTCGGCGATGCGCCGATCGAGCGCCTGTGGATCGTCGATGTTGAGACTGCTGACGAGAATCGGCCGCCCGTCGAGGACCATCTGGGTCACCCCGTCGCGGTTGTGGTGGATCTCGAGGCTCGTGACCGAGTCGAGAGACTGTAGCGCCGCTTCGAGCGTATTGAAGTAGGCCCGCGTGGCATGCGACCAGCGCCGGAGCTTCGCGCGCGCCTTGTCGTCCTTCGGGCGGGCGTAGTGGAGCTTCGCGAGCGCATCGTCATGCTCGCCGAGCATCTGCGCGAGCGCGATGCGGACGAAGTCGAGGCGCGCCTCGGAGTCTGCACCCTCGAGATGCTCCGCGAGCGCTTCGAACCGGGATGTGGGAGGGGGCACCTCGACCGTGGTGCGAAACGGGTCCGGTGCTTGCGCATGGGCGCCGACCGAGAAGCAGAGCAGCAATCCGCCGACCACGATGGGAAGGAGCCCAGGATGCCTTGGCCAAGACGTCACGGCTTCAGACTCCGCTCCTAGCGCAGCTGTCGGTAGACCTCGGGGTCGAACGCATCCACCTGCACCACTTCGTCACGAATCTCATTCGCGTGCTCCAGTGCCTCGAGCTCCTCGGCGTCGATGATACCCGAGCGCTGCGCCTCGCGGGCGAGCAGGTCGCCGGGCGCGTGATCGAGTGAGCCCGCCCGGACCGCATCACGCAGCTTGGTCTCGATCCTCAGCGCCTCGACTGCCTTGTCCAGCGCCGCTTCGAGCCGCCCGAGGCCGAGCTCGTCCTTCGGCGGGAGGTAGATATCCCGGGTGAGTGCCCGGCGCGCCTCGCGGTCCTCGAGCAGCCCTCGAGCCACCTCGGCGCCCAGCCGATCGCCCGGCGGGCGAAACCGCGGGCCGAAGGGGAAGGTGACGCGCTTGAGGACGCTCCCGACCAAGCGGTTCGGAAGGTTGTCGAACACGCCGAGCAGAGCGTTTTGAATCTGGTGCAGCGCGTGCTCGGCGCTCCAGCGTACCAGCGGCAGGTCGTGGTGCGGTCGGGCATCATCCTCGAACTGCTTCAGCGCGCTCGAGGCGAGGTACATCCAGGCGAGCGCGTCGGTCAGGCGGCCGCTCACCTTCTCCTTGCGCTTGAGCCGTCCGCCGTAAATCATCAGGCAGGCGTCCGACGCGAGTGCAAACGCTGCGCTCATGCGTGAGAGGGACCGGAAGTAGCCAGCGGTCGGCCCGTCGATCGGTGCCCGGGCGAGACGGCTGCCGCTCAGTCCGAGCAACAGCGTGCGGGCAAGGTTCCGGCAGTAGAAGTTCAGGTGGCCGAACAACGCGGTGTCGAGAGCCGCGACGTCGGCGCGGCCGATGGCCTCGATCTCCGCGTGCACGAAGGGATGGCAGCGAATTGCGCCCTGGCCGTAGACGATCATGGATCGGGTCAGGATGTTGGCGCCCTCCACCGTGATCGCGATGGGGATGGCGGTGTAGGTGCGCGAGAGCACATTTCTCGGGCCTCGCATGATCCCGGAGCCGGCCCGGATGTCCATCGCGTCGGTCACCACCTGGCGCATGCCCTCGGTGAGGTAGGCCTTGACGATGGCGGACACCACGGCCGGCTTCTCGCCCGCATCGACTGCGGCGCAGCTCAGGCGCCGCGCCGCCGACATCCAGTAAGTGTGCCCGCCGATGCGCGCAAGCGGCTCCTCCACGCCTTCGAATCGCCCGATCGGGGTGTCGAACTGCTCGCGGACGGTGCCGTAGGCGCCCACCACCCGGGTCGCGATCTGGGCCGCGGCGACCGAGAGCGCCGGCAGCGAGATGCATCGCCCCGCCGCCAACGAGTCCATCAGCATGCGCCACCCCTGCCCGGCGCGCTCCCGTCCGCCGATGATGAAATCGATCGGCACGAACACGTCGCGCCCGACGGTGGGGCCGTTCGTGAACGGTATGCCCATTGGATCGTGACGCTCGCCGATCTCGATGCCCGCGAGATGCCGGGGTATCAGGGCACAGGTGATCCCCAGGTCCTCCTCTTCACCCAAGAGGTGCTCGGGGTCATAGAGCTTGAAGGCGAGACCGATGAGGGTGGCGACCGGCGCGAGGGTGATGTAGCGCTTGCGCCAGTTCAGCAGTATCCCGGTCACCTCCCGGCCCTCGTAGTCACCGCGCATCACCCGCCCGCTGCTCTGGGTGGCAGCGGCGTCACTGCCCGCCTCGGGCCCGGTGAGCGCGAAGCAGGGCAGATCCTCACCGCGAGCGAGACGCGGCAGGTGATGGTCGCGCTGCTCATCGGTGCCGTAGTGCAGCAGCAGCTCCGCCGGACCGAGCGAGTTCGGCACCATCACCGTCACCGCGGCGGCGATGCTGCGACTGGCAATCTTGGTGACCACCGCGGAGTGCGCGAGGGCGGAGAACCCTTTGCCGCCATAGTTCTCGGGAATGATCATCCCGAAGAAGCCCTGCTGCTTGAGATACGACCACACCGGCTCGGGCAGGTCCCGGGCCTGGGCGATATCCCAGTCATTGAGCATGGTGCAGAGCTCCTCCACCGGGCCCTGGAGGAAATCTCGCTCCGCCGCCGAGAGCGCCGGGACCTTGAACTCGAGCAACCGGCGCCAGTCGGGCTGGCCGGAGAAGAGCTCCCCGTCCCACCACACCGTTCCCGCCTCGAGTGCGATCCGCTCGGTTTCACCGATTCGAGGCAGGGCGGCGGCCAGCTTCTCCAGCAGGCGGGCGGACACCCAACGCTCCCGCAGCTCCTTGCGGGCGAACAGGACCGCGATGGTGGCGCCGACGACGGTCGCGACCAAGGCGAGGGCGACCGCCCCGTGGGCGTACCCGCCGATGGTCAGCGCGGTGAGCGCGAGCACCCACGCCAGGTATCCCCGGCCGATGTAGAGGAGGCCAAGCAGCAGCGCAGCGGCGATGAGTGTCCAGAAGAGCATGGACTCGTTACCCCGGTGATTCCCGCGTCATTCTACCGCGTGTAAATATCCTCAGAAGGAGTACGCCATCGAAATGGACCCGAACCGGTGGTCGTCCTTCTCGCCCTCGAACTCACGGGTTCTCAGCGCCTGGGCAATGGTGAGCTTGAAGCGATCGAAAACCAACGAGGCACCGACCGCCAGGTCAGCGACGAGGTGGCGTTTGTCGACGCTGTGGCTGTCGGCAAAGGTGTTGCCGTCGAGCGTGATGTCGCGAGCCACGGCCCGGGCGTCGACGAACCCGAACAAATAGAGTCTGAGCTTCTGACTCCGGTCGAAGACCAGAGGCGGGCTGGTGACGCCGCCGGGGCGGATCAGCGGGTCGCCGAAGTCCGGCGGCAGATTCCAGCCGACCCGGATCTCGCCTCCCACGTTTCCGTAGGTGTACGCGTTTCCGATCACCGCGCCGAGGTGCGGAATGAAGTCCCAGCCGAGACCTGGCTCGGCTTTGACGGTGCGCCACTTGCGCTCGTAGGCGATGCCGATCGTGGGCTCGTTCTCGAGCTGGTGCTCCCAGCCGTTGGGCTTGTCGAGATTGCGAAACTCGTGCACGAACACCTGGGCCGGCTCGGAGAGCGAGGCGGGGCCGACCACTCCGAGCTGGAGCTCGAGCGTGTCCAGCACATCGAGGTCACGTTTGCGAAACGCGAGGCCGGCGTATAACCATCCCGCGTAGGGGCGATCGTCCTCGATGAGGTCGAAGGCGTCGATGTCCTGCGGGGTGAAGATGCTCTGTCCGATCGAGAGCACCACGTTACGCTGCACCAGCGGATCCGGCGGCGCCTTGGGGTCGTCGAAGAACAGCAGCCGGCGCAGCCGGCGCCGGAACCACTCGGGCACGTCGCCGCTGTCACGGTAGCGCAGCAGGTCCGGCGACATCCAGGAAAGCTTGATGCCGCTGGTGTAGTTCTGGTCGGTATCGCCGAACAGATCGTTCTCGAAGAACAACGTGAACGTCCAAGGCTTGTCCGCGTCGACCGGCTCCGTCTCCGCGTGAGCGGGTGAGGCGGCGAACAACCACCCGGTCAGGACGACCGCGATGCCACTCAGTGTAATGTCCCGCAGATAACTTACCATTCTCGCAACTTGACTTACGGGACAGCGCACTAGCCGGGCCGGCTCACTCATAGGGCCCGGACTCTCACCGTCTCGCCGATGGTGCCGAGGATGCGGCGCAGCTCGTCGTAGTCGGGGTGGCGTACCCGCATCCAGGCGTTGGCCATGTAGCCGGCCGCGACCGGCTGGGTGGGGGTGCCGGGGTCGGGGAAGTGGCTCGCGACGATGCACTCGCGGTAGCGCTCGAACACCCGATCGGTGCCCTCGTAGCCGGCGATGCGCCCCTCCCGATCCGGGCGCAGCGCGATGATGCCGGCCGCATAGCGCCGCGAGGGCGCACGCTCGGCGTGCCCGCGAGTGACCGCCATCGCCCATTCTCGGTAGAGGTCGAACTCGTTGGCGTCGTTGTAAACGTCCCAGTGCGCGACTCCCGGGGGACGGCAGCCAATCTCGGAGAACCGCAGTCCCTTGGGGCCGAAGAACCACTCCATGTGGGTGGCCGAGGTCTCGATCCCGAGCACCTCGATGACCCGCCGCGCGAGCGTTCGGAGCTCATCGTAGCCCGGAGCCTGCACGCGGTTGGTGGCGACGATCTGGGGTGATATCCAGCGCGTGCGCATCGCCTCGAGCACGTTGGGGTAGTAGTGAGAGACGAACTCGTGGGCAACCTCGCCGTTGATGGTGAGGGTGTCGTAGAAGCCCTCGTGCCCCTCCACGAACTCCTCGAGGGCGGCCGGCGCCCCCCGGTCGACCCCGGCCTCGCGCAGCGCCTGCTCGAGCTCGGCGGCGTCGTCGCACCGGGTTGCCCCGGCCGCGCCGGCTGCGGCCCGGGGCTTGAGAACGAGCGGATACCCGACGCTCGCGGCAAACGCGCGCGCCTCTTCCGGGCTTTCGATCGCGCAGGACTGCGCGCAGGCGACCCCCGCCTCGCGCAGCACCCGTTTCATCTCCGGCTTGTCGCGGCACAAGAATGCCGTGCGCACCGAGGTTCCGGGAATGGTGCACGTCTCGCGGACCCGCGCGACCGGCAAGACGTGAGCCTCGATCGTCGCCTCGAGCCGATCTACCCACTCGCGCGCCTGCACGCGTCTCACCGCGGGCAGCAGCTCATTCTCGTCGGTCACCGAGCCGACTCGTTCGTACGCCGAAAGCCAGTACTTCAGATCGTCGTCGAGGTGCTCGACCGGGCGCTCCCCGATGCCGGTGATCCGCGCGCCGACCGCGTGCAGGGCGCGCACGAACTCACGCTGGTAGGTCGGAAACGCAGGCTCGACAAAGATGACATTCATTGCGGGTATTTCCTCAAGCTATCGGCCGGCGCCCGCGGGATGCTCCATTCACCCCAGCTCCGCGAGGTACTTCGGCAGCATCGCCCGCCAGGTGGGCCAGTCGTGGTCGTAGTCCCGTCCCCAGGCGTCCACCCGGTTCGGTATCCCCTTGGCCCCGAGCACCTCGGCGAGCCGCCAGCTCTCGCGTGGATCTTCCCAGCGCCCCTCGCCAAAGGCGAGCAGGACGAACCGCCGCCGCAGGCCCTCGAGCTGCGCTCCGCCGTCGAGGCGTGGAAGATAGTGTAGCGGTGAGGAGAAGTAGAGGGTGTGGTTGGAGCGGCCGTACATAAATCGCTCCAGGTCAAAGGTGCCGCTCAGCCCGATCGCAAGGCGAACGGCGTCGGGATGGCGACACAGGGTGGCGACGGCGTTGAACGCGCCGATCGAAGCCCCGGCGGTGATCACCTCGATGTCCGGGCTGCGGCAATCCAGGCGAATGGCTGCAATCACCTCGTGGTAGACGAGCGCATCGTAGCGGTCTTGAAGCCACGCGCAGTGCTCGGGGGAGTGCCGGCCCGAGAGCCATGCGCGTCCCGCGAGGCTGTCGCAGGAGTAGACCTTGATCTTGCCCGCGTCGATCAGGGGCGCGAGGGCCGCGATCATCTGAAATCGCTCTATCTCCTCCGCATCGCCGCCCGCGGTGGGGAACACCAGCACCGGCGTGCCCCAGTGCCCCCAGCGCGCGAGGCGCACCTCGGACCCGACGCGCTCCGAGTGCCACGTCGTGGTGAGCTTCACGATACCGGGGCGGTCGCGGCGCGCTCGGCTGCGTCCAGATCGCGCCAGCGCTGGATCCGCCCCCAGAACAGCTCGGTGAACTCCTCCACCTCGTGGCTCGGAAAGATGGCGTTCACCTTCTGCCGGACCGCATCCCGCGCGGCGGCACTGCCGAAGAACTCCCAGGTGATCTCGTCGAGGTGTGCAAGGTGGGTGGCACAGAACTCCTCGAAACGTGCGGTCTCGAAGCGCTCATGGGCGATGCGCGCATACTCGCGGAGGCGCTCCCGGAAAGGGACCTCCACGCGCGCCACCTCGAAGTACGGATCCCAGTCGAGGGCGTGGCGCATGGGCCGTTTGACCGTCGCGCAGAACACCGACCAGCGAATGTTCGCCTTGATCAGCCAGGGAAAGTGCAAATGCAACGACGTGACCTGCGAGTCGGGGCATGCGTTCGCGAAGTCGATCGGGTACCACACTCCGTCCTTGTGCAGCATCTCGGCCGAATTGAAGTCCCAGCCGAAGAAGCTGTTGATGGCGAGAATCATGTCCTCTAGCAACGACCGGTCCGCCGGCGGGAGGAACCCGGTGTCGAGCCGATAGCGGTCGTGCATCGGCGCCCCCGGATCATATCGCACGATACGTACCTGCGGACCGAGCCCGACGCAGCGGATGAACTCGTCGTAGGGCTCCACCGCCGCCTGGAGGTTCATCACGCGGGTGCCGCTCTCCTCGTAGGCGCGCCGCAGCTCGGCCTCGTCCCCGATGCGACTGACCCCCACCCACGCGCCTCCGTCATAGGGCTTCATGAACAGCGGGTAGCCGAGTCGCTTGCCGATCTCGCCGAGGTCGAAGTGGCGCGCGTACTGGCGCAGGGTGGGCTCCAGATCGGCCACCGGCTGATAGGCCTTCGGCGGCACGAGCCAGGTGTCGGGCACCGGGAAGCCGAGGCGCATCATCGCGCAATAAGTCGTCTGCTTCTCCATGGACTGCAGCGTCCAGGGATTGTTGAACACGTACACGTCGTTGAGGACGATAGCCTTTTTGATCCACTCCCGGCTGGTGTGGTACCAGTGGGTGAGCCGGTCGATGACGACGTCGAACTCGACGTCCTGGCGCAGATCGAACGGCTCGATGGTCACTCGTTTTACCTCGAAGCCGACGGTGTCCCCCCCGTGCGGTATCGCCAGCGCGAGACGGCGCATCAGGTGCTCGTAACAGATCGGCCAGCAAATGTCCGCGCCGAGTGACAAGCCGATCTTTCGCGTGATTGTGGCCACGTCCTATCCTCCTGCCAGAGTGTCCGGATCCTACTCGTAGACCATCCACAGCGGGCCGGGAAACAGCCAGCTGAGCCCGTCCTGCATCCGATCGCGCCAGTTCTCCCAGTTGTGGCCGTCACGGACCTCGCTGAATCGCACTTCCATGCCGTGTCGTTGCAGCAGCGGTACGAGAGAGCGATTCTCGTAGATCAGAGACTCGTAGATACCGCAGCTCACGTACACCCGCTCGGCCGGGCGCGTTGGTCGGCGCCGGAACTCGTTGACGAACCGGACCACCGGATCGAAGCTCGCACCGCGCCGGTGGCGCCCGATGTCGCTGAACGCGAACGAGCCGGAAAGCAGGATGAGGGAGCCGAACTTGCGGGGGTACTTCCACGCCGCGTGGAGGGAGGCGACCGCCCCGAAGCTCGCTCCTAGCAGCCCGCGACCCTCGGGGCCGTCGACCAGCGGATAGGTCTCTTCCAGCAACGGCATCAGCTCCTCGGTCAAGAACCGGGCATGGTGCGGGTCGGCCGCGTACTCGCGGTTTCGCTCTTTCGCCTCGATGAGGGCGACGATCATCGGGCTCACCTCCAGGCGATGCACGAGATTGTCGAGCACGGTGGAGAGCGATCCGTAGCGCTGGAAGTCGGGGCCGTCGTGGATGATGAGCAGCGGGTAACGGCGGGTCTTGCGAAAACGGGCCGGCAGGTAGACCGCCACCTCTCGGCGCCCGCCGAGCGCGTGACTGGTCAACGCCAGGCGCTCGAAGCGGCCGGAGTGAGCGCTCGGATCGGGCAGCGTCCACTGCGGTTGACGATACCCGTAGCCCGGGCAAACCGAGTTCGCCCCGAAGGGGTCCGATGCGATCCGCGGATTGAGCGGGTCCACAATCCAGTGATTGTGCTCGCCGTTGACGACGTCGAACTTGTACTCGATGCGAGAGCTCTCGGGAAGCTCGATACGCAGGTGCCACAGGTCGGTCCCCTCGAGCCGCTCGAGCGGCTGGTTCGAGGGCAGGCCGTAGATCCAGTGCTGCAGACGCACCTCGTCCGCCTTGCCGCGGTAGACGAAGGTCACTCCGGTCTCGTCGACGAGGGGAAACTCGTTGCTGGCGATGAATCGATCGATCGCCCTCGAGTCGGGCGGCTTCTTGCGGCGCAGCAGGCTCTCCAGCGTCTGGCTCACGGTCGAAGCTCCGCCACCTCTCCGCTCGCGCAGAGCCGGGAGACGCCGGTGGCGGATTCGAGCTGCTCGCGGTTCCACCGCAGGCCGGATCCGTTCTCGAGGCCGGCGCACACCGCGGGGGCGAACCGCCGGGCGAAGAGCGAGACCCGCTCCGGATCATCGAGAGAAAGCCGCGCCTGCGCGTGCGGGAGAAGCACCATTCGCGGCACGAGGCCGAGCCCGAGGTCGAAGACCTCCGCATCACCCGCACCGTGAGGCGGGTGGTCATGGAACAGGACGATGCGCTCGGCGAGCGCCATCGCCCCGCCGGACCATGCGACCACCGGACGGTCGGCGGCCAGGGTCTGGAAGTCGAACAGGCGCAGGCGACTGATCAGCACCGCGACGTGTCCCCCCGCGATCAGCACCGCCGCGCATCGCGATAGTGATTCGGCCATCGCGCTCCGGTGGCGGCGAAGCTCGGGGTGGTGCTCGAGCGGCCAACGCCGGCGGTAGTCCGCGTGAATGCATCGGATCTGGCCAAGATGTTGTCGGTCGAGATGGCGCAGCGCGTTGATCGCCAGCCGGCGCTCGGTCTGCATGAGTCGATCCGGCTCATCCGCCGCGAACAGCTCGCGGGCGGCGGCCCGAGCGTGCGCCAGGCGAATGCGGTGGTAGCGTTG
>JBFHLI010000103.1:0-11133 GCA_041594935.1 Gammaproteobacteria bacterium | reverse complement strand
TATCCCTTGCGCTCCAGCCCGGCGTCCGGACTCGCCTATCCGTCGCCATCGCCCCGGATCCTTGGTGAAATATCCAGGCTGGCAGTCTGTCGGACTGGTGGGCGCCTTGGTGAAGTATCCGGGTTGGCTCATGCGGCGCCGGAGGTGTCGCAAGACAGTGAGCCTTCGAGATCGAAGGTACGTAGGGGATCGTGCTTGCGGGGGTCCGCGCGCGATCACACCGGGGACAGATCTTGCGATCTGCCCCCGGGTGATGCACGAGGGCCGCACTCCTACATATCGAAGTCTTCCATGCCGCCGCCGCCCGGCATCGCGGGTGCCTTCTCCTTCTTCGGCAGCTCCGCCACCATCGCCTCGGTGGTGATCATCAGCCCCGCGATGGATGCGGCGTTCTGCAGCGCGGTGCGTACCACCTTGGTCGGATCGAGAATACCCATCTTGACGAGGTCGCCGTACTCCTCGGTGGCCGCGTTGAAGCCGTAGTTGGCCTCGCCCGGCGCTATCTTGGCGAGAACGACGGAGCCGTCGGCCCCGGCGTTGCGCACGATCTGGCGAAGCGGCTCCTCCATCGCGCGACGGGCGATGGTCATTCCCATCTCCTGGTCGGCGTTTGCGCCCTTCAGCTCGGAGATCTTCTGCAGCGCTCGGATCAGCGCGACGCCGCCGCCGGCGACGATGCCCTCCTCGACCGCGGCCCGCGTTGCGTGCAGCGCGTCCTCGACCCGCGCCTTCTTCTCCTTCATCTCGACCTCGGTCGCGGCGCCGACCTTGATGACCGCGACGCCGCCCGAGAGCTTGGCGGCCCGCTCCTCGAGCTTCTCACGGTCGTAGTCCGAGGTCGTCTCCTCGACCTGCTTCTTGATCTGCTTGATCCGGCCCTGGATGTCGACCTTCTTGCCGGCTCCATCGACGATGGTGGTGGCTTCCTTGGTGACCTGTACCTTCTTCGCGGTTCCGAGGTCATCAAGGGTCGCCTTCTCGAGGCTGAGTCCCACCTCCTCGGAGACAACCTTACCGCCGGTGAGGACCGCCATGTCCTCGAGCATCGCCTTGCGGCGGTCGCCGAACCCGGGCGCCTTCACCGCCGTGACCTTGACGATGCCGCGCATGTTGTTCACCACCAGGGTTGCGAGCGCCTCGCCCTCGACGTCCTCCGCGATCAGCAGCAGCGGCTTGCTCGCCTTGGCAACCGCCTCGAGCACCGGCAGGAGGTCTCGAACGTTCGAGATCTTCTTGTCGTGCAGGAGGATGTACGGGTTCTCCAACTCGGCGCTCATCGCGTCCTGATTGTTGATGAAGTACGGCGAGAGATAGCCGCGATCGAACTGCATGCCTTCGACCAGCTCGAGCTCGTTTTCCAGTGTCGAGCCTTCCTCGACGGTGATGACGCCTTCCTTGCCGACCTTGTCCATCGCGTCCGCGATGATCTTGCCGATGTCGGCGTCGCCGTTGGCCGAGATCGTGCCGACCTGGGCGATCGCGTTACTGCCCGACGTGGGCTTGGACAGGGACTTGAGTGCGTCCACCGCCGCGTCCACGGCCCGGTCGAGGCCGCGCTTCAAGTCCATCGGGTCCATGCCCGCGGTCACTGCTTTTATCCCTTCGCGCAGCATGGCCTGGGCAAGCACCGTCGCGGTGGTGGTTCCGTCACCGGCCACGTCGGACGTCTTGGAGGCGACTTCCTTGAGCATCTGGGCCCCCATGTTCTCGAACTTGTCCTTGAGCTCGATCTCCTTCGCGACCGACACCCCGTCCTTGGTGACGGTGGGGGAACCGAAGCTCTTCTCGAGCACCACGTTGCGGCCCTTGGGGCCGAGCGTTACCCGCACCGCGTTGGCCAGCACATTGACTCCCGCCATCAGGCGGTGCCGCGACTCCTCGCTGAATCGTACCTCTTTCGCGCTCATTGCCTTGTCTCCTTGAAATCGTTAGCCAAAGGGGGAGGAGGGCGTCAACCCTCGATGATCGCCATGATGTCTTCTTCGCGCATCACCAGCAGCTCGTCACTGCCCACCTTGACCTCGGTGCCCGAGTACTTGCCGAACAGCACCCGGTCGCCCACCTTGACGTCGAGCGGCCGTATCTCGCCGCTCTCGAGAATCTTGCCCTTACCGACCGCCTTGACCTTGCCCTTGATCGGTTTTTCCGCCGCCGAGTCCGGGATCACGATGCCGCCGGGGGAGGTACGTTCCTCCTCCTCACGCTCGATGATGATCCGGTCGTGCAAGGGTCGAATGTTGAGTTTGCTCTTTGCCATGGCTGAAAACCTCCCGTTCTTCTGAGTAAGACCTGGCTCGATCGCCCGCGGCGCGGACGGTCCGCGCCGGGCGAGCCTAGGGTGGGGATGATCCGGAAAAATTCAAGTCCCCTGCGGGGGGCGGAGACGGTCGCATTCGGCGCCGGCGTGCGCGCCGGTCAGGGAGGGTCTTCGCCCCGGTTGCGAGGGGCCTTGCGCGAGCCGGGGCCGGCCGGGGCTCAGCCGGCGGAGTTGCCTTCCTTGGCGTTCAGCGGTGCGGGTGAGAAATCGATCAGGGTCGCGGTGCTCGATATCACGCGATTGCGTCCGCTGCGCTTGGCCTCATAGAGGGCACGGTCGGCGCGCTTGACGGTGTCGCCGATCGACGTATCGCCATCCACGTAGGGCGCGAGCCCGATGCTGACGGTGAGGCGCAGCGGAAAACTCTCGGTCTCTATCTCGAGCTCGGACACATCCCGGCGCAGGCGTTCGGCGCAGACCCTGGCGCCGGGCTCGGCGGTGGCGGGCAGGAGCACCGCGAATTCCTCGCCGCCGATCCGGCCGAGAACGTCCGGGCCTCGCAGGGCGGCCTGGCAGCACTGGGCGAACTTGACCAAGGCAAGGTCGCCGACCGCATGCCCGAACTTGTCGTTGACCGCCTTGAAGTGATCGATGTCGAGCAGCAGCAGGGTGAGGGGCTGGCCGTATCGGCGCGCCCGCTCGATCTCCCGGTTTCCCTGCTCGAGTAGGTGCCGACGGTTCACCACTCCGGTGAGCGAGTCGGTGGCGGCGAGGCGCTTGAGCTCCGTCTCGTACTGCCGGCGCTCGGTGACGTCCACCACCGTGCGCTGGATGGCGGGCTCGCCGTTCCAGTTCACGACCCGGACCGAGTTTTCCAGGATCCGACGGGTACCGTCCTTGCGCACCGCCTCGTACTCGTAACGCCGCGGTGCTTCCTTGCCCTGCATCCGGTCCTTCTGGAAGGACCACATCCGCAGGCGCTCGTGCGGGGCCTGATGGTCGGCGATCGTGCGCTGCGCCAGCACCTCGTCGGCGGAGTCGAAGCCGAGGAGGTCGACGTAGGCCTGATTGACGAACAGCGGCTTCCAATCGCGGTGGACCAGGATCCCCTGAATCGACCCCTCGGCCATCGCCCGAAATCGCTCCTCGCTCTCACTGAGCGCCGCGAGCGCTCGCTTCTCCTCGGTGATGTCGATCACCGTCTCGATCACCACCTCCCAGGTATCGGCGTAGGGTTCGGGGATCTCGCGCGTGATACGCACCCACATGGCGCGCCCGTCGTACGCCAGCTCGGGCGTCTCGTGGGTCTCGCGGCGCTCGCCAGCGTCCAGGGCCTCGAGCACCCCGCAAAGTGGGGCCCACTCGATTTCTTCGACGTAAACCTTGAACCGTTCGAGGTAGTCCTGCTTGTCCCGAGCGCGGTAGATCTCGACCCCCCGGGCGTTCACATCGAGCGGTACCATGCGCCTGGCCGCCTCCCGCAGCGCGTCGGGGCGGTCCTCGAAGTACGCGCGGAGATCTCTCACCCCGTCGCGGCGCAGGTCGTCGAGCATTGACTTGACGTGGCTCCAGTCGCTCACGAACAGGGCAACCGGCGAATGCTCGAACAGGGCCGACTGATAGGCCTCGCTCCGGCGTAACATCGATTCCGTGCGTTCGCGGCGATCGATTTCCGCCATGAGCTCGTGGTTCGTGCCGCTCTGCCGCCGATAGGAACGGAGCAGCCGTTTGAATATCACATCGTGCTGCAGGTCGGCGCGAGTCGATTCGGAGAAGCTCCGGTCGAATCTCCGCGCCACCACCGCCATCGCGACAATGAACACGACCACGACGCCACCGAAAATGAGCTGCTGCCCGCCGCCGGGGAGAAACAGCCACGCAACCGGGGGACCCAGCGAGAGCCCGAGGAAGGTGACATAGACCGAGAACACGCTCGCGAGCACCGGGAGCGCGCCGGCCGCCATGCCGCACAGCACCACCGCGAGCAGGAGCTGCTGCGGCTCCGAGCAATGCGGCATGAACAGGGGCCAGGTCAATCCCCACAGGCCACCGCTCAACGCCACCCCCGCCCAGAGCCGGGCGCGCCATCGGGCCGAGTTGCTTTCCGCCCCGCCCCCCGCTCGGTAGCGTGCGAGCATGAGGCCTCTGACCGCAGTTAACGTGCCGATCCCCCCGAGCCAGGCAAGCAGCAGCCCCAGGGGCACCGCGTCACGGAGCATCCACCCGAGTCCGCCGGCGACGAGAATGTTCACCGCCAGCCCGATGCCGGACTGCGCGAAGAGCGCACGGGTGCGTCTCGCCTCGACCTCTGCCTCCAGGTCGGGCGAGAGCACTGGACTTCGATTCTCGCAGGGCTCCTCCGCGCTCGGGAGCCTGGTGGTCTTTTGAGCGAGCATGATGAGGCCTGATTCCCCGTCCCGAAGGTTATCGGCCCGGGAAGGAAAACATTGAGGGGACGTCTATTCGCGCGGTGGGCCTCATCTCCGGGCGTCGAATTTCGTATCATCGCGTCAACACACGGCGCAACCGCGGGGGAGCGAGCAGCCATGCCAACATTCGACCTGGTCTCTGAGGTGGACATGCACGAGGTGAGCAATGCGGTGGACCAGGCCAATCGGGAGGTCACCAACCGCTTCGATTTCAAGGGCACCGATTCGCGCTTCGAGCGCGAGGAGGCGGTGATCACGAGCGTCTCGGAGTCTGACTTCCAGCTCCAGCAGATGCTCGACATGTTGAAGTCGAGACTCGTGAAGCGCGGGATCGATATCGCCTGTCTCGCGGTGGGCGAGCCCGAGGTGACGGGCCGGCAGGCACGCCAGCGCATCACCATCCGCCAGGGGCTCGATCAGGAGCTGTGCCGGCGGCTGGTCAAGGAGGTGAAATCCTCCAAGCTCAAGGTGCAGGCCTCCATTCAAGGGGACCGGCTGCGGGTCTCGGGCAAGAAGCGCGACGATCTCCAGGCGGTGATCGCGCGACTCCGGGAGCTCGATGTCGGTCTGCCGCTCCAGTACGTGAACTTCAGGGATTGATCGCAACGGGGGCGAGCGCGGCTCGCCTCCGGGAGGGTAGGTTGGGCCTGCAATTCTCTCACGAGGAGTATGCGGAACGGCGGCGGCTCGCGTGTGCCGAGATGGTGCGACAAGACCTGGAGGGCCTGGTTCTGTTCCGCCAGGAGAGCCTGTATTACCTCTGCGGCTACGACACCTCGGGCTACACGATGTTCCAGTGCGGGTACCTTCGCGCCGACGGCGAGATGGTGTTGCTGGTTCGCCCGACGGACCGGATCCAGGCCCGGCTCACCTCGGTGGTCGAGGATATTCGGGTGTGGGAGGACCGCGAAGACGCCGACCCAGCGTTGGACCTGCGCCAGGTCATCGACGAGCTCGGGGGTCGGGCGAAACGGATCGGCATCGAATACCACGCCTATGGGCTCACCGCGCAGCGCGGCAAGCGAGTGGACGCGGCGCTCGAGGGTTTTTGCCTTCCGGTGGACGCCTCGGACCTCGTGCGTCTGCTTCGTCTCGTCAAGAGTCCGGCCGAGCTCGAGTACGTGCGCAAGGCGGGCGAGCTGTGCGACCGGGCGTGGGGGGTGGCCAACGCGCGCTCGATTCCGGGGGAGTTCCTCGGCAACGTCTACGGTGAGATGCTCGATGTCATCCTGCGCGGCGACGGCGATCCGAGCGCCAGCCGATGGCCGATGGGCGCAGGCGAGGACGCGCTGTTCGTGCGTTACCACACCGGCAAGAACGTGATCGGCGCGCGAGACCAGGTGCAGCACGAGTTTGCCGCCTCCTATCGCCATTATCACGTCGCCGGCATGGGGGTCGTGGTGACCGGGCGGGCGAGCCGGGCGCAGCGCGGCATGTTCGAGGCCTGTCGCGACGCCCTCGATGCATCGCAGGCGAGACTGCGAGCGGGTAACACGGCCGGTGAGGTCTACGATACCCACGCCCGGGTGCTGACGCGCGCGGGCTACGGGCATGCCGGTCTCAAGGCGTGCGGGTACACCATGGGGGCGACCTACCCTCCGACGTGGATGGACTGGCCGATGTTGTGGACCGGGAACCCGCAGGTTCTTGCCCCCGGCATGGTCTTCTTCCTACATATGATCCTGCTCGACGACGCCACCGGTCTCGCGATGTCGCTCGGGGAGACCGCCATCGTGACCGAGGGCGCGTGCGAGCCGGTGAGCCACGCCCCGCGGGAGCTGGTGGTCAATTAGGCGTCCCCGCTAGACATCATGTTTTGACCTGCCCGTCCTCAACGCACGTGGGTCATGTTGAGGACGGCAAAATGCCACCAACACAGAGCCACATTGAGGAGGGCAGGTCAAAACATGATGTCTAGGTGGGTGGTTTCGCCGAGGTCCAGGTGGGTATCACGAGGGCGGCGAGAGAGCGCTCGAGGGCCGCCACGAGCCGGTCGGCGTGCTCGGGGCCGAAGGCGAGCGAGGGGCGAATCTTGAGCACATTGCCGTGGGGTCCCTCGCGGCCGATCAGCACCCCGTTGTCGCGCAGGATGTTGAGCAGCTGCTTCGTCTCGGCGCCGGCCGGCGCTCGCGTCTTCCGGTCCCGCACGAGCTCCACCCCGACCAGCAGCCCCTGGCCGCGCACATCGCCGACGATTCGGTGACCGCTCATGAGACCGCGAATGCCCTCCAGCAGGTGATCTCCGGTGGCTTTTGCGCGCGGGAGTAACCCCTCCTCCTCGATGACGTCGAGCACCGCGAGCCCGGCCGCGCACGCGACCGGGTTTCCGCCGAAGGTGCTGAACAAGCCGGTCGCCCGGCCGAATTCGTCGAGGGCGTCGAGGGTGGTGACCACCACCCCGAGCGGGTAGCCGTTGGCGACCGGTTTGCCCAGCGTCACGATGTCGGGAACCACGCCGTGAGCGGTGTGGCCCCAGAAGTGACTTCCGGGCCGTCCGAAACCGGCCTGGACCTCGTCGGCGATCACCAGGCCCCCGGCCGCCTTCACCTTGGCACAGACCGCGGCGAGATAACCCGGCGGCACCTCGGGAATGCCGTTGCTGCAAAAGGAGGTGTCCACCATGAATGCGGCCACCTCGTGCCCCTGCTCGGCGAGCTCCGCGAGCGCGCGATCGGCATCAGCCGCGTAGCGCGCGGCAAGGTCGGGGTCTCCGTGTCGATACGGGCCGCGGTAGGGGTCGGGGGCGATCAGGGTGCGCACGTGCGGTGCCAGCGGTTTCGTCGTATCGTATGGTGAAAGCTCGGCCGTCGCCGCGGTGATGCCATGGTAGGCGTGCTCCATCACGAGCGCCCCGCCGCGCCCGGTGAGGAGCTTCGCCATCTGCCAGGCCACGTCGTTCGCCTCGCTCCCGGAGTTGACGAACAGGCACGCCGAGAGCTCGCCGGGCAGGACCGCACCAAGTCGCTCGGCGTAATCGAGCACGCTGCGGTACAGGTAACGGGTGTTCGTGTTCAGCGCCGCCGCCTGGCGGCTGAGCGCCCTGACCACCTGCGGATGCGAGTGCCCGACCACCGGCACGTTATTGTAAGCGTCGAGGTAGGGGCGTCCGTCCGCCCCGTACAGCCACGGGCCGAGTCCGCGTTCCACGTGCAGCGGCGGGTCGTAGAACAGGTACAGGCTCCGGCCGAGCACCCGTCGCCGGCGCGCGAGCAGCTCGCCAACATCGTTGGGCGGGCTCGGCGCGGGCGGGCTCGGACAGTGGGGGGGAAACCGGCATACCTCGCGCAGCTGCGAGCGCACTGCGCGCCGCCCGCGGGACATCATTCGATCGATCGCAGCCCAGCACGGCGCCTCGTACTCGGGCAGGTACGCGGGCTGCCCGGGGGTAACCGCCTTGCGCCAGGCGATGATGGTCGCGGTGATCGCGAGCCGGGCCAGATAGGCATCGTAGAGCAGGTCGAGCTCCAGCTCCTCGAGCGGCAACACCCGGTCGAATCCCGCCGCCACCTCCGCCAGGGCGCGGACCGAATCCTCGGCATGGGCGGCGACGCTGTCCGCCGCGTTGGCGACCTCGACCACCAGCGGACCGTATAACATGTCGCCGAAATCAAGAAGACCGATGCCCCGATCGGTTCGATCCGGATCCACCAGCACGTTGTTGCCGTGGGCATCGTTGTGAATGATCTGATTGCGGCAGCCGGCGAGCTGGGCGAGCACCACCGCGTCCATGTGATCGAGCACCGACTCGACGTTGCGCCGCGCCTCCGCATCCCCGACGTGTCGAGTGTGGACCCGCAGCTCGGGGCAGCGCATCGTGTCCCAGAGCAGCGGGTGGCGGGCATGGGGGTGGAAGAAGCCCCGCAAAGCCAGGTCGGCGCGGCCCATCAGCGTGCCCAGATTGCGCCGCAGCTCGGGAGTGTTCTCGGCCTCCTCGAGCAGCATCCCCGGCAGGTAGGTGAGCACCCGGGCGATGTGCTGGGTACCCTCGCGCGCACGCACCATCGTGCTCGGCTCACCGTCGCGGCTCGGTATCACCCGCGGCACCGGCAGCGATGGATCGTGCCGCTCAATGTGCCGCAGAGCGGCGGTCTGCAGGTCGACCACCCCGGGGTCCTCGTCGACGTTGGCAAGCTTGAGCACGTAGCCGTCACCTCCCCCCGGGCTCGTGATGCGGAAATTCTGGTCGCGCTCGCTCACGAGCAGTTCGAGCTCGCCTTCGAGGCCGAACTGCTCGCGCGCGATGCGCCTCGCCTCTTCGACCGCAAAGCTCGGCAGATTTCGATTCAGGAACTTGATGCCCTCGACCTGAGCCGCCATATCCTCCTCCCGCGCTCCGTGCCGATCTGCCCCGGTGTCCCGGGGAGATTGATGCGCTAGACCTTCGGGTTTCGCCATCGGATCCGCCGCAGGCGCCCCAGCAGGTGTCCGGGCGGGGCGGCTTGCGCGAGCAACAGGCCACCGACGACGAGAGCCATCACCCCGTGCACCGGCCAGACTCCTACCGCCGGCGGCAGATCGCCCCGCTCCACGAATTTCTGGAATACGCCGATAGCATTGTTGTACGCGAAGTAAATCGCAAGGGCAGTGAAAAGCTTCGCGTACTTGCCCTGTCGCGGCGAGGTCCGTGCGAGGGGCACTGCCAGCATCGCGAGGACCACTAGCGTGATCGGAAGCGAGAGTCGCCATTGCAGCTCGGCTTTGAGCGCGCGATCGTCGGAGCCGATCAGCTCCATGGTCGAGAAGGTCCCGTGCTTCTGAAACTCGGGCTGAGGCTTGCCGCGGTCGAGGAGAATGGCGTGGGTCTCGAATTGAGTGATCACGAAGTCCACCTCGCCGGGAGTACCGGTGTAGCGATGGCCGTTCTCCAGGACGATGTAACGGCGTGCGTCGACCCCCTCGATCCGCTGATAGGCCGAGTCCGCGACAAGAATCTCGTCTCGGTTGCGCTTTCGGGTTTGCACGAAGACGTTGTGCATGCTGCGGCGGTCCGGTGCGATCTGCTGAACATAGACTGTCTGCTCGCCGCTCGGAAATACCTTGAACCGACCCGGATACAGGCCCGTGATCTCGGACTCCTCGCGGGCCCGGGCGAGCGTGTCCTGCTGGAGGGTGGCGACCAGCGGAGCTACGTAGAGCGTGAGCACCAGCGCCACCGCGGCGAGCGCGATCGACGTCCAGAAGACGGCCTGGGCGAGCTTCGGCAAGCCGATCCCGCCGGCAATCATCGCCACCACCTCACTGTCCTTGTACAGGCGCCCCAGCGCGAGCAGGGTCGCGACGTAAAACGCAAGCGGCAGCAACGTACCGACGTTCTCCAGCCCTTTCAGGATGAGGAGCTCGAAGATCAGGTCGCTCGAGACGGCCCCCGCCGCCGCGTCTGCGAGGTAGCTCACGAAGCGGTGGCTGAGATAGACCAGCACCAAGATTGCAAGCACCGCGAGGAAGGTCTGGAAGACCTCGCGAAACAGATACCGCTGAATGATCACCGTCTTCGGCTCCACCGAAACCCGAGCGCACCGGCGGACAGAATACACGGCCGACTCGGTGCGGTAACCGCCGGTCGCGCTATCATGGCGCCGGGCGGAGGCCGATGGCGGCTATCCGGGGGCGATCGCACCGGCGCATTCGCTTCGATACGTACCTCGCGCGCGGGTGACCAGGCGATGAGGGGGAAGCCGTGATCTTGATCACCAACAACGAGGGCGCCAGCGGCGTCGCGGCCGCGGTCGAGCGGCTTGCCCGGGGAGAACCCGGGCTCGATGCGATCGAGGCCGGGATTCGCCGGGTCGAGGCCGATGAGTCGGTGCGCACCGTCGGCAAGGGCGGTTGGCCCAACCTGATCGGCGAGGTCGAGCTCGATGCCGGGGTCATGGACGGTGCAACCCTGCGGACCGGCGCGGTGGGCGCGCTGCGGGGCTTTGCTCATCCGGTTAGCGTGGCGCGGGCGGTGATGGAGCGTCTCCCCCACGAGCTCCTGGTCGGCGAAGGGGCGGCACGCTTCGCCCGCGAGATCGGGGCGACCGAGACCGAGCTACTCGTGGAGGAGACCCGCGCGGGCTGGCGCGCCTGGTTCGAGCGCGAGGTCTCGCCCGCGGACCGCGCGCGCTGGCCGCAGGCGCCGCTCGTCGACCTTTGCCGACACACCGTCGATCCGGAGACCAGGCGTGATACGACGGTGTTCATCGCCTGCGACAGCAAGGGCAACATCGTGGCCGGCACCAGCACCTCGGGGTGGGGCTGGAAGTACCCCGGTCGGCTCGGCGATAGCCCGATTGCGGGGGCCGGCTTTTACGCCGACCGTCGCTACGGTGCTTGCGCCTGCACCGGCGCGGGGGAGATGACGATGCGTGCCGGCACCGCGCGGGCGGTCGTCGCCTACCTCAAGATGGGCCTCGCGCTCGATGCGGCGGTGAGTGAGGCGGTGGAGGACCTGCGCGCGCTCGAGGG